>NZ_JBFBAS010000042.1:0-48267 GCF_040682335.1 Streptomyces sp. NPDC051219
CTGCCCCCCCCCGCGCCCGGCGGGGGGGCGCCGGGGGGGGGGCCCCCCCCCCGCGGCTCTTGCTTCTGTTCAGTTGATGCGGTGCGTACGCGAACGCCGTGGCGTTACGCGGACTTGCGGCTGTCCCGCGGATGCACGGCAATGTTCATGGCACCGGAGCGGAGAACGGCCAGCCTCTCGGCCAGCACCTCCTCGAGCTCCTCGCGGGTACGCCGCTCCATGAGCATGTCCCAGTGCGTACGCGCGGGCTTGCCCTTCTTCTCCTCAGGCCCGTCGCCGTCCACAAGGAGTGCCTGGGCGCCGCACGCCTTGCACTCCCACTCCGGCGGAATCTCCGCCTCTACCGAGAACGGCATCTCGAATCGATGTCCGTTCTGGCATGCGTACTCCACCGCCTGGCGCGGGGCCAGATCGATGCCGCGGTCCGTCTCGTAGCTGGTAACCACGAGGCGCGTACCGCGGAGAGCTCGCTCACTCATGAATCGTGCCTCCCGGGCTTGTCGCCCACAGGACAGGTGTCGCTGTCGTCGTCATCCGGTCAACGTCCGGTCGGCGGTAAAGATTCCCGTTCCGGGTCATGCGTCGCCCGTCGTGCCGCTGCATTTGCAAGGGTTGGAGTACCCACCAGTGCCTGGTTTGTCACATCTGGCAGCAGATGTCACCCGGCGTTTCCACTTCTTTGGCGTGCAGTAACGGTCCGCCTGGCAGGTCAAAGGCGTACACTACCGGCCTTTCACTTCGAGGTCTAAATCCGGTCCGGTACGGGGTTGCCCGCGGCCTCCACCGCACGCCTGACCGGGACCCGGGCGAGCAGGACGAATCCCAGCGCGAAGAAGATCACGAGCGAGATGATCGCGTCCCGGTAGCTGCCCGTGACCTGGTACGTCAGACCGAAGACCAGGGGCCCGAGCCAGCTCATGCCGCGATCGCTCATCTCGTACGCGGAGAAGTACTCGGCCTCCTTGCCGCGCGGGACCAGGTGCGAGAACAGCGAACGGGACAGCGCCTGGCTGCCGCCCAGCACCAGCCCGATCGCCGCGGCCAGGACGAAGAACCACACAGGTGCCCCGGCGGGCAGGAAGTATCCGGCCGCCAGGGTCAGCGTCCAGGCGGCGAGCGAACCGAGAATCGTGCGCTTCGCGCCGTACGTGCGGGCCAGCCGGCCCATCCCCAGCGCGCCCGCCACCGCCAGCACCTGCACCAGCAGCACGGCCACGATGAGTGTGGACTGCTCCAGGCCCAGCTCCTCGGACCCGTACACCGAGGCCTGGGAGATCACCGTCTGCACCCCGTCGTTGTAGACGAGATAGGCGAGCAGGAACGACAGCGTCAGCGGGTGGCGCCGCATGTCCTTCAGCGTGGCGATCAGCTGCCGCCAGCCCTGGCCGACCGGGACCGGACCGCCGTCGCGGGCCACCGCCCGGTCTCGCAGCCGCCGCAGTGGGATCACCGTGAAGGCACCCCACCAGACGCCTGCCGAGGCCAGGCAGATCCGTACGGCCGTGCCCTCCGAGATGCCGAACCAGTCATGGCCCTGGAACAGGACCAGATTGAGCACGAGCACCAGGGCGCCCGACGTGTAGCCGAACGCCCAGCCGCGCGAGGAGACCGAGTCGCGCTCGTCCGGCTCGGCGATCTGCGGCAGATAGGCGTTGTACAACACCATCGAGACCGCCAGCGACGCGTTGGCGACGACCAGCAGGAAGCCGCCCAGCAGATAGCGGTGACCGTCCAGGAAGAACATGCCCGCCGTCGCGGCCGCGCCCACATACGCGGCCGCCGCGAGCAGCGGCTTCTTGCGGCCCGTGCGGTCGGCCATCGCGCCCACCAGGGGCATGATCAGCACAGCGAGGATCACCGATGCGGACACCGAGTACGCGAAGAACGACCCGGCCCGCAGCGGGATCCCCAGCGGGTGGACGAAGCCGTCCGAGTCGGCCGCGGCCTTGGCCACTTCCGTCAGGTACGGCCCCAGGAACACCGTGAGGACGCTCGTGGAGTAGACGGAGCACGCGAAGTCGTAGAAGTACCAGCCGTGCTGCTCACGTCTGCGCCCGGCGGCTTCCGCCGTCGCGTCGGTCCCGTCCGCGGTCTCCGCGCTCACCCGCGCCCCCTTGCTCGTCCCCGTCCGGCACCGGTGACGGCGGCGCGGCGTTCAGCTCCAGGCCCCCCGCTCGGTCAGTACCGTGCGCAGGAGTTCGATCTGGTCGGTCATGATGCCATCCACGCCCAGGTCCAGGAGCGCTGCCATCCGATCCGCCTCGTTGACCGTCCACACGTGGACCTGCAGCCCGCGGGCATGCGCGGTCTCGACGAACCGGCGGTCGACCACGCGGATGCCGGACTGGAACTCCGGAACCTGCGCGGCCACGGCGCCGGCGCGCAGAGCTGCCGGGATCGCGTACGACCTCAGCCGCAGGCCCAGGACGCCCCGGACGCCGTACGACGTGGCGAGCCGCGGGCCGGCGATGCGGTAAGCCCTGGCCGCCCGGCTCTCGGAGAACGAACCGACGCACACCCGGTCCCACGCTCCGGTCCTGCGGATCAGTTCCACCAGGGGTACGAGGGCCGGCTCGGCCTTGATGTCGACGTTCCAGCGGGCCTCGGGGAAGGCTTCGAGGAGTTCCTCGAAAAGGGGAAGCGGCTCCTGCCCGGCCACCCTCGCCCGCCGCACCTCGCTCCAGGGCAGCGCCGAAATCCGGCCCCGGGCGTCGGTCACCCGGTCAAGCGTCGGGTCGTGGAAGGCCACGAGCTTCCCGTCGGCGGTGGCATGGACATCGGTCTCGAAGTAGCGGTAGCCCGCTCGGTCGGCACGCAGGAACGCGGCCGCGGTGTTCTCCAGGCCGTCCGCCGCCCCTCCCCGGTGCGCGAAGGGGATGGGGCCCGGGTGGTGCAGATAGGGATGGCGTACGTGTGTCACCTGGGCAGTATCGCGCGTCCGGGTTTCCGCCCGGCGACCACGGGGCTGACGGTGTCCGCCTCCTGAATGGCGAACACGCGCAGGAAGATCTGCGCGAGGGGACCGATCGCCACCGCGTAGAGGACCGTGCCAACGCCGACCGACCCGCCGAGGACGAAACCGGTCGCCACCACGGCCACCTCGATGCCGGTGCGCACCAGGCGGATCGACCGGCCGGTCGTCCGGTGCAGGCCCGTCATCAGGCCGTCGCGCGGGCCGGGGCCGAAGCGGGCGGAGATGTAGAGGCCGGTGGCCACGCCGTTGAGGACGATGGCGGCGGCCATCAGCGGAATGCCCACCGAGAGGGACCCGGCGGCCGGGACCACGGCGAGGGTCCCGTCCATGGCGATCCCGATCACGAACACGTTGGAGACCGTCCCGAGGCCCGGCCGCTGGCGGATCGGTATCCACAGCAGCAGCACCACGGCGCCCACGATGATCGAGACCACGCCGATGGTCAGGCCGGTCCGCTCGGCCAGGCCCTGGTGCAGCACACCCCACGGTTCCAGGCCGAGCCCGGCGCGTACGAGGAGCGCGGAGCTCACGCCGTACAGCGCCAGTCCGAGGTAGAGATACAGCAGCCGACGGGTCAAGGTGCGCCCCCTGTGGTGGTAGTGGCCCGGTCCGTGACACTCTGTGGCTTGGAAAGAGATGCCATCCATGGCCAATTCGGGGAAGGTGGACTGGAATCATGGCTCAGTGGACTTCGGCCGTCGGCGCGGCGCAACTCGGCCGGCTGCTCACCTCGCAGCAAGCCCGCCCGGCCGGACCGGGCGCCCGCCGCCCGCCCGCCTACCGCTCCCTCGCCGACGGCATCCGGCTGCTCGTCCTCGAGGGCCGTGTCCCGGTCGCCGCCCGGCTCCCCGCCGAACGGGAACTGGCCGTGGCGCTCGCCGTAAGCCGCACCACCGTGGCCGCCGCTTATGAGGCCCTGCGTACCGAGGGCTTCCTCGAGTCCCGCAGGGGAGCCGGCAGCTGGACCGCGGTCCCGGCCGGCAACCCGCTGCCCGCGCGGGGGCTGGAGCCACTGCCGCCCGAGTCGCTCGGCTCGATGATCGACCTCGGCTGCGCCGCACTGCCCGCGCCGGAGCCGTGGCTGACCCGGGCCGTGCAGGGCGCGCTGGAGGAGCTGCCGCCGTACGCCCACACCCATGGCGACTACCCGGCGGGGCTGCCGGCGCTGCGCCGGACGATCGCCGACCGGTACACGGCACGCGGCATCCCCACCATGCCCGAACAGATCATGGTCACCACCGGTGCGATGGGCGCCATCGATGCCATCTGTCACCTCTTCGCGGGCCGCGGTGAGCGCATCGCCGTGGAGTCCCCCTCTTACGCGAACATCCTGCAGCTCATGCGGGCGGCGGGGGCCCGGCTCGTGCCTGTCGCCATGGCGGACGGGCTGGCCGGCTGGGACCTGCCTGTCTGGCGCGAGGTGCTGCGCGATGCCGCGCCCCGGCTCGCCTATGTCGTGGCCGACTTCCACAATCCGACCGGCGCCCTGGCCGACGAGGACCAGCGCAGGCAGCTCGTCCAGGCCGCGCGCTCGGCGGGCACCGTGCTGGTCGTCGACGAGACCATGTCCGAACTGCACCTCGATCCGGCCATGGTCATGCCGCGCCCGGTCTGCGCGTTCGACCCGGCGGGCAGCACGGTGCTCACAGTCGGCTCCGCGAGCAAGGCCTTCTGGGCCGGCATGCGGATCGGCTGGGTGCGCGCGGCGCCCGACGTGATCCGCAGCCTGGTGGCGGCACGCGCGTACGCGGACCTGGGTACGCCGGTCCTCGAACAGCTCGCCGTCAACTGGCTGATGCACACCGGCGGCTGGGAGTCGGCCCTCGAGATCCGCCGGACACAGGCGCGGGAGAACTGTGAAGCCCTGGTCGCGGCGGTCCGCAAGGAACTGCCGGACTGGGAGTTCGACGTACCGCGCGGAGGGCTGACCCTCTGGGTGCGCACCGGTGGGCTCTCCGGCTCACGCATCGCCGAGGCCGGTGAACGCGTCGGGGTACGGGTGCCGTCCGGTCCGCGCTTCGGTGTCGACGGTGCGTTCGAGGGTTACGTCCGGCTCCCGTTCACCGTCGGCGGACCCCTGGCGGAGGAGGCGGCCGCCCGACTGGCGGCGGCCGCGGGGCTGGTGGAAACGGGAGCCACGACGGGCACCGAAGCCCCCCGGACCTTCGTGGCCTAGACGACGCGCGGACGGTGGCCTGAACGGGCGGCCCTGGGCGGCCCCCATTCCGGCGTGGACGCCGCACGGGCCGCCGTTCCTCAGCCCTCCGCCGGTACCGGGGCCGGCTTCCGGGCGGTGACGCCGGCTTCGGCGTCCGTCTCGGCGACAGGTTCCGGACTGCCATCGGCTTCGGCGTCCGTCTCGGCGACGGGCTCCGGACTGCCGTCGGCTTCGGCTTCCTCCCCGGTCTCGACGTCGGTCTCGGCGTCCGGCGGAACCTGGTGCTCCGGGAGCAGGTCGAGCACCGCCCGGCGGTGCGGCTCGCTCGTCGCGTCGTCGTAGGGATCCGGCGTGGCCGGCACCTGGAGGCGGTGTACGGGGCCCGTACCGAGCCTCGCGTATCCGCGACCGGGCGGGACGTCCTGCGTCGGCGTGGTGTGCGGCGGCGCGCCGAGCACCGAGGCGACCTCTTTCACGGTCACCGGACCGAGCACGACCCGGGCGCGGGTGTGGGAGAGCACGGTGTCGCCGATCATTTCCATGCTCTCGAACTGGTCGGCCACGGCGACCGTGACATTGACCGTCCGGCCGTGCCGCAGCGGTACGCGGAGCAGATCCTGCGGTTCGGCCCGCCCGTCAGCCGCCGCCAGGTGTCCGAGCACGCTGGGGCGGTCGAGCAGGATCCACAGCGGCCGCCGGGTGTCCTCGGGTGCGGGCAGGCCCGCCTGGCGGGCCCGGTTCGCTGCGATCAGACGCCGCTCGGTCTCATGGGCGGCCCATTCGAGAGTGGCCAGCGCGCCGGCCAGCCCGCATTCGACGGCCAGCACGCCCCGGCGCCCGGTCAGGCACGCGTACTCGCCCGTGCCGCTGCCGTCGACGACGAGGACGTCGCCGTGTTCGAGGGCCTGCAGCGCGATCGAGCGGATGAGGGTGGTGGTGCCGCTGCCCGGCCGGCCGACGGCCAGCAGGTGCGGCTCGGTGGAGCGGGCTCCCGTGCGCCAGACGACGGGAGGTACGTCATGGGTTCCGTCGCCCTCGCCCTTGGCCACGGGGACGGTCCTTGGCACGGCGCCCGGGTCGGTGAAGCCGAGAACGATCTCGCCGGCAGTGGTTACGAAGCGCTGAGCGGCGATGCCCGTCGGCAGCGCCGCCAGCACGCTCAGGTCGAGCTGGTTGCACTCCTCGTCCCATTCGAAGAGGTACTCGCGGCCACGGCCGGATTTGGAGTGCAGCACCTGCTCGATCCGGGCCCGGCAGGCGGCCTCGCCGTCGGTGAAGTACGCCGGATACCGGATCCGCAGCCGGGTGAGCCGGCCGGCCTCGTCGAACGCGGGCTCGCTGAAAGCCCTGCTCCACTCCCCGCCGTGGGTGAACAGGGGAGCTGGGTCCTCCGGCACGGAGAAGTAAGGAACCAGCGCCTCGTACAAGGCCTGGAGCCGTTCCTTCTCCGCTTCGTCGGGCCCGGTCTTCACGGCCGCGCGGTTGCGTCCTTTCCAGGCGGCCGCCGCCATCACCGAGATGAGGGCGAGCAGCGGTCCGTACGGAATGAGTGCGACGACCAGGGCGCAGCCCGCGCCCAGGAGCAGCGCGGGACCACGCCGGTCCTTGGGTGTCGCGGCCCATCTGCGCCGCCCGGCGGATGCCAGCCGGCGCAGACCGCGACTGATGGTGATGAGCGGATGGAGGACGTCCGTGGCGCTGTCGGCGGCCGTGCGCGCGAACTCGCGGCTGCGAGCGATGGAGGCGCTGCCGCTGCTGAGAATGCGGGGGAGTGGTCGCCTGGCCACGTATGTCTCCTGGAGTTGTGGTGGGCGGCGGAGCGGGCGGTCAGAGCTTGATCCCGCCCAGCAGACTGGCGAGGCTGGCGCCGCCGGCCGAAATGCTCGGTGCGATGGCGGTACCGGCCAGATAGAAGCCGAAGAGTGCGCAGACCAGGGCGTGTGAGGCCTTGAGTCCGCACTTGCGGCAGAACAGGAAGGCGATGATTCCGAGCAGCACCACACCTGAGATAGACAGGATCATGAGGTTCTCCTGGTTGAGGGGACAGTCACCATGAGGTGTTCCAGGCTCACAGGAAGTATCTATGCGACAAAAGGTGCAATCGGGTGAATTTCCGGCCATTTCACTTGACCGGGGGTATCCGGCTGGCCAAACGCGTCCGACGTGATCTTTGACTCGGCCGGCCGGGGCCATTTCGGGAGGAGGGCAGTACGCTGACGATTCACCCGTACGGCTTCAGTGTCGTACGCACCCCGGCTCTCCCCAGGTCGCAGCAGTGGAAGGTGGTACGTCCCGATGAGCGAAGCCCCGGACCCCGAGGTGGTCGAGCTGGCGACCAAGATCTTCGATCTTGCTCGCCAGGGCGACGCCGAAGCGCTCGCGGCCTACGTGGACGCGGGCGTTCCGGTGAACCTCACCAACGACCGGGGTGACTCCCTGGTGATGCTCGCCGCCTACCACGGCCACGCGCCCGCCGTGGCAGCCCTGCTGGCGCGCGGCGCCGACGCGGACCGGGCCAACGACCGCGGGCAGACCCCACTGGCCGGAGCGGTGTTCAAGGGCGGGGAAGAGGTCGTCCGGGCCCTTCTCGAGGGTGGTGCGGACCCGAGGTCGGGCACGCCGTCCGCCGTGGACACGGCACGCATGTTCGCCAAGACCGAACTGCTGGAGCTTTTCGGGGAGCGGTGAGGGTCCGTCCCGGGCGGCCTGCCGTAAATGTGGTCGCGGTGGCGAAATGACTGGGTCATCATGACGTCGGATTCACGAACACGCGG
Source organism: Streptomyces sp. NPDC051219 (assembly GCF_040682335.1). Taxonomy (NCBI): domain Bacteria; kingdom Bacillati; phylum Actinomycetota; class Actinomycetes; order Kitasatosporales; family Streptomycetaceae; genus Streptomyces; species Streptomyces sp. NPDC051219. The sequence goes on from NZ_JBFBAS010000042.1 coordinate 7,907, forward strand.
TACGGGCAGAAGACGCCGAACCGAAGTGATCGCGAACAGGGCCCGTTCCGGGCCACCGACGAGAGGCAGAGGAAGATGGCCTACACCAGGCAGAAGACGGCGGGCGGCCCGACATGTTGTTACGCGGCCAGGTAATGCGGAATCCCCGGTTGCGTCGACAGCTTGATGTGAGGCATTTTCCATGTTCGAACCAGTCATAGCGCCGAGCGGCACCCTGCTCGGCCTCCTGCAGAGGGGCCGCGGCGACGGAACACTTCACGCGCTCGCCGCGCCGCGGACCGATGCTCTCGCGGCTCTGAACCACTGCGTGCTCAGCGACCCCCGCCACGACTGGCAGGTCGAGAACCGCTCCCTCTACTACGCCCGGCTCTACCTCGATCTCGACGGCGGACTCGGCGAGATCGAGCAGCACCTCTTCCACGTCGACGACCTCATCGACGCCGACGAAAACCGCACCGGCCTCGCGCTCGCGGTGCTGGGCCACCTCGCGTCGTACGGTCGCGACGACGCCATGGCGCTGCTCCGCCGTTACGCCGCGACCGGTGCGAACTGGGCATGGGCCCTGGACGAGCTGGCGCTGCGCGACGACGACGCCGGGCTGCGCTCCCTGGCCGGGCCGGTCCTCTCCAGGTTCCCCGCGACCCCGCAGGGCGAGGCCGAGCTGGCCGCCGCCGTCCGGGACGCCTTCGAGCCCAGGCCATGGCGGCTGTGGGCCGAGGACACGCGGGAGACGGTGCTCGCAGCCCGGATCCGGGCTGCGCAGGAACAGGGCTCCTTCGACCGCTGGCAGCGACAGCTGAACTCGGCCGGGCCCCGGCCCGGCTGGAGCGTCCAGGCCGTACTGGACTGGGCGCAGGAGGGCCTCGAACGCCGGCCCGCGCACCACCTGCACGTACCGGGAGCGCGCTGCCTCACCGCCGTCGCGGGCCCCGAGGACCGCGCGCGGATCGTCGAGGCCGCCCGCAGCGGGCCCGACGGCGCCCGTGCCACCGCGCTGCGCTACCTCGCGGAACAGCAGGACCCCGAGGTGCTCGACCTGATCGGGGCGGCCGCCGTCGCCGCCTCGGACCACGTCGTCCAGGCCGCCGTCACGGCGTTCGGCCGGATGCACAGCCCCGCCGCCGTGGAAAGGGCCCGCGCCTGGGCCAACCGCCCCGATACGCTCGGCGCCGAGGCGGCCGCGCTGCTCGCCGCGCGCGGCGGGAGCAAGGACGCCGGACTCGTCCTCGGCGCACTGCGCAGGACCGTACGCGCCGAGGGCCCGGACGCCCCCTGCCTGTGGAGCCTCGTCGACGGGGCGGGCCGGCTCTCCATCGGCTGCGCCGCTCCCGTACTGCGCCACGTGTACCGGGAGACCGCCTCCTCGCATCTGCGCGGCCGTGCGGCCCGCGCACTGGCCGCCACCGACCCCACCTTCGCCGCGGGCTTCGCCGTGGAATGCCTGTGGGACTGCGAGGAGACCACCAGAGAGGTGGCCGCCCGGCACGCGGAGACGGGCGACGCCCGGGTGGTCGAGCAGCTCAGGCGGCTCGCCTCGGACCCGGCCGAGGAGGCCGAGGTGCAGACCGCGGTACGGATGCGGATAGGGCCGGACGCCGCCGCCAAGTGACGCACCGCGGCCGGACGGCACCCCCTGGCAGGCGGGTGAGACGGAAACGCTCATGGGACGTTCCACGCGAGGAAAGATCCTCGTTGGCACAGCAACTCCCCGCACGACGACAACACGGGTATGCGTGTCGTCATCGTCACTGAGTCCTTCCCGCCCGATGTCAACGGCGTGGCCCACTGCGCCCTGCAGACCGCCCGGCACCTCGCCCGGCGCGGTCATGATCCGCTCGTCATAGCCCCGGCCGCCGCGGCCGGGGCCCCCGCCCAAGGCACGGAGCCGTGCCCGGTGGTTCGGGTGCCGTCCCTGCCGCTGCCCGGCTATCCGCAAGTGCGCGTCGCCCTGCCGAGCCGGCGGGTGGCCGCCGCGCTCACCGCCCACCGGGCCGAGATCGTCCACCTCGCCGGGCCGTTCGTGCTCGGCGTGCGCGGCATGGCGGCCGCAGCACGACTCGGCGTCCCGGCCGTCGCCGTGTACCAGACCGACCTGGCCGGCTACGCACGTACGTACATGGGAGCCGGCGAAGCCACCGCCTGGCGGCGCCTGCGCGCCGTGCACACCGCCGCCGACCGCACCCTGGCGCCGTCCACGGCCGCCCTGCGCGACCTGGAGCAGCACGGCGTTCCGCGGGTCCGGCTGTGGCGGCGTGGTGTCGACACCGTCCGCTTCCGGCCCGAGCTGCGCGACGAAGGGCTGCGCCGGGAACTCGCGCCCGGCGGCGAGCTGCTCGTCGGGTACGTCGGGCGGCTGGCACCCGAGAAGCAGGTGGAACTGCTCTCGGGCGTCTGCGCGCTGGACGGCGTGAAGGTGGTGGTGGTCGGCGACGGGCCCAGTGCCCCCGGACTGCGCGCCGCGCTGCCCGGCGCACACTTCCTCGGGCGGCGGACCGGAAGCGAACTCGCCCGGATCTTCGCCTCCCTGGACGTGTTCGCGCACACCGGCCCGTACGAGACCTTCTGCCAGACCGTGCAGGAGGCCATGGCGAGCGGGGTGCCGGTGGTCGCCCCGGCCGCCGGCGGGCCGCTCGACCTGGTCGACCACGGGCGCACCGGCCTGCTGGTCCCGCCGCGCGACGCGGACGCCGTGAGCGCGGCGGTACGGACCCTGGCGGCCGACCCCGCCCTGCGCGCCGCGTACGGGCGGGCCGGCCGGGCCGCGGTCGAGGGCCGCACCTGGGATGCCGTCGGCGACCAGCTGCTCGACCACTACGCCGAGGTACTGGGCGAGCGTGCGGCGGTGGCGGCATGAGCGCCTCGTCCGCGCCGCTGCGGATCGTGCGGCTGGCGAACTTCGTCACCCCGGCCTCGGGCGGACTGCGTACGGCGCTCCGGCAACTGGGTGCCGGGTACCGGGCGGCAGGACACGAGCCCGTACTGATCGTCCCGGGCGACCGGGAGGACGACCGGCAGACCGCACAGGGCCGGGTCATCACCCTGCCCGGCCCGCTGCTGCCCGGGACGGGCGGCTACCGCGTGCTGGCCGACCGCCGGCGGGTGGCACGGCTGCTCGGCGGGCTGTCACCCGACAGGCTGGAGGTGTCCGACCGGACGACGCTGCGCTGGACGGGCGAGTGGGCCCGCCGGGCCAGGGTCCCGGCCGCGATGGTCTCCCACGAGACCGCGGACGGCGTCCTGCGGTCCTGGGGACTGCCGGAGCGGGCCGCGCGCCGGGCAGCCGACGGGCTGAACTCCCGTACCGCGAAGGCGTTCTCCACGGTGGTGTGCACCACCGAGTGGGCGGAGCGCGAGTTCGTCCGGATCGGCGCGCGCAATGTCGTACGCGCCCCACTCGGCGTCGACCTGGAACGCTGCCATCCCGAACGGCACAGTCCCCTGCTGCGCGCCCGGCACGCCCGTCCCGACGAGGTGCTGCTGCTGCTGGCCTCCCGGCTTTCCGTGGAGAAGCGGCCCGGTACGGCACTGGACGCCGTGGCGGCTCTGCGCGGGCGGGGCGTGCGCGCCGTGCTCGTGGTCGCCGGGGACGGCCCGCTGCGCGGCCGCCTCGAACAGCGGGCACGGGCGCAAAGGCTGCCCGTCCGCTTCCTCGGGCATGTGGCCGGGCGGGACGGGCTGGCCGCCCTCCAGGCCTCCGCCGACGTGTGCCTGGCCCCCGGCCCCGTCGAGACCTTCGGGCTGGCGGCACTCGAGGCGATGGCCTGCGGTACACCCGTGGTGGCCAGCGCGTCCTCCGCGCTGCCCGAGATCCTCGGCGCGGCGGGACTGGCCGCCGCGGACGGCGGTGAACCGTTCGCCGACGCCGTGCAGGTCCTCCTCGCGCGGCCCGAGGGGACGCGTCGCCGGGCAGCACGGGCCCGGGCCGAGCGGTACGGGTGGGACGCCGCCGTCGAGGCGTTCCTCGCCGCCCACGACGCGCCGGTACGGTTCCGCGCCGTGCAGGCACCGGAGGTGGCGGCATGACGGGCCGCTACGGGGCTGTGCGGTTCGCCGCGCTCGGGGACTCGCTCACCGAGGGTGTGGGTGATCCGGTCGGCAGCGGCCTGCGCGGCTGGGCGTCGCTGCTCGCGGACGGGCTCGTGCCGAGAGGAGACGGGGGAGAGGGGGAGGAGGGGGAAGGTGCCGGAAACGCGGTCGAGTTCCGCAACTTCGCGGTCAGCGGGGCCCAGACCCGTGACGTCCTGGAGAAGCAGCTGCCCGCCGCTCTCGCCTTCCGTCCCGGACTCGCCTCCGTGGTGGTCGGGGTGAACGACACCCTGCGCTGCACCTTCGACATCCATGAGGTGGCAGGGCGCCTCGACGCGGTGTGCGCGGCGCTCACGGAGGGCGGTGCCCTCCTGCTGACCGCGTGTCTGCCCGACCCGGGCACCATGCTGGGGGTGCCCGGCGCGCTCGCCCGCCCGCTGGCCAGGCGGCAGCGCGCCGTCAACGCCGTCGTCCACGTGCTCTCCGAGCGGTACGGAGCGATCCACCTGCACGCCGCCGAGGGCGACTGGGTCACCGACCGGGCGATGTGGAGTGCCGACCGGCTGCATCCCGGAGAGCGCGGACACCGGGTGCTCGCGGCCCGTTTCCACGCCCTGCTCGCGGCGGCGGGGCGCACGTCGGGGCCCGCGCCCGGCCGCGAACCGGAGCAGCCCGCCCCCACCCGGTCCGCGAGCGTGCTGTGGCTGGCCACCGCCGGCACCGGATGGGTGGCGCGCCGCTGCACCGATCTGCTGCCGCAGCTCCTGCGGCTCGCGGCCGAGGAGGTGCAGCACCGGGCCCGCGGCACCAGCGCCCGGCTGGACCTGGGCGCCTCGCACGCGGTGGCGGCGGCCCTGGCGGCGCTGCCGGCGCCGGCTTCGGCCGAGGCGGGTGCGGCCTGATGGCCATGCCGACGCGGGATTGCGGCGGGCCGAGCGGGACGGTCGGGTACGGGCCGAGCGCGGGTGGGCCGGTCCGCCGGGCCGGAGCGTCCGGTCAGCCGCGCCGTACCGGTACGAAGACCACCCGCGTGCCCGGTACGGCCTGGGCGGCGGCGGGCAGGTGGGCCTCCGCCACCACACCGATCACCGGGTAGCCGCCGGTGACCGGGTGATCGGCTAGGAAGACCACGGGCAGGCCGTCCGGCGGCACCTGAACCGCGCCCAGCACCATGCCCTCGCTGGGCAGTTCGCCGCTCTTCGCACGGGCCAGGGCGGGGCCCTCGGTACGCAGGCCGACGCGGTTGCTCAAGGAGGAGACCCGGTACACGGCACGGGCCAGACCGGCCAGCGCCGCCGCGGTGAACCAGTCGTGGCGCGGGCCCAGAAGCAGGGGCAGTACGAGCTCTGCCGGAGGCGCGGGCACAGGGATCGCGTCGGCGCCGGTGGAAGGACCTCGAGGGGTGCCCAGGGGCAGCGTGCCACCGGCGGCGAGAGGCCCCGGGCCGAGCCCGGACAGCAGGTCCGTCGACCGGCTGCCGAGCACGGGGGGTACGTCGATGCCGCCGCGGAAGGCGACATAACTGCGTACGCCGCTGACGGCCCGGCCCACCTCCAGCACGGCCCCGGCGGGCACACGTACGGCCGCGCCCCAGGGAGCCGGGCGACCGTCCACGCGTACCGGACACGGAGCCCCTGTCACGGCCGCCGTGACATCGGTGCTGGCCCGCACGGCTGTGCCGTCGACCGTGGTCTCCAGAGCAGCGGCGTCGGGCGGGTTCCCGGCCAGCCGGTTCGCCAGACGGTGGGCGTACGGATCGAGGGCCCCGGACCGGGGCACGCCCAGATGCGCGTACCCGGGGCGGCCCAGGTCCTGAACCGTGGTCAGGGCACCGGGCCGTACTACCTCCAGGCTCACGACCTCCAGGCTCATCGGCCGCCGCCCTCCGCCGCCGCCTCGGTGAAGCGCACCCGGCCGCCCGGCGAGAGCAGCGCGGCCGGCTCCCGGGCCGGATCCCACAGCACCACGTCTGTCGAGCCGATCAGCTGCCATCCCCCGGGCGAGGAGCGCGGATAGACGCCCGCGTACTCGCCGGCCAGGCCCAGTGCACCTGCCGGGACGGCCGTGCGCGGAGTGGACCGGCGGGGTACGTGGAAGCGCTCGGGCAGCCCGGTCAAGTAGCCGAAGCCGGGCGCGAAGCCGCAGAAGGCCACCCGGAAGGAGACTCCGCCCACTACGCGCGGGACCTCGGCCACCGGTACGCCCCACAGCGCGGCGACCTCCGCCAGATCCGGGCCGTCGTACCGCACCGGAACCGTGATCTCGGGGCCCGCCGAGGGCGCGAGCGGGGGGACCGACCAGCTCGTGACCTGTGCGGCCAGGGAGCGCGGATCGGCCAGCCCGTCCAGCAGCACGGTCCGGGCGGCCGGCACGATCTCTTGTACGGCGGGCAGCTCTTCGGCGGCCCGGCGGCGCAGCAGCTCGGCGTGCAGGGCCTCGGCCTCCCCGGCCGAGCCCACCTCGATGAGCAGCGCGTGCGCGCCCACGGGCAGGGCCCGCATTCCGCCGCTCATGCGAAGGGGGCCAACGTCACACCGGCACCGAGGAGTTCACGGCGCACCCGCTGCGCCAGGCCGGCCGCGCCCGGGGTGTCACCGTGCAGGCACAACGACCGGGCCAGGACGATCAGCGGCTCACCGGTGATCGCGGTCACCGCCCGGTCGCGTGCCATGGACAGGGCCCGGGCCACCACCGCCTCCGGGTCGCGCAGCACCGCGCCGGGCTCACGGCGGGGCACCAGCGTGCCCTGCGCGGTGTACGCCCGGTCGGCGAACGCCTCGGTGACCGGCGTCAGCCCCGCCTTCTCCGCCGCGGTCAGCAGGTGGGAACCGGGCAGACCCAGCACCGGCAGATCCGAGCCGGCCAGCCGCACGCCCTCCACGACCGCGCAGGCCTGGCCCTCGTCGTGCACCGTACGGTTGTACAGCGCGCCGTGCGGCTTCACATACGCGACGCGGGAACCGGCGGCCCGGGCGAAGACCTCCAACGCGCCGATCTGGTAAGCCACTTCGTCGGCCAGCTCGTCCGGCGGAACATCCATTGCGCGCCGTCCGAAGCCCGCCAGATCCCGGTAGGACACCTGGGCGCCGATCCGCACTCCGTTGCGGGCGGCGGTCTCGCACACGCGGCGCATGATGGACGGGTCTCCGGCGTGGAAGCCGCAGGCGACGTTGGCGCTGGTCACCACGGACAGCAGGGCCTCGTCGTCGGTGAGCGCCCAGCGGCCGAAGCCTTCCCCGAGGTCGGCGTTGAGATCGATCGTCGGTGCCATGCGGTGAGCGTATGACAGCGGCGGGCGGCGGGAGAGGCGGCCCGGCCCTCAACCGCCCGTAGCGGCCGTACCGGCCGTACCGGCTCATCCGTGCCGTTTGGGTCGTTGTCAGTGCGACCGCCTAATCTTGCCGTCGTGACCTTTCCTGCCCCGGCGAAGACCGTTCCCTCACCGGCGCCGGGCCCGGCTGCCGACGAAGGCCTGGCCCGGCGGCTCCGCGCGCTCGCGTGCACCGCGCCGCTGCACGACCTGGACGTGCGCAAAGCGAACCTCGCGGGCGAGTACTCGGTCTACGCCATGGCGGAGATCGCGCTCGCCGCCATCGACCTGGTCACGCTGAACATGGACTTCGACACCGGCGCCGACCACGAGCAGATAGTGGCCCGGCTGCTCCCGCGCGTCGCCGCCCAGGCGCCGCGCCGCCCGGCCGCCGAGCACGAGCGGGTCGCCCGGTGGGTCCTGGAGAACCTGATCAACGTCGGCAGTGTCGACCGGGGCTTCCGGGCGGTCTACGGCACTTTCGGCCCCGACGGCGCGTACGTGCGGCGGGACTACGACTTCAAGCTGATCGAGGAGGTGCCCGGGTACGGCGGCAGTGTGTACCTGCGCACCACCGACGAGGCGGTCAACGTCCTCGTCGGCGCTCTGGACACCGATGTCACCAGCGCGCAGATCGCCGCCGAGGTCAAGCTCGAAGTACTGATCAGCCGCGGCAGGCTGGCCGACGCCCAGCTCGCCGCCGAGCAGGCCCGCTACCGGACCGTGCAGTACGCCGAGACGCTCCGCAGGACACTCGACGCGACCCGGCGCAACGTCCGCGCCGTCGACTGGCTCAACACCGTTCCCGACATGATCGCCGAGGCGCTCGACCACGTGGCGGACCGCTACCGCCACGAGAACGCGATCCTCACCAACATCCGCAAGGCGCGGGACGAGGCCGAGACCGGTTCCGACCCGAAGACCGCGGAGCACAAGCGGCGTGCCGCCGAGCTCGTCGACATAGTCAAGGACTGCATCCGCCGCCATACGCAGCTTCAGTCGCGGCTGCTGGATGCCGGCCCCCTGTTCCGCGCCGAACAGGACCGGCAGGCCTTCGCGGCACCCGCCGGCCGCTCCGGACTCGACCTGTACGGGCAGCTCGTCGCGCCGGTGCTTCCGCTGCCCGTGGAGCGGGCGATCCGGGTCACCGACGCGTTCTTCGCCCGCGGCACGGGGCTGCGCACGCCCGTCGCCGTCCGGGTCGGCGATCTCGTCGACATACTGCTCACGCCGCCCATGGAGCGGGAGCATCTCGGCGCCGAGATGCCGGAGCCCGATCTGATCGCCACACCCGACGACAGCCGGTTCACCGAGGAGCAGCTGGCGAGCGCCATGGTGCTGCTCGACCTGCCGTACGACGCGCCGCGCCGGCTCTCCGGACTGCTCGCCGAGGCCCGCCGCCGCGACCCCGATCTGCCCTATCTGGTCGCGCTGTTGGCGGTCCACGCCGCGAGCCCGCCGGTCGGTACCGCGTACCGGCAGGGGGAGGAGCGGCTCGTGTTCGCCGTCGACGACGGCACGGAACTGGACGACCCGGAATTCGGCGGAGCCGATCTCATCGTCGGTACGGCACTGCTGGACTCCGCCGGCATGGCCGCGGACCGGACGGAGGCGGCGTGAGCGCCGCGCGCTCCCGCCGCCGGCGGACGTTCGAACCTCGACGGCCGTCCGCTGTGCCCGGCGGGCGCGCGGGACACCCGGTTGCTACGCGTCCTTCCGTACCCTCCCGCATTCGCAACAAGGAGCAGCAGCAGTGAACGACGACCACGCAGGCCACGGCGCGTGGAGCGAGCGCGACCCCGGTGGTGCGGCCGCACCGGCCGGCGCCGTCCCTCTCACACCCGCCGACGCCGCCGACGCGGCGCGGCTCGTCGCCTTCGGTCTGCAGCCGAAGCTCCTGCCCGCCCGCGACGCCGAGTACGCCGAGCTGCTCCGCCGCTACCGCGAGGACTCCCCGTTCGCGCGGATCGCCGACGCCGTCGCCGCCGGCCTCGGACTCGTCGTCCTGGAGGTCTCGCCGCGCGCGGGTATGGCCGTCGCCGCCGACGAGGACTCCGTCTTCGCCGTACGCATGGGCGACTACGCCCGCCGTACCACCGCCGACTCGGCCGACCGCTTCCTGCACGGCCTGGCCCACCTGGCCGTCGCCGCCCTGGCCTTCCCACGCCCGGAGGACCTCGCCGACGACGGCTACATCGGCCGGATCACCGTCAACGGCGTCGACGCGTTCGTACGGCAGGCCTGCCGCCGTCTCGAGGAACGCGCCGAAGAGCAGGGCGAGAACACCGACCCCACGTCGGACGCGCCCGGACTCGAAGCCGCCTGGCGGGTCTACTCCCGGCGCAGCGCCACCGGCGCGACCAAGGACGCCCGGAGGCTGGCCGGATCCACGACGGGCATCGTCGGAAAGGCCGTCGCCTTCCTCACCGACTCCGGCTTCCTGCAGCGCACCGGCGACGACGCCGGAGGCGCGTACCGCACCACCGCCCGCTATCAGTTGCAGGTCCGTGACATGGCGGGCAGCGCCGCGATGGCCGAGCTGCTGGAACTGGGCGTGGTGCCCGTGACCGACGGCACCGCGACTCTGCTGCCGCCGCCCGATGCCGACGACCTCGAACTGGCCGCCGACGCCGGCCTGCCCTTCCACACCTGATCACTCACTGATCCCGTACGCCTCCTGCCAACCACGAGAGTCCGCCGCCATGTACGAGCTGTCCCGGATCCGCCTCTACTCCATCGGGCCCGCCGGTGCGCGCTACGCCGACACCGTGCTCGACCTGCGCGGAGTCGGCGAGCCGGTGCCCCACCCGGCCCCCACGCAGGCGGAGTTCTTCGAGGAGGAGCCGACCGGTCCGCCGCGCCGGCCCGCCCCCGCGGGCGTGCTCTTCCTGGAGAACGGCGGCGGGAAATCCGTACTGCTGAAGCTGATCTTCTCGGTGATGCTGCCCGGACACCGCAACACGCTGGGAGGCGCCAGCTCCGGCGTGCTGCGCAAGTTCCTCCTCGCGGACGACTGCGGGCATGTCGCGCTGGAATGGCAGCACACCCTGACCGGCGAATGCGTCGTCGTGGGCAAGGTCAGCGAGTGGCGGGGCCGGCAAGTCTCCAACGACCCGCGCAAGTTCGCCGAGGCCTGGTACTCGTTCCGGCCCGGGCCCGGCCTCAGCCTGGACTCGCTGCCGGTCGCCGAATCCTCGGCGATGCGACCGGCCGCCGAGGGCGTGTCGGGCGCGCAGGGCCGGCGCCGCACCATGAAGGGCTTCCGGGACGTCGTCACCGAGGCGGGCAAGGCGTACCCGCACCTCGACGTGTACTGGGAGGAGATCCACGACCGCTGGAACGAGCACCTCGGCGACTTGGGCCTGGACCCCGAACTGTTCCGCTACCAGCGGGAGATGAACGCCGACGAGGGCGAAGCGGCGGGACTGTTCGCCGTGAAGAAGGACTCCGACTTCACCGACCTCCTGCTGCGCGCGGTCACCGACACCCGCGACACGGACGGTCTCGCCGACCTGGTGCACGGCTTCGGCAACAAACTGGGACGCCGCTCCGAGCTGACCGCGGAGCGGGACTTCACCGCCGGTTCGGTCGACCTGCTGGGCCGGATCGTCGAAGCCGCGGACGCTAGGGGGCGCGCCCGTGACGTACACGCGGGAGCGGAGCGGCGGACCCGGACACTCGCCCGGCGGCTCTCCGCACGAGGCGCGGAGGAGCGCGGCCGGGCAGCCCATCTCGCCCAGCAGGTCACAGCCGCCGCGCACACCGTGACCGAGGCGGAGAACGGCCGTCGGCGCAGCTCGCTGATCGCCGCCGAACTCGCCTACCGGCACGCCTCCCTGGCGCTCACAGTCGCCGAGAAGGCCGCCGCCGCGCAACGCCGCGAACTTGTCGAGGCCCGCACGCTGTACTCGGCCTGGCAGGCTGCCGAAGCGGTGCTGCGCCACCGGGCCGCGGCCGACCGGTCCGCGCGTGTCGCGGTGGCGATCCGTGAGGCCGAACGGGACGCGGCACCGGCGCTGGCCGCCCGGGCCACGGCCGCCGGCGAGCTCGTACGGGCGCTGCACACCGCGGCGGAGGACGGCGAGCGCGTCGCCAACGAGGAGGAGGCGCGTTCCGCCGGGCTGCAGGAGGCGGGGGAAGCCGCCCATCGCGACGCCACGGCGGCGGCGACCGCGGCCCAGCGAGCCCGAAGCGAGGCGGACCATCTGCGCCAGCGGCTGAACGAGGTCGCCCAGGAGACAGCCGAAGCGGTCCGGGCCGGGTGGCTGGACGACTCGGCGCCGGACGCGGACCCCGCGCGCGCGGCGCTCGCCGCGAGCGACGCGGAGAAGACGGCGGTCGCGGCCTGGGACACGGCCCGCGAGGCGGCGCGGGAGACGGCCGACCGGGCCAGGGAGGCGGCCGCCGCCGAGGGCCGCGGCGAACTCGCGGCGGCGCGCGCGGCGGACGCGGCGGAGTCCGCGGACGCGGCGTACGAAGCCGAGCTCCGTGCGGCCGAATCGATCGCCGCGGACGACCGCCTGGCCGAATTGCTGAGCCTGCCGAGCGCTGCGGCGACCGCCGGTGTCCCACAGCCGCGCCGGGGTGGCGACGACGCGGCGGGCGAAGGCGCCCGAGGGGCGGCGCCCGGCGTCGCGGCCCAGCGAGGCGACGACTCCGGCACGGGCTCCGGCTCCGGCACGGGCCTCGACTCGGGCACGGGCCCCGACTCGGGCACGGGATCCGGCTCCTCGGGCGGGCCGGCGGGCCGGCACCCGGCGGACGGCCCCGCGACCGGCGGCCAAAACCCCCACGCGGACGCGCCCGGCAGCGAGGCCGGGGGAGGCGAGGGCCCCGCCCCCCACGCCGGCCGGCGTGGGGCGGACGGGCACGGTGCGCACCGGGACGCGCGCTCGACCGGAGGCCGGCTGGCCGCCGACGGGCCGCTGGACGCCGTTGCGTTGGACCGGACTGCCGACGACCTCCAGCAGATGCTCGACGAGCGAGTGGCCTCCGCCGAGCGGCAGTTGTTCGAGCTGCGTACCGCTGCCGCCGACGATGCCCGCATCCTCGGTGCGCTCGGCGACGGCGGGCTGCTGCCGCCAGGGCCTGACGTACTCGCCACGGTGGAGTACCTCGGCGAGCACGGCATCCCCGCGCTCCCCGGCTGGCGCTACCTCGCCCAGTCCGTCGACCCCGTCGACCACGCCGCCGTCCTCGCGGCCCGGCCCGAGCTCGTGGACGGTGTCGTCATCACCGACCCCGCCACGCACACCCGCGCCCGCGAAGTCCTCGGCGGAGCCGCACTGCTGCCGCGCTCTGCCGTCGCGGTCGGCACGGCCGCCGCGCTGCTGGCCCCCGTACCGGCGCCGGGAGCAGCCGCGGAGGGAGACGTCTTCCTCGTACCGCCGAACCCGGCCATGCATGACGAGCACGCTGCCGACGAGGAGCGGCGGGCGCTCCGGTCACGGGCGACCGCCCGCGACACGGAGATCCGGGAGCTGGCCGCCCGGCTGGCCGGTGACCGCGCGCTGTCCGCCCGGCTCGGCTCCTGGCGCACCGGCTGCCCGCCGGGCCGGCTCGCCGAACTCGCCGAGGCCGCGCGCGCCGCGCGGACGGCCGCGGACGCCGCCGCGGCCGAGCTGGCCGAGGCCCGCACCGCCCGAGCCGAGGCCGACGAGGCAGCCGCCGACAGCGCCCGGGTCCGCGACGAGCGGCAGGACACCGCCCAGCGTGCCCGCCGCGCCGCCGACGCCCTCGCAGGCCTCGCCTTCCGGCTGCGCGAGCGCTCCGGATGGCAGACCAGGCTACGGGAACTGGCCGACGAGGCAGCCGAGTCGGAAGCCCGGGCCGCCGTCTGCCTGGACCGGGCCAGAGCCGCGGACGAGGACCGCCGCGGCGCGCAGCGCGCCGCCGACGACGCCCGCAGGACCGCCCGTGCGCTGCGGGCCGAGCGCGCCGAGATCGCCGGCGCTCCCGACCAACTCCCGAAGGCGGACGCCTCCGCGCCCCGGAGCGCTCTGCCCGCGCTGCGCGAGGCCTACCGTGCCGCGTCTCAGCTGTACGAAAAGGTCGGCGTCGGCGCCGACCTGCGCGCCGAACAGGCCCGCGCCGAGAGTGACGAGAGCGCCGCCCTGGCCGAGCTGGACCGGCTCAGCAACAAGGTCCGTACCCGCGCCGCCCAGTTGCTGGAGGGAACGGACGGGGCGGACGGCCCGTCCCGCCAGGCCGCGGCGGCCCGCGCCGAGTCCCTCGTACAACTGCTGGAGTCCCGTGCCTCCGCTGCCAGCGAGCAGTTGGGCCGGCTGCGCGGCGAGGCCGAGCGGCACGCCCCGCCGGCCGGCGAGACGCACACCGAGCTGCCGGAGGAACTGGTTCCGGCCGATGTGGAGCAGGCGCAGTCGATGCTGAAGACGGCCACCGGGGAACTGGCGGCCCGTACCGACGCGCTGGAAGCGGCAAGGGCCGCCCATGCCGAGCTGCTGCACGCCCACCGCGCCGCCGAGGACGCGGCCGGCGGCTTCGACGACACCGCCGCGCTGTTGCGCGACCTGCTTCGGGAAGTCCAGCAGGACGCCGACGAGGCCGGCCCCGACCCGTACCCGGGAACCCTCGAAGAGGCCCGGCAGTCGGCCGCCGAGGCGCGCCGGTCGCTGCGCGGCTGCGCTGCCGACCTGTCCGCCGCCGAGTCGGCCGTACGGGAGGCGAGCGACACCCTCGTACGGCATGCCAACGCCACCCGCTACGAGCAGGTGCGCACCCCCGCCCGCCAGCAGATCCGGGAACTCCCGGTGGCGTCCCTGCCGGAGCATGCCGCGAAGTGGGCACAGGCCTTCGCCCCCCGGCTGCGCGTGCTCACCGACGAGCTGGAGCAGCTGGAGCGCAACCGGGACAGCATCGTCGACCGGCTGCGCGGACTGGTGGAGTCCGCGCTGGCGACCCTGCGCTCCGCCCAGCGGCTCTCCCAGCTGCCGGAAGGGCTCGGCGAGTGGTCGGGGCAGGAGTTCCTGCGCATCCGGTTCGAGGAGCCGGACCAGTCCACGCTGACCGAGCGGCTCGGGGAGGTCATCGACGAGGCGACCCGCGCAGCCGTCAAGAAGAACAGCACCGCGTCCTTCGGAGAGGGCCGCCGGGACGGGATGTCCCTTCTGCTCCGCGGCGTCCAGGCAGCAATGGAGCCCCGGGGCATCGCGGTCGAGATCCTCAAGCCGGACGCCGTCCTGCGTGCCGAGCGCGTCCCGGTCGGGCAGATGGGTGACGTGTTCTCCGGAGGCCAGCTGCTCACCGCGGCCATCGCGCTGTACTGCACGATGGCCGCCCTCCGCAGCAACGACCGGGGGCGCGACAAACACCGGCACGCCGGCACGCTGTTCCTCGACAACCCCATCGGCCGCGCCAACGCGACGTACCTGCTGGAGCTGCAACGGGCCGTCTCGGACGCGCTCGGAGTGCAACTGCTCTACACCACCGGACTCTTCGACACCACGGCGCTCGCCGAGTTCCCGCTCGTGATCCGGCTGCGCAACGACGCCGACCTGAGGGCCGGTCTGAAGTACATCAGCGTCGAGGAGCACCTGCGGCCCGGCCTGCCACAGCACGACCCGGACGGCGAGACGGTGCACGGCGAGATCACCGCGACCCGGATGTTCAAGCGCCGTCCGGTACCGGCGGAGCAATAGCCTCCGCCACCCACCGGTGGAACGCGCCGATGTGGTGCTCGCTGGGCACGAGCACCCCGCCGGCGCGGTACGCCCGTGAGCCCATGCCGGGCTGGGTCCGCTCACAGGCGGCGAAATCCTGCAGATTGACCCGGTGGAACAACTCCACCGAACGCTCCAGGTCGGCGCCGGACGCGACGACCTCCGTCATGTACAGCCAGTCGCACTCCACCAGGGTGCGATCCGGGGCGAGCGGGAACATGCGGTGCAGGATCACATGGTCGGGCACCAGATTGACGAAGACCTGGGGCTGGACTGTCACCGCGAAGTAGCGGCGGTCCTGCTCCTCGCCGAGGCTGGGAATCCGGCCGAAGCCGGGGCTCCCGTCGACGGTGAAGCCCTCTGCCCCGTCGGCGAACGAGGCCCCGTGCCCCACGTAGTACTGGGCGGCAAAACCCTCCGCGAACTCCGGCAGCACATCGGTGAGTTCGGGGTGGATCGTCGCGCAGTGGTAGCACTCCATGAAGTTCTCGACGATGAGCTTCCAGTTCGCCTTCACGTCGTACGAGATCCGTCTGCCGAGGGCCAGTTCGCCGGCCCCGTACCGCTCGATCGCGGCCGGGTCCCCCAGGCGCTCCGTGACCGCCCCGACGACCGACTCCACGAACGACGGCGGTTCGTCCGCCAGGCACACCCACGCATAGCCGAGCCACTCCCGTACGGCCACCGTCAGCAGACCCCGCTCGGCGCGGTCGACGTCGGGCATGTTCGCCAGATTGGGCGCGGCGATCAGCAGCCCGTCCAGGTCGTAGGTCCAGGCGTGGTACGGGCATTGCAGCGTGCGCCGCACCTCGCCCGAATCCTCCGTGCACAGCCGGGCGCCCCGGTGCCGGCATACGTTGAGGAAAGCCCGCAGCCCGCCCGACCGGGAGCGGGTGATCAGGACGCTTTCCCGGCCGACCAGTACCGTCCGGTACGCGCCCGGCTTCGGCAGATCGGCGCAGCGCACCGCGCAGATCCACCGGGTCTCGAAGATCCGCTCCTGCTCGCGCCGGAAGATTTCGGGATCGGTGTACGACCGGCCTGGCAGCGTACTGACCAGGCTGGGACCGGGTGTGGCGACGGGCGGGGGTGTCATCGTCATGACAGCCTCCTCAGGCGGACGCGTCGGAGAACCGGCGGGGATCGAACAGCTCGATGGGGTGGTGGGTGGAGCCGGTGAGCGCGAGGTCGGCGAGGATCTCCCCGACCACCGGTGTGAACTTGAAGCCGTGCCCGGAGAATCCGCAGGCCACTGTGGTGTTCTCGTGGGCCGGGTGCGGGGTGATGACGAAGTGCTCGTCGGGGGTGTTGCTGTACATACAGGTCGAAGCGGTGAGGAAGCTTCCCGGCAGGGACGGGAGATGGGGCGCGACCTGGCCCGCCATGGCCGCGATCTCCTCCGGATGCACGGTCCGGTCGATCGTGTCCGGGGTGCACACCGTGCCGCCCTGCCGGAAGAAGGCGACCTTCGCACCGCCACCCGGCCCGTCGATCGCGGGGAAGCCGTAGACCTGGACCCCCTGGACGTCCTCCCAGATGTAGATCGGGTGGCGCTGCGGCTCGTACGGCCGCGTGCCGCCCGCCGGCTGGAACCAGTACATGACCTGCCGCTCGACGGTGACCGTCACGCCCAGGTCGTCGAGCAGCCCCGGCGCCCAGGCACCGGGGCAGATGACCAGATGCCCGGCCGTGTACGTGCCCTGCGCGGTCCGTACGCGTACCCCCCGGCCGCCGGGCAGCGTCTCCCAGCGCGTCACCGGCTCTTCGAACCGCAGCTCCGCCCCGTCCCGGGCAGCCAGTCGCAGATGGGCCGCGACGGTGTTCTCCGGCCGCACCAGCCCGGCCAGGTCCTCGTACAGCGCGACCTCGTCGTCGGTCGGGGTCATCGTCGGGAAGCGGCGTCGGATCTCCCGGGCGTCCAGCAGTTCGTGCGGCAGCCCCCACTTCTCGGCGGAACGCAGGGACCCGGCGACCGTCCGGCTGTCGGGCGGACCGACCATCACCCCAC
Organism: Streptomyces sp. NPDC051219; assembly: GCF_040682335.1. Taxonomy (NCBI): domain Bacteria; kingdom Bacillati; phylum Actinomycetota; class Actinomycetes; order Kitasatosporales; family Streptomycetaceae; genus Streptomyces; species Streptomyces sp. NPDC051219. The sequence goes on from NZ_JBFBAS010000042.1 coordinate 24,930, forward strand.
CGCAGAGCATGGCGACGTCAAGGCCGGTGTCCCGCTCCAGCTGCTCGTACAGCTCGTAGCTGCGAAGCAGCAGCGGTACGTACGCCGGATCCTCGAAGTACGACTGCCGGGTGATCCGCGAACCGCCATGGCTGGAGCCCCGGTTGTGCACCGGCGAGTACTGCTCCAGGCCCAGCACCCGTGCCCCCCGGGCCGCCAGATGGCGGGCGGCCGCGCTGCCCATTCCTCCCAGCCCGAGCACGATCACGTCGAAGCCTGCTGCCATGCATACCTCCGGAGGGGGAGCGTTACGTCTTCAGTCGTTCGATGCCGGGTGTGCGACTGTTCAGCTGTCCGGAGCTTCGGCCGTTCGGAGCTTCAGCTGCGGATACGGGACATCTCCGGGTCGAAGAGAGGCTCTGCGGCGACCGTCGCGGGCACCTTCTCGCCGAAGTACTCCACGTGGACGGCCGTACCGGGTGCGGCGGCCGGGACGGGCAGCCAGGCGTAGGCCACACAGCGGCCGACCGAGTAGCCGTAGCCGGCGCTGGTGACGTGACCGACGGGCTCGCCGCCCGCGTACACCGGTTCCTTGCCCAGCACCACCGCCGCCGGGTCGTCGAGCGTGAGGGAGACCAGCCGGCGCGCCACCGGACGGCGCTCCAGCGCGGCCCTGCCGGTGAACTCGCCCTTGTCCGTCCGCACGGCGAAACCCAAACCGGCTTCGTACGGAGAGTCCTCGGCGGTCATGTCCTGGCCCCATGCCCGGTACCCCTTCTCCAGGCGCAGACTGTTGAAGGCACTGCGGCCCGCGGCGATGGCGCCGAGCTCTCGGCCGGCTTCCCACAGCGTGTCCCACAGCCGCGCTCCCAGGTCCGCCGAGGTGTACAGCTCCCAGCCGAGTTCGCCCACATAGCTGAGCCGGAGCGCGGTGACCGGGACGTCCCCGATGCAGGTCTGCTTCGCGCGGAAGTAGCCGAAGGCGCGATGCGAGAAGTCGTCACGCGTCAGCGGCTGCACCAGCGCCCTGGCCAGTGGACCCCACACGCCGATGCAGCAGGTCCCGGCGGTGATGTCGTCGACCCGCACCCCCTGCGGCGCGGACGCGGCCAGCAGGTCGGCGTCCGTACGGCCGTTGGCGCCGATCCTGAAGCGGTCCTCACCGAGCCGGGCCACCGTCAGATCGCTCAGCACCCCGCCGGAGTCGTCCAGCAGGAGTGTGTACGTCACCGACCCGGGCCGCTTGTCCAGCTGGTTGGTGGTCATCCGCTGGAGGAAGGCGAGCGCGCCGGCGCCGGTGACCTCCAGCCGCCTCAGCGGTGTCATGTCGTAGAGCGCCACCCGCTCCCGGGTGGCCAGCGCCTCCGCCGCGGCCACGGGCGACCAGTGCCGGGCGGCCCACGCGTCGCGGTCCGGCAGCGACAACCCCCGGGTGAGCGGCTCATTGGCCTCGAACCAGTGCGGGCGCTCCCAGCCGCCGCCCTCCAGGAAATACGCGCCGAGTTCCCGCTGCCTCGCGTGGAACGGGCTGACGCGCAGCGGGCGGCAGCGCGCCGGTGGATCCAGCGGGTGGATGACGTCGTACACCTCGACGAACTGCTGGGCCGCGCGCTCCTCGACGTAATGGGGAGCCAGCTGTACGTCCTCGAAGCGGCGGACGTCGCAGTCGTGCACGTCCACGGAGGGCCGGCCGTCCGTCAGCCACTCGGCGACCGCCCTGGCCACCCCTGCGGAGTGGGTCACCCAGACCGCTTCGGCCAGCCAGAATCCGGGCAGTTCCCGCGCCTCACCGAGCAGCGGCATGCCGTCCGGTGTGAACGAGAAGATGCCGTTGAACCCTTCGGCCACTGCGCTGTCGGCGAGCGGGGGCATCAGCTCCCGGGTATCGCGCCAACTGGGCCTGAAATCCTCCTCGGTGAAGGGCAGCGACGACGGCATGACCGGCGCGTCGTCGAACCGGGGGAGTCCGGCGGGGTCCACGGGCATCGGCCGGTGCGCGTACGAGCCGATGCCCAGCCGGTCGCCGTGCTCGCGGACATACAGATCACGGTCCTGATGGCGCAGGACCGGCCGCCTGGCCTCGGCGGCCGAGATGCGCAGGCCGCGGATGGGCGCGGTCCGCACGTACTGATGGGCGAGCGGCAGCAGCGGCACGGACACTCCGGCCATACGGCCGATCACCGGCCCCCAGAACCCGGCGGCACAGACCACGATGTCTGCAGGGAACGTGCCGCGGTCGGTCACGACGCCGCTGACCCGCCCTGCCGTCCGGTCGATTCCGGTGACGGTGTGCCGGTCCAGGAAGCGGGCGCCACGTGCCTCGGCGCTCCTGCGCTGCGCCTGCGAGGCGACTGTGGCCCGGGCCAGACCGTCGTCCGGCGTGTAGAACCCGCCGAGGATCCTGCCGGAATCCAGCAGCGGCCATATCTCGGCGCACCGGCCCGGGGTGAGCAGCTCCGACCGTACGCCCCACGAGGCGGCGAGCCCGGCCTTGCGGTGGAGATCCGACCAGCGCTCGGGGGTGGTCGCGACCTCCAGCCCGCCGACCTGCAGGAAGCCCCGCCGGCCGTCGGCCTCGAGCGAGGAGAACTTGCGCACGGTGTACGCGGCGAACTCTGTCATGGTCCGCGAGGGGTTGGTCATGAAGACCAGGCCGGGCGCGTGCGACGTGGAACCGCCGGGGGCGGGCAGCGGCCCCTGCTCCAGCACCGTGACCTGCGACCAACCACGGGCGGTGAGCTCGTCGGCCAGCGAGCAGCCGACGATGCCGGCGCCTATGACGACCAGCCGGGCGCTCTGTGCGGACGTCGTGGGCATGTCCCTCCTCGTATCCGGTGCGCTGGTGCGGCGAGACGAGCAGGGTCAGGCGGTCGGGACATCCTCGGGGGTTCTCAAGTCACTTTCAATACCAGTGGGTTAGCGGGCGGTAAAGGGCGCCTGGGGCGAACTCGGCCTTCTCCGGGGCCGCTTGCGGAACCACCGCTGGACCACCTTGACGGCCACGCCCGCGGTGCCGATTCTGATGCGCACCGACCGACCCGAGGGGGACGAAATGATTCCGGTCTGCCACGTCGACGATCTCCCCCCGGGCGAGGCCGTACGTCTCCTCACCACCCCGCCCATCGCCGTCTTCAACGCCGACGGCGAGCTGTTCGCCGTGGACGACACCTGCACCCATCAGGACGCCTCACTCGCGGACGGCTGGCTGGAGGGCTGCTTCGTGGAATGCCCACTGCACGCCGCCCAGTTCGACCTGCGTACCGGCGAGGCGGTGTGTCTGCCGGCGCGCCGGGCGGTGCGGACCCACCGGGTGCAGGTCATCGAAGGGGTGATCCACGTGGAGCCGTCGCCGTCAGCGGACGCGGTTGCCTGAGGGGCAATAGGCCGTTCTGACCGGCCGGGGTGCACCGCGGCAGACGCCTGCGGGCCTGCGCGGAATGCCGCGTGGACCCCTGCCGACGTCCGACCGTCGTCGTCCCGGAGGTCAGGCCCGCGACAGCGGGCGCGGGCTGCGCGCCCGTATGCGGGCGGTGCGGCGGGCCTGCCGCCGCTCCCGGCGCATCCGCCTGGCCGTGCTGCTCGGTACGGACACCACGCCGTTGCGCTGGTTCCACACCTGGCGGGTCACCCAGACGTCGAGAACGCCCCATGTGGCCACGACCGTACTGGCCACACTGCTGAGCACCATGGGGAACGCCAGCCACGACCCGGCGACCGTGCACAGAAAGGCGGTCACCGCCTGCATCAGCGTCAGCGCCACTATGAGCACCGCGCGCACGGCGGCCGTACGCACGGGATCCGGCAGGCGCCTGCGTGCTACAGGCTCGTCCACCCAGAGCGATCGCGTGACGTCCGCGAATTCCGTACCGGCTCCCGTGCTCATCGAACTCTCCCCACCGTGTGTCCGCTGCTCGCCGCGTCCTGTGCTCAGCTCCTGTGCACTCCTTCGGACCGGGCCCGTTGATCCGGGGAAATCCCCTGGACCCGCCCTAGGTGGCTGCCCGGATTGCGCATGATTACGCCGTACTCCTCGTCGCAAGCGACTCTTCTGGCGCATTCGCTCCCCCGTGCCCCGTACAGGTAGACGAGCGGGATGCCCGGAAGATTCCCGTGGAACGCATAGTTCCAGCCATCCGTTCACGTGGGAGATCCGACATCACAGCAGGTGCCATACGACACATTCAGGACGCCGCCGTCCCGGAACTATCGGACAACTCGTGATCATCGTTCCGTGTGACGGCCGAAAACGTCCGGACGTGCCTTCGAGTTGTCCGTGAGGCAGTAGTAGGCTCACGCCGTTTATTGACGGAACACCCACCCCGCGCGGCGGGGTTGAGCTGGGGGAGGCCATGCGCTTTCGCGGGAAGTCCATCCGCCGGAAGATCGTGGCGTTGCTGCTGGTGCCGCTCGTCTCCCTGACCGCGTTGTGGGGTTTCGCCACGGTCCTCACCGGTCGGGAAGCCGGCCAACTGCTCGACGTGGCCTACGTCGTCGAGAAAGTCGGGTACCCCGTCGAGGACGTGGTACAGGTCATCCAGAAGGAGCGCCGCCAGACACTCGTCTACCTCGGCGACCCCAGGACCGCCGACGCCCTGTCCGCGCTGAACAGCCGGAGGGCCGCGACCGACGATGCCGTGGCCGACATGAAGGAAAACGCACAGGACTCGGACGTCCTTGAGGAGATGCGTCCCGAGGCCGGGCGCCGCCTCGCCTCCATCCTCGACGCCCTGGACGGAGTCACGTCTCTTCGCGAGTCCGTGGACAAGAGTGTGGTCGACCGGGAGCAGGCCCTCGAGCTCTACAACCGCCTGGTCGACCCCTGCTACGCGTTCCTCATGAATCTCCACGCTCTGGAGAACGTGGAGATGGACAAGCAGGGCCGCGCGCTCGTCGGCATCGCCCGCGCCCGCGAGGTGCTGTCACGCGAGGACGCCGTACTCGCCTCGGCGCTCGCCGCGAAACGATTCACCGAACAGGACGTGCGGCTGATCTCGGACCTCGTCGCCAACCGCAACCTGCTCTACGAGTTCAACCTGGCCGTCCTCCCGGCCGACGAACGCGACGTCTTCGAGCAGTACTGGCGCAGCCCGGAGACCAGGCCGCTGCGCGAGGCCGAGGAGAGCGTGATCGCCGCCGGGGCCACCAAGAAGCCCCGTGCCGTGGGCATCGAGCGCTGGGAGGCGGCCGCCGATCCCGTACTCGACGACCTGGCCGAGATGGGCACCGCGGCGGCAGACCGATACCAGCAGCGCGTTGAGCCCATCGCCGTCAATGTCCTTGTCAAGGCGGGCATCGCAGGCGTTCTCGGTTTCGTCGCCCTCGTCGGGTCCTTGATCCTCTCCGTCCGCATCGGCCGTGACCTGATCCGCGACCTGTCACGGCTCCGCAAGGACGCGCACGAGGTGTCCGGCGTCCGGCTGCCCAGCGTGATGCGCCGGCTCGCGGCGGGTGAGCAGGTCGACGTCGAGACGGAGGCACCCCGCCTGGAGTTCGAGAAGGACGAGGTCGGCCAGGTCGGCCAGGCCCTCAACACACTGCAGCGCGCCGCCGTCGAAGCCGCCGTCAAGCAGGCCGACATGCGGCGCGGAGTCTCCGAGGTTTTCGTCAACCTCGCCCGGCGCAACCAGGTGCTGCTGCACCGCCAGCTCACACTCCTCGACACGATGGAACGCCGTACCGAGGACACGGACGAACTCGCCGATCTGTTCCGCCTCGACCACCTCACCACCCGCATGCGCCGGCACGCCGAGGGCCTGGTCATCCTCTCCGGCGCCGCCCCGTCCCGGCAGTGGCGCAAGCCGGTCCAGCTGATGGACGTCGTCCGGGCCGCGGTCGCCGAGGTCGAGGACTACGAGCGCATCGAGGTACGGAGGCTGCCGCGGCTGGGCGTCGGCGGTCCCGCCGTCGCCGACCTCACCCACCTGATCGCCGAACTGCTGGAGAACGCGACGGTGTTCTCGCCCCCGCACACCGCGGTGCAGGTGCACGGCGAGCGGGTGGCCAACGGTTTCACGCTGGAGATCCACGACCGAGGCCTCGGTATGGCCGCCGACGCTCTCCTCGACGCGAACCTCCGGCTCGCCGAGACCCCCGAGTTCGAGCTGTCCGACACAGACCGGCTCGGTCTGTTCGTGGTCAGCCGGCTGGCCCAGCGTCAGAACGTCCGCGTCTCCCTGCAGCCCTCGCCGTACGGAGGCACCACCGCGGTGGTGTTCATCCCGGCGGCCCTGCTGACCGACGCCCCCGACACCGAAGGGTTCGGTTTCCGGCTGGACCGCACCTCGTCCGGCCCGGCCGCGGCCGGCGGACGCCGGAACGGTTTCGCCCCCCGGCTCTCCGGTCTCGCCGAGGTGCCGGCAGGTGGGATCACCGGCCCCGCCGCTGTGCTGGACGGGCCGGTCGAACTCGAAGCCCCTCTCGGCGCGCTGGGCCCGGAGGACGCAACCGCCCTCGGCGACGCCGCGGACCTGGGCGACGTCGAGGACACCGAGAGCGAGCGCGGCGGGATCTTCCGCGCCCGCGGGCGCGGCCCAGGCCCGGCCGGTGAGCAGCACCAGCAGGCCTCCGACTCCGGTACGAGCGGCGGCCGCGGCGGCGTGGAGTCCGGGCGGGCCGGCGCGGCCATCCCGCTGCCCCGGCGCAGGCCGCCCACGCTGGTCGCCGAGCACGGCCGCCGTGTGGCGCGTCGCCCGGTCGCCGCAGCCGCCCCGGACCGCAGCACTCAGGAACGTATGGAACGCCCTCGTGTGGCTCAGGAACACGACCCCCAGGCTCATGGGGCCGAGGCTCATGGGGCCCAGGACCAGGGGACCGAGGCTCATGAGGCCGAGCACCATGGGGCCGAGCACCATGGTGTCCCGGTCCACAGCATCCCGGAACCGGCCGCGCCCGAACCAGCAGCCGGCACACCGGAACGCGACTCCGGCCGGTCCGCCGCCCCGTTGCGCGCAGCCGGCGGACTGCCCCGCCGCGTCCGCCAGGCCAGCCTGGCACCCCAGCTCAAGGCAGGACCGCCACCCCGGACCGAGCCGGACGGCGACGATGCCGCATCCGACGCCGACCGGGACGCCGACGAAGTACGCAGCCGGATGGCCTCGCTCCAGCGAGGCTGGCAGCGCGGCAGGCAGCAGAACGCCGAAGGCGAGAACAGCCGGGGCGAGACCGCACAACGAATCACATCGGAGGGGGACGGTCGATGACCGCACCGCAGACCGCAGCGCAGGACTCCACGACCAGGGGTTCCGGCGACCTCAACTGGCTGCTCGACGAGTTGGTCGACCGCGTCGGCAGCATCCGTAAGGCGGTGGTGCTTTCCGGCGACGGGCTCCCCATCGGCACCTCCAAGGAGCTGACGCGCGAAGACGGCGAGCATCTGGCCGCCGTGGCCTCCGGGTTCCACAGCCTCGCCAAGGGCGTCGGCCGGCATTTCGAGGCTGGGAAGGTCCGCCAGACCGTCGTGGAGCTGGACGACGCGTTCCTGTTCGTCACCGCGGCCGGAGACGGCAGTTGCCTCGCCGTGCTGTCGGACGCGGACTCCGACGTCGGCCAGGTCGCGTACGAGATGACGCTGATGGTCAAGCGGGTGGGCGCCCACCTGGCAACCGTTCCACGCACCGGGCTGTCCGCCGGAGGGTGAGTGGGAGCGTATGAGCGAATCGGTTCAGCAGCCGTCCCACTGGTTCGACGACGATGCCGGCCCCGTCGTCCGTCCGTACGCCATGACGCGGGGCCGTACCAGCAGCGCTGGCCAGCACCGCCTCGACCTGATCGCGGTCGTTGTCGCCGAACCGGCGGCCGACGATCCCGGCCGGGACCAGACCCTGTCCCCGGAACACGTCGACATCGTCGGCCTCTGCAGACAGTCGCCGCAGTCGGTGGCGGAGCTTGCCGCGGAACTCGACGTCCCCGTCGGAGTGGTCCGGGTCCTCATCGGTGACCTGGTCGAGGACCAGTTGGTCCATGTAACCCGTCCTGTACCGCCGGCCGAGCTGCCGGACGAATCGATCCTGCGTGAGGTGATCAATGGGCTTCGGGCGCTTTAGCCGCAGCAAGCCGCCTGTGGAGCCGGTGACCCTGAAGATCCTGGTCGCGGGTGGCTTCGGCGTGGGCAAGACGACCCTGGTGGGCGCGGTCAGCGAGATCAAGCCGCTGCGTACGGAGGAGTTGCTCACCGAGGTCGGGCGTCCCGTGGACGACATCGACGGAGTCGAGAGCAAGACGACCACCACCGTCGCCATGGACTTCGGCCGCATCACGCTCCGCGAGGACCTGGTGCTCTACCTCTTCGGCACCCCCGGGCAGGACCGATTCTGGTTCCTCTGGGACGAGCTGGCGCAGGGTGCGCTGGGCGCGGTCGTACTGGCCGACACCCGTCGACTGGAGGACTGCTTCGCCGCCGTCGACTACTTCGAGCGGCGATCCATCCCCTTCACTGTCGCCGTCAACTGCTTCGACGGGGCGAACCGTTACCCCGGTGACACCGTACGATCGGCGCTCGACCTGGACCCCGAGGTCCCGGTGCTGATGTGCGACGCCCGCGACCGCGAGTCCGTCAAGGAGGTCCTGGTGGCGGTCGTGCAGCACGCCATGGCCCTTGCGACCGCGCGCCGCCAGCCCGCCGCCACCTGAGCCCGGCCGGCCGCGGCCCGGGCCAGTACAGGTACACACGGCCCGTACCCCCACCGACAGGGGTACGGGCCGCGGCTCCGAGGTGCGCGGCTTCCGCGCGGCCGGGCTACCCGACGCCGTCCTCCTGCCAGCCGAAGCTCCGCTCCACCGCCTTGCGCCAGTTGTGGTATTCGCGGTCGCGTTCCTGCGCCTCCATGCGCGGAGACCACTCGGCGTCCTTCTGCCAGTGCGCCTTCAGCTCGTCGAGGTCCGACCAGACGCCGGTGGCCAGGCCGGCGGCATAAGCGGCGCCCAGGCAGGTGGTCTCCGACACCCTGGGCCGGACCACCGGCACACCGAGCACATCCGCCTGATGCTGCATCAGCAGATTGTTGCCGGTCATGCCGCCGTCCACCTTGAGGACGGTGATCGGGACGCCGGAGTCCTGGTACATCGCGTCCACGACCTCCCGCGTCTGCCAGCTCGTCGCCTCCAGCACCGCACGCGCGAGGTGGGCCTTGGTCACGTACCGGGTGAGGCCGGTGATCACCCCGCGGGCGTCGGAGCGCCAGTACGGGGCGAACAGCCCCGAGAACGCGGGCACGATGTACGCGCCCCCGTTGTCGTCGACGCTCGCGGCGAGCGTCTCGATCTCGTCGGCGCTGCGGATGATGCCGAGCTGGTCCCGGAACCACTGGACCAGTGCTCCGGTGATCGCGATCGACCCTTCCAGGCAGTAGACGGGTGCCTCGCCGCCGAGCTGGTAGCCCATGGTCGTCAGCAGGCCGCTCTTCGACGGAACCGGCCGGCTGCCGGTGTTGAGGAGCAGGAAGCTGCCGGTGCCGTAGGTGTTCTTGGCCGTTCCCGTCTCGTAGCAGGCCTGGCCGAAGATCGCCGCCTGCTGGTCGCCGAGGGCGGACGCGACCGGCACCCCACCGAGCTGCCCGACCGCTGTGCCGTACACCTCGGCGGAAGACCTGATCTCCGGAAGGATCGCCTCTGGGAGGTTCATCGCCGAGAGGATGGAGGGGTCCCACTGCAAGGTCTCGAGGTTCATCAGCATGGTGCGGCCGGCGTTCGTCACGTCCGTGACATGAACACCACCTTGAGTGCCGCCGGTGAGGTTCCAGATCAGCCACGAGTCGATGGTGCCGAACGCGATCTCGCCGCGCTCGGCACGGCTGCGCAGGCCGGGGACGTTGTCGAGCAGCCAGGCGGCCTTGGGCCCGGAGAAGTAGCTGGCGAGCGGCAGACCGGTCGCGTCGCGGAACCGGTCCTGCCCGTCCGTGCCGCCGAGTTCGTTGCACAGCGCGGCGGTACGTGTGTCCTGCCAGACGATCGCGTTGTGGACGGGCTTGCCGGTCGCCCGGTCCCACAACACCGTCGTCTCGCGCTGGTTGGTGATGCCGAGCGCGCTGAGCTCATCCGCCCGCAGCCCCGCCTTGGCGAGCGCGCCGGCGACCACGGCCTGCACCTTGGACCAGATCTCGGTGGCGTCGTGCTCCACCCAGCCGGGCTTGGGGAAGATCTGCCGGTGCTCGCGCTGGTCGACGGCGACTGTCGCGCCGTCCTGGCTGAAGATGATGCAGCGGCTGGACGTGGTGCCCTGATCGATTGCGGCGACGAACTTGTCCGTCATGGGGTCCCCTTCGTCAGAAGGCTGCGTTGAAGATGAGTCCGGCCAGCACCGCTCCGATCAGCGGCCCGGCCACCGGGATCCAGGAGTACCCCCAGTCCGAGCCGCCCTTGTTGGGTATCGGCAGCACGGCGTGGGCGATGCGGGGGCCGAGGTCACGGGCCGGGTTGATGGCGTATCCGGTGGGGCCTCCCAGTGAGAGGCCGATGCCGGCAACCAAGAACGCCACGATCAGTACAGCGGTTCCGGATTCACCCAGGCCCTTGGTGAGACCGAAGGCCAGCACCGGCAGGACGAGGGCCATCGTCGCGATGATCTCCGTCATCAGGTTGGCCACCGGATTCCGGATCTCGGGGGCGGTGGAGAAGATGCCGAGCGTGGGCTGTGCCGTCTCCTGGTCCGCGTTGGCCCGGAACTGCGCGTAGTACAGAAGCCACGCCAGCACCGCGCCGAGGAACGCGCCGACCATCTGTCCCAGGATGTACAGCGGGACCTTGTCCCATGCACCGGTGTCGACCGCGATACCGACGGTCACGGCGGGGTTGAGCTGTCCTCCGGACAGTGGGGCCGCCGTGTACGCTCCGGCCAGTACGCCGAATCCCCATCCGAACGCGATGACGACCCAGCCGGCGCCTTTCGCCTTGGAGTGGTTGAGCGTGACGGCGGCGCACACACCGGCGCCGAAGAGGATGAGTATCGCGGTGCCGATGACCTCACCGACGAATATGTCTCCACTGCTCATGGCGGCTCCTAGGCCCTGGCCCGGGGCCCTGGCCCCGGTCCTCCGTGCAGGGTGCGTTCCGTGCGGGGTGCTTTCCCATGGCTACGGAGACCGGAGGCAGGCAGCGGAGTCCCGTGAGTCCGGTGCCGTGCCCGGTGTCCGTGACGAGCGTGCCGGCCGCCTCGCCGGTCTCCCGGTGACGCGGACGAGGCCAGGCTAGGCAGTGTTCTCCGGTTGTGACAGACCGTCAAGTCAAGTGACGGCAGGTGCTGTTCAAGGCACCGGGACGACGCGTGCGCGGGGACTCGCTCGACATCCGTGAGTACTCGCTCGACACGCGTGGGTCGTGCTCCACCCGTAGGCCCACGCTTCACACGCTGGCACGTGTTCGACGCACGCGTGCGGAACGTACGGCCGACTGCCGGGGGGCTGGGCCTCAGCGGACGGCCACCACTGCGGAACCATGACCGAAAAGCCCCTGGTTCGCCGTGATACCCGCCCTCGCGCCGGGCACCTGCCGCTCACCGGCCGTGCCGCGCAACTGCCAGATCAGCTCGCAGATCTGGGCGATGGCCTGGGCGGGTACAGCCTCGCCGAACGAGGCGAGGCCGCCGCTGGCGTTGACCGGGATGCGGCCGCCGAGCGCGGTCGCACCCTCCCGGACCAGCTTCGCGCCCTCGCCGGCGCCGCACAGCCCTATGTCCTCGTACCACTGCAGCTCCAGGGCGGTGGACAGGTCGTACACCTCGGCGAGCGACAGGTCCTCGGGACCGAGCCCGGCCTCTTCGTATGCCGCCCGGGCGATCGAGGCGCGGAACGACCCGGGCGGGGGGCTTTCGGAGACGGCCGAGTCGGTGGCGATGTCCGGCAGGTCGAGCACGGCCTTCGGGTAGACCGGCGTGACCGTGGAGACGGCCCGGATACGGACCGGGTCCGCCACCCCGTGCCGCCGGGCGAAGTCCATGCTCGTGAGGATGAGGGCGGCGGCCCCGTCGGAGGTCGCGCAGATGTCGAGCAGCCGCAGCGGATCCGCGACGACGGGCGAGGAGGCGACGTCCTCCGGGCTCACGACCTTGCGGTATCGGGCATGGGGGTTGAGTGCACCGGCCGCCGCGTTCTTCACCTTGACCCGGGCGAAGTCCTCGAGCGTATCCCCGTACAGAGCCATCCGGCGGCGAGCGTAGAGCGCGAAGTACGCGGGGTTGGTCGCCCCCAGAACTCGATAGCGCAGCCAGTCGGGGTCGTCGGGCCGGTCGCCGCCCGCCGGGGCGAAGAAGCCTTTGGGCGCCGAGTCCGCGCCCACCACCAGCGCCACGTCCACCAGACCGGCCAGGATCTGCGCCCGCGCGGCGCCGACCGCCTGGGCACCGGACGCGCAGGCGGCGTACACGCTCGTGACGCGCGCCCCCTGCCAGCCGAGCGCCTGCGCGAACGTCGCGCCCGCCACGTATCCCGGGTAGCCGCAGCGCACGGTGTCGGCGCCCACCACCGACTGCACGTCCTGCCACTGCATCCCGGCGTCGGTGAGCGCGGCACGGGCCGCCGCCGTGCCGTACTCGACGAAGCTGCGCCCCCACTTCCCCCAGGGGTGCATCCCGGCCCCGAGTACCGCCACATCTCCGGTCATGACCGGGCCCCGCCACGGACGGGCCGCCAGTGCCAGGTGGTCCAGGTGGTCTCCGCGTCCTCGTTGAGCACGCCCGGCACCACCTCGACCTCCATGCCGACGGTCAGATCCGCGACGCCGACACCGGGTGCGGCCTGCCCGAGGACCACCATCCGCTCGGCCTCCAGCTCGACCGCGACCAGCGTGTACGGCTCCCATTCCGCCGCCGGATCCGAGACGTACGGCGAGGGCGGGCGGTACCGGCCGTCGGTGTACGACCACACGCGGCCGCGCTTGGAGAGCGGCACCTCGGTCAGCTCACCGCCGGCACAGACCGGGTTGCGGCAGAAGGAGTCCTCGCGCGGGAAGAACACCGACGCGCAGGACGAGCAGCGCGTGCCGAGCAGCCGGAAAACCTCCTCACGCGTGTCCTGCGTGAACCATCCGGCGACCACGGGCGTGCGCGTGCGTGTCAAGATCCCTCCCCGGCAGCAACATCTGACGAAACGTCAGAAGTGTGCCACGGCCCGGCGGTCCAAGTCAGCGGTTCGCGTGTCAGCGGTTCGAGTCAGCGGGGCCTGCCATCGGTCCTGTCAGTGATTCCGCCGAGTTCTCGGCGAGCCACTTCGCGGCGGTCTCGGCCAGCTCCGCGTCCCGGCCCGCCAGCATCATCCGGATCATCTGCATGTCACCCCGCAGCGACCAGGCGGGATGCCCGAAGGTGGCCGGGTTGTTCTTCTCGATGAAGAAGTGTGCGGGCCAGGCGGTGCCGTAGCCGATCAGCGGCAGTGCCACCACGGACCGCTTCCGGCCGCGGGCCAGGCCGTACGCCGTCACCGCGAGTCCCGTCAGCGTGCCGGTCAGATGGACCCAGCGGGTTGCGGCCCGGGAGTGCATCGCCACGTAGTAGGGCCAGAATTCCTCGTACGAGTCAAAGGTCTGTTGCGCCATACGGGCACCGTAATCGCTGACACGAGAACCGGATACGACTGGGCCGCGTCCGAAAGGAAGAACGGGCGGCCGGGATCTACGGGGGTGGTCCCGGCCGCCCGTATCCTGCGTCAGTCCGGCCCTCAGTGGCCGGCGACCGAGCGGTGGGACACAGGGAAGTCGAAGTAAGTGCCGGGGAACGGCTCCGGCTTGTATGTGAAGTGCCACCACTCCTCGGCCAGGTTCACGAAGCCCAGCTCCGCCAAGGTGGTCTTGAGAAGCACGCGATTGGCGCGCTGTTCGCCCTGGACGCGGGGGTCCTCGGTATGTGAGAGCGTGTCGAAACAGTCGAAACCGGTCCCCATGTCAACGGAGTTGTCGGCGAAGCGCTCTGCCTGCGGGGCATAGCACGGAACCAGCGGTTCGCCCGGAATGTAGGGCCGGGTCGGCGCCGCCGGCAGTTTCACCAGCGTGAGATCGACCGTGCTGCCCCGGCTGTGCCCGGACTGCTCGGCGATGTAACCGTCCGCGAACAGGCGCGACTTGTCGACATGGGGATAGAACTCCGCTTTCATGGCCTCGTCGTCCAGGTCCTTCGCCCAGCGCACGAAGTGGTCGACGGCCCGCTGCGGCCGGTAACAGTCGTACACCTTGAGGGAGTAGCCCTGGCGCAGCAGCTTCGTCTGGGCCCGGTGCAACGCCTGCGCCGCGGGCCGGGTGATGATGCAGACCGGCTGCCGGTAGCCGTCCACACGCTCACCGACGAAATTGTGTGCGGTGGTGTACCGGATCTCCTGCATGATCGTGCGGTCCACGGAGCGCAGCGCCACGAACTCCTTCGGCGCCTTGGGTTCGGGCTTCGCCTCGGCCGACGGCGTCAGGGCCGTCGCGGCAAGCAGGGTGGCGGCGCCCATGGCGAGGGTGCGCAGTACAGCGGCGAGTCGTGTCATGGTCTCCGTGTACCAGTCGGACTGCCCGCAGCGGAAGGGGCATCGGATACAGTCCGCGCGTGCCAGTGATTCCGGAAAAGAATTCCCACTGCTCCAGTTGCGGAGCACCGTACCCGGCCGACAGCGGCTGGCCGCGCATCTGTTCCGCCTGCGGCGACACGCTGTACCGCAACCCCCTACCGGTCGCGGTCGCCCTCCTGCCCGTAAGCGACGATCAAGGTGCCGCGCTCGTGGTCATCACCCGCGACATCGAGCCGCAGCGCGGTGGAATCGCGCTGCCGGGCGGCTTCATCGACCACGGCGAGGACTGGCGGCACGCCGTCGTGCGCGAACTCAAGGAAGAAACGGGCATCGACCTCGGGGGAGAGCCCGTCCGGCTCGCCGACGCCATGAGCTCCCCGGCCGGCCACCTCCTCGTTTTCGGCCTGCTGCCCGAACGAGCGGCAGCCGGCCTGCCGCCCACCGCTCCCACCGACGAGACCACCGGCTGGCACCTCCTGCACGAGCCGGCCGAACTGGCCTTTCCGCTGCACACGGAGGCGGTACGCAAGTGGTTCCGCGGCCAGTACGACCCGGCACCGCACCCGCACTGACCACCGGCAGGCATGCACGCGGGCCCCCGCCGACCGCACCCGCACCGACCGCACCCGCGCCCGTCGCTAAACGCCCCGAACCCGCACCGGAAGGCCGGGCTTCCCACCGCCCTCCCGTTCCACCGTGACCCCGGACGGCGTCCGCCGGGTCGTGAACCGCTCGATCTCCGGCTGCTCCCACCGGTCCCCGGTGTCCCTGACCAGCAGCCCGCCGCTCCTGCGCCCCGGCGCGGGCGCCCACACCTCCAGCTCGATGCCGCCGTCCGTCCCGCGCACCGGCAGAACCGCTCCTGCCCGCGCCAGCACCGGAATGCGCGACAGCGGAGCGTCGAGCAGCACCTGCCCGGGGCCCTGGTGCGCCTCGCCGGTCGCCGTGTCGTACCACCGCCCGCGCGGCAGGCGCACCGCCCGCCGGTCGGCACCGGCCTCAAGTACCGGCGCCACCAGCAGCGCGTCCCCCAGCAGAAACGCGTCCTCGCAGTCGCGCAGCGCCCGGTCCTCCGGCGCGTCCCACCACACCGGGCGCACATAGGGGGCGCCCGTACGCCGGGCCAGATGGGACAGCGTCACGAAGTACGGATGCAGCCGCTCCCGCTCGGTCAGCGCCGCCCGCGCATGGTCCAGCACCTGCGGACCGAACTCCCACGGCTCCCGACGCCCCGCCCAGATCGCCGCATGGGTACGGAACAGCGGCAGATACGCGCCCAGTTGGAACCAGCGCAGGTACAGCTCGGGCGACGGACTCCCGTTGAACCCGCCCACGTCCGGTCCCGAATAGGGCACACCGCACAGGCCCAGCCCCAGCACCAGCGACAGCGACGCCCGGAGCCCCGGCCACCCGGTCGTGACATCACCGGACCAGGTGCCGCCGTACCGTTGCATGCCCGCCCACCCGGAACGCGAGAAGAGGAAGGGCCGTTCTCGCGGACGCAGCCGGCACAAACTCTCGTACCCCGCCCGGGACATGGCCAGCCCGTAAACGTTGTGCGCCTCCCGGTGATCTCCTGCGGCGCCGTCCAGGGCATGGCGCGCCGAGCGCGGCAGCGTCATGTCGCCGAACGGCGAGAACGACACCGGCTCGTTCATGTCGTGCCAGATCCCCGAGAACCCCTGGGCCAACCGCTCCTCGTAGAGCCGGCCCCACCACCGCCGCACCTCCGGATCGGTGAAGTCCGGATAGACGCACTCGCCGGGCCAGACGACGCCCCTCACCTCCCGCCCCCGGGCGTCCCGGACGAACGCCCCGGCCGCCGCCCCGCTCTCGTACACCCGGCTGCCCGGCTCCGCCTTCACCGCCGGGTCCACGATCGACACCAGCCGCACCCCCTGCTCACGGAGTTCGCCGGCCAGCCCGGGCAGATCCGGAAATCGCTCGCGGTCGACGGTGAACACCTGATGCTCGTCGTAGTGGTCGATGTCCAGATGCACGGCCGACAGCGGCAGCCCCCGGCCCCGGTAGCCGTCCACTATCCGGCGCACCTCCCGCTCGCTCCCGAAACCCCACCGGGCATGGTGGTGTCCGAGCGCCCAGGACGGAGGCAGAGCCGGCGCCCCGGTGAGGGCCGCCCAGCCCCGCAGAACGCGGGCCGGGGTTCCGGCCACCACCCAGCAGCGCAGTGGGCCCCCGTCCATCCGCAGCTCGCTGGTGCCGGGGCGGTCGGGGCCGGAGCCGGCACCCTCCTCGCCTTCGCGCAGCGACACCCGGCCGTCCCACGTGTTGTCGTAGAACATGAGGTGCGTCCCCGCGTCGGCGACCACCAGCTCCACCGGCATGGTGATGTAGAGCGGGTCGTCCCCCGGCTCGAACCCGCCCCGCGGATCGGTGTTCCACAGCCGGTACGTGCCGTCCCGCAGCCGGGGGCCGGCCGCCCGTCCGCCCAGCCCGAAGAAACGGGCGTCGGCGGGCACCTCGGAGCGCTGGACCCAGCGAGCCGACCCCCCGGCGACCGGCTCCCACCACCGCGGCGGCAGCTCACGCCTCAGCACCACCCCGCCCGGCGTGCGTACCTCGACGGCCCCGTGCCGCGAGACGGCGACGGTCAGCCGCTCCGACACGACCTGCCAGCCGCCGTCCTTGTCCGGCTCCAGAACGGCCCGCGGATCCGGCTCCGGGCGGTCGCCCGCGAGCCCGTACGAGGGCGTCGGCCCGGCCCCGTCCCAGCCCCAGAACACCGGTCCGCCCGCCGCGACGAGCACCTCGAGCTCGGACCGGGCGAAGCGCAGCACGCCGCCCCCCGGCCGGGGCTCGGCACCTGTCAACGGCCCAGGGACCCGGGCCCGCTCGGCGCCGCGGCGCGGCAGCTCGGCCGCGTCCGTGCGGTGGTGCCGCCAGGCCGCCCGTACCGCCCGCAGCCCTCGTACCGAGCCGACCTCTCGCACCGAACGCACCAGCTCACGACCGTCCATGCCGCTCACCCTGCCATCCGTCCCCGGCCGCCCGGGGTTCGTTCAACTGGCGTTCACCCGTGGTGGCAGCACATCTTCGATCCGCCGACTATGGGTGGGCCGCCCTGGTGCGTGAGTCGATCACATGGCATCGTCCGTGTCAGCCGCGTCACGCGCACACCCATCGCGTGCGCGGGACACACGCACACGACGCGTAGAGCCGTAGAGCCCGGGAGCCGACCCATGACCTCAGTGACACCGACGACCCCTCCGAACACCAGGGGCGGGAACGAGGGCGCGCCGCTGCCCGAACCCCTCTGGCGGCCGGGCTCCGACCGCATCGCCGATGCCAAGATCACCCACTTCCAGCGCTGGGCCGCCGAACAGTACGGAGCACCGGCCGAGGGCGGCTACGCGGCACTCCATCGCTGGTCGGTCGACGAACTGGACACGTTCTGGAAAGCGGTAGCCGACTGGTTCGACGTACGGTTCTCCACTCCGTACGAGAGCGTCCTCGCCGACCGCTCCATGCCGGGCGCCCGATGGTTCCCCGGTGCCACCCTCAACTACGCGGAGCACGCCCTGCGCGCCGCCGAGGACCCGGCCCGGGCGAACGACGTGGCTCTCCTGCACGTGGACGAGACGCATGACCCGCAGCCGGTCACCTGGTCCGAGCTGCGCCGCCAGGTCGGCGCACTCGCCGCCGAACTGCGTGCCCTCGGCGTACGCCCCGGCGACCGGGTCAGCGGCTACCTCCCCAACATCCCGCAGGCCGTCACCGCTCTGCTCGCCACCGCCGCGGTCGGCGCGGTGTGGACCTCCTGCGCCCCGGACTTCGGCGCCCGTAGCGTGCTCGACCGCTTCCAGCAGGTCGAACCCGTCGTCCTGTTCACCGTCGACGGCTACCGATACGGCGGCAAGGAACACGACCGCACCGAGACCGTCGCTGAACTGCGCAGCGAGCTGCCGACCCTGCGTGCCGTGGTCCACATCCCCCTCCTCGGCACGCCGGCTCCCGAGGGCGCCCTCGAATGGTCCGCGGTCACCTCCGGCGCAGGCACCGCCGCGGCATCGGGCGACAGCGGGCCGGTCTTCGAACAGGTCCCGTTCGACCACCCCCTCTGGGTTCTGTACTCCTCCGGCACGACCGGCCTGCCCAAGGCCATCGTCCAGTCCCAGGGCGGCATCCTCCTCGAGCACCTCAAACAGCTCGGCCTGCACTGCGACCTCGGTCCCGAGGACCGCTTCTTCTGGTACACCTCGACCGGCTGGATGATGTGGAACTTCCTCGTCTCCGGCCTGCTCACCGGTACGACGGTCGTCCTCTACGACGGCAGTCCCGGCCACCCCGACACCGCCGCCCAGTGGCGCATCGCCGAACGCACCGGCGCCACCCTTTACGGCACCTCGGCCGCGTATGTCATGGCCTGCCGCAAGGCGGACGTCCACCCGTCCCGCGACTTCGACCTCTCCCGGGTCAAGTGCGTCGCGACCACCGGCTCGCCGCTCCCGCCCGACGGATTCCGCTGGCTCCACGACGAGGTCGCCGACGACCTCTGGATCGCGTCCGTCAGCGGCGGCACCGATGTGTGCAGCTGCTTCGCCGGGGCCGTCCCCACCCTCCCGGTCCACATCGGCGAACTGCAGGCCCCCTGCCTCGGCACCGACTTGCAGGCATGGGACCCGCAAGGCAAGCCCGTCGTCGGTGAGGTCGGCGAACTGGTCGTCACGAACCCGATGCCCTCCATGCCGATCCGTTTCTGGAACGACCCCGACGGCAGCCGCTACCGGGACAGCTACTTCGAGATGTTCCCCGGCGTCTGGCGCCACGGTGACTGGATCACGATCACCGACCACGGCTCGGTCGTCATCCACGGCCGCTCCGACTCCACCCTGAACCGCCAGGGAGTCCGTATGGGCTCCGCCGACATCTACGAAGCCGTCGAGCGCCTCCCAGAGATCAGGGAATCCCTGGTCATCGGACTCGAAGAGCCGGACGGCGGCTACTGGATGCCGCTCTTCGTCCACCTCGCCGAAGGTGCCACCCTGGACGACGGCCTCCGCTCGCGGATCAAGCAGACGATCCGTGAACAGCTTTCCCCGCGTCACGTGCCCGACGAGATCATCGAGGTTCCGGGCGTCCCCCACACCCTCACCGGCAAGCGCATCGAGGTCCCCGTCAAGCGCCTCCTCCAGGGCACGGCCCTCACCAAGGCTGTCAATCCCGGCTCGGTCGACAACCTCGAACTCCTGCGCTTCTACGAGGAGCTCGCCCGCACCCGGAAGTAGCCCGGGACCCGCACTGTCAGTCCCCCTGATTACGCTGAGTGAGCATTGATCAACCGTGCTCAGGGGGAGTCATGGCGCACGACAAGCAAGCCACCAGCATGCGGCGCACTCTGCGCCGTGAAGTGCCCAGCACCGTAGGCCTCCTGGCCGACGAGCAGGACTTCGCGGCCATGACGCGCTACCACACATTCACCTTCGACGATCACGCGGCCTACCTCGACCAGGTGGACGGCCTGCTGCGGTCACTCGCAGCCCAAGGAGTGCACACCACCGTCGCACTCTTCGACCCGGAGGAGTTCGAGGAGTTCTGCGCGGATTCGGGTCTCGACCCCGACACCGCCGCCAGCCGCACCCGCTTCACCGCCGAGATCGCGGCCGGCGGGGCAGCCCTCCCCTACGCCGGCCAGCCCATCGACCGCCTCGTCCCCCTCCTCATCAAGGAGGCGGTCCGGCTGGCCACCTGGGAGTACGCGACGATGCTGCTGGCCCGCCCGGGAAACTGCGCCGACTGCGGAGAGGACATCGGGAAGTCCGCTTTCGAACAGGCCTCCCGGCTCCTCATGCGCCTACTCGAAGCAGCCGGACCGGGCACCCACCACCTCGTCTGCAGCGTCCCCGCCGAAGGCGGCCAACTCCTCGCCGTGCTCCACGCCGATCGGCCCGGGGACGGTCCGGTGCGCCTTGATGAGGCCGACGGCCAGGACTTCGTGACGGTTCTCGCCGCCGGGATCGCCGTCGGGAGCCCTGGGGGAGTGGTGCTGCGCACCAGCGGCCCCGACGCCGCGGATCGCGTGCGCGGCTGGAAGCTCGACCGCGGCCGGCTCCGGCCCCTCACCGCCGGTGAGGTGTTCAGTGCCTACTGCACCGACGCGAACACCGGCGAGCCCGTCTCACCCGAGCCGGGCGTCGAGTACTGCGCGGGATTCACCATCGACGAGCCGGGCCGCCATCACTGACCGCCACCACGACTGACCGTCACAACGCCCGAAGGGCCCTCCACCGGTCTGTCCGGTGGAAGGCCCCTCGGCGAACAAGCAATCACCCGGTCACTCGCCGGACAGCACCGCCTGCGCGGCCAGCCGCGCCTCCTCGGCACTGTCCGTCGCGCGAGCCGCGGCGGCGGCACGCTCGCACTGGGCCAGCGTGTGCTTGGCCAGCGTCGCACGCACGTAAGGAATCGAGGCCGCACCCATGGAAAGGCTGGTAACACCCAGACCCGTCAGCACACATGCCAGCAGCGGGTCCGACGCGGCCTCGCCGCAGACTCCACAGCTCTTCCCCTCGGCCTTGGCTGCCTCGGCCGAAGCCGCGACCAGGTCGAGCAGCGCCGGCTGCCAGGGATCCTGCAGTCGCGAGACGGCACCGACCTGCCGGTCGGCCGCGAAGGTGTACTGCGCGAGGTCATTGGTGCCCAGCGACAGGAACTCCACTTCCTGCAGGATCGAACGCGCACGCAGTGCGGCGGACGGAATCTCCACCATCGCGCCGAACTTCGCCCGCAACCCCGCCGCACGGCACGCGTCCGCGAACGCCTTGGCGTCGGTCCGGTCGGCCACCATCGGAGCCATGACCTCGAGATAGACGGGCAGGCCCTCGGACGCCTTGGCCAGCGCGGTCAGCTGCGTACGCAGCACCTCCGGGTGGTCGAGCAGCGCCCGCAGACCCCGCACGCCCAATGCCGGGTTCGGCTCGTCCGCGGGAGTCAGAAAGTCCAGCGGCTTGTCCGCACCCGCGTCGAGGACCCGCACGACGACCCGTCCCTCGGGGAACGCCTCGAGGACCTTGCGGTAGGCCTCGACCTGCTTCTCCTCGGACGGAGCCTGCTTGCTGTTGTCCAGGAAGAGGAACTCCGTACGGAACAGACCGACACCCTCGGCACCCGCCTCGACAGCCGCCGGTACGTCACCGGGCCCACCGATGTTGGCGAGCAGCGGCACCTTGTGGCCGTCCGAGGTCGCCCCCGGACCGGAGGACGCGGCGAGCGCGGCCTTACGGGCCGCAGCCGCCGACTCCAGCTCGGCCCTCTTCTCGGGGCTCGGGTCGACGAAGACGTCGCCGGTGCTGCCGTCCACGGCGATGACCGTGCCCTCGGCCAGCTCGCAGGCCCCGGGCAGCGCCACCACGGCAGGCACCCCGAGCGCCCGCGCAAGAATCGCGCTGTGACTGGTGGGCCCGCCCTCCTCGGTGACGAAGCCGAGCACCAGCGTGGGATCGAGCAGAGCGGTGTCTGCGGGCGCGAGGTCCCGCGCGATCAGGACATACGGCTCGTCACTGTCCGGAACGCCCGGCATCGGCACGCCCAGCAGTCGGGCGACGATGCGGTTCCGGACGTCATCCAGGTCCGCCACACGCCCCGCGAGGTACTCACCTGCTCCCGCCAGCAGCGCCCGGTAGGCGGCCAACGCGTCATAGACAGCCCGCTCGGCGGTGCTGCCCACGGCGATGCGCCGTTCCACGTCCGCCATCAGCTCGGGGTCCTGCGCCATCATGGCCTGCGCCTCGAGCACGTGCTGCGCCTCACCACCAGCCAGATTGCCGCGGGCAATCAGGTCGGCCGCCACGGCATCGACGGCTTGGCGGGCGCGCCCCTGTTCGCGCCCCGCCTCGTCCGCCGGAATCTGCTTGGCCGGCGGCTCGAGGACCGCCGTACCCATGTGCCGGACTTCGCCGATCGCCACACCGTGGCTCACGCCGACGCCTCGCAGCGTTGTCTCCATTTCACCGTCTCCGTTAGAGCGGCGGGCCCAGCCGCCGCGATGGATTCCGACCAGCCGTTACTTCGGTGCTGAAGTCACTGCCAGCTGAAGAGAACGTCTCCGGCCTTCACATCGCCGTCCTCGCGGAGATCGCCGAGGGACTCCGCCGTGGCCTCGAGCGCGACGACGGGGCAGATCGCGGACTTGCCCGCGGCCTCGACGGCCGAGGGGTCCCAGCGCACCACTGCGTCGCCGCGCTGCACGGTGTCGCCCTTGTTGACGAGGAGCTCGAAGCCTTCGCCGTTGAGCTGCACGGTGTCAATGCCCAGGTGCGTCAAGACACCGTGGCCCTGCTCGTCGACGACGACGAACGCGTGCGGGTGGAGGGAGACAATGACGCCGTCGACGGGGGCCACCGCTTCGGAGGACTCACGCACGGGATCGATGGCGGTGCCCGGTCCCACCATCGCGCCGGAGAAGACCGGATCGGGCACAGCCGCGAGTCCGATTACGCGCCCGGCAAGAGGGGACGTCACGGTGGTCATGGGGCCTCCCAGGGGGTGGTGCTTCAAGTGTCGCCGTCACTGCCTGTCCCGGACGGCGTACTGGTTCGAAGGGTAAGTCATAAGAAGTCCCAGTTCCGCACGAAACTGCTGGTTAGCGGACCTAGGGGTGCACCGGAAACGATTTGCCTCAGCTGTTGACGCCGAGTACCGTCGTACCCCTGCCTGGCCCCAACGCGACGTTGAGTCGGGGGTCGGCAGCACCTGTCAGGCCGAGACTCTAACTGGTCTACACCTCTGCATGCCCGCCGGGTGGTGGTCAGGAGGGGCGTAAAACCCTGATAGAGTTTGGAAACACCGAAGGGAAGCGCCCGGAGGGCCCCGTGAAAAGGGACCGAAGGAAGCGTCCGTTCCTTGAGAACTCAACAGCGTGCCAAAAGTCA
>NZ_JBFBAS010000043.1:0-47700 GCF_040682335.1 Streptomyces sp. NPDC051219
GTCGAGCAGCAGGACGTCCTTGACCTCGCCCTTGAGCACACCGGCCTGGAGGGCGGCGCCGATGGCGACGACCTCGTCCGGGTTGACACCCTTGTGCGGATCCTTGCCGGTCAGTTCCTTCACCAGCTCGGTCACCGCGGGCATCCGGGTCGAACCGCCGACGAGAATCACATGGTCGATGGCGGAGACGCTGATGCCGGCGTCCTTGATGGCGTTGTGGAACGGCCCCTTGCAGCGATCCAGCAGATCGGCGGTCAGCTGCTCGAACTGCGCCCGCGTCAGCTTCTCGTCCAGATGCAGCGCCCCCTCGGACGAGGCGGTGATGTAGGGCAGGTTGATCGTGGTCTCGGTCGAGGACGACAGCTCGATCTTGGCGCGCTCGGCGGCCTCCCTTAGCCGCTGCAGCGCCATTTTGTCCTTCGACAGGTCCACGCCGTATCCGTTCTTGAACTGGGTGACCAGGTGGTCCACGACCCGCTGGTCCCAGTCGTCCCCGCCCAGATGGGTGTCCCCGTTGGTGGACTTCACCTCGACCAGGCCCTCCCCGATCTCGAGCAGTGACACATCGAAGGTGCCGCCACCGAGGTCGAACACCAGGATTGTCTGGTCGTTCTCCTTGTCCAGGCCGTAGGCCAGCGCGGCGGACGTCGGCTCGTTGATGATCCGCAGCACCTTCAGGCCCGCGATCTCGCCGGCCTCCTTTGTCGCGGTGCGTTGGGAGTCGTTGAAGTAAGCCGGAACGGTGATCACGGCATCCGTCACGTCCTCACCCAGATACGCCTCCGCGTCGCGCTTGAGTTTCTGCAGCACCCGCGCCGAGATCTCCTGCGCGGTGTACCGCCTGCCCTCCACGCCGCCCGACTCCGGGAAACGCCACTGCGCATCTCCGATGTGGCGCTTGACGGATCGCGCGGTGAGCTCCACATTCGTCACGGCCTGACGCTTGGCGATCTCGCCAACCAGCACCTCCCCGTTCTTGGCGAAGGCGACCACCGAGGGGGTGGTCCGGGCGCCCTCCGTGTTGGCGATCACGGTGGGCTCGCCACCCTCCAGCACACAGACGACCGAGTTCGTCGTGCCCAGGTCGATACCCACTGCGCGTGCCATTTCCTGCTCCTTCCCCACATTGACCAGCATATTTAACCGACAATGCTGCTAAATCATGCGTAAAACGTGAGTACCCTCCTGTCAAGGTTGGGCTGACGGTTGCGATCGAGCGGGGGAGCACCAACGCTTCGTGCGGCACTTCGGCGACAGCCGGAGACGCCCACGGCCGCCAAGCAGGCAGGGGACAAGAGCTCGGCTGCAGGGCCGGCACTGTCCGGGATCAGCGCCCTGGTCGGCCTCCGCGGCCGTGCCGGGCCGCTGTGCGTGGTATGGCGCTCGGCGCCGGGGATCGGGCGATGCGGTCGGTTCCACGCCCGGCACCGTGTAGTGATCCCGCCCGTCTGCGCATCGTCACCGTCCTAGCCTCACCGGGACCGGACCGCCCGGCCGACTACGAGGCTCCTGCGGCTGCCAAGTTGCCCGGACGCACGACAGGCCGACCCCCCTTCGGGTTCGGTCTCAGCGAATCGGAGTCGGCGCGACACCGGATCGTCGGCGGTGGCGATGCAGCTGGTGCAGGCCGGGCGTTGGTCCGTGACGGTGGTCCCGTAACCCTCCCGGACCCCTCACTCCCGCCACACCGCATGTCGCCTTCCTCCGCCGCCTCACCTGGGCCATCATGAGCCGCCGTCGGCCGACGGCAGTCTGCGAAGAGGTGGCTCATGGCAGGGCTCCGGATGGGACAGGGCGTACTTCGCCGCAAGCCCATCGAACGGATCGAAGAAGGCGCTCCGAGCGAGCAGCTCACCAGAACACTCGGCCTGTGGCAGCTGACGGCCATCGGTGTCGGCGGCATCATCGGCGCCGGAATCTTCGCCCTGGCCGGGGCGGTCGCGAACGGTACGGCCGGGCCCGCGGTGGTCGTCTCGTTCCTGATCGCGGGCGTGGCGAGCGCGGCCGCGGCCTTCTCGTACGCCGAGTTCGCGGGCATGATCCCGAAGGCGGGTTCGGCGTACACCTACGGCTACGCCGTGCTCGGCGAGCTGGCGGGCTGGTTCATCGGCTGGGACCTGTTGCTGGAGTACACGGCGATCGTGGCGGTGGTCGCCATCGGAATCTCGGGCTACTTCGGTTTCCTCCTCGGTGAGCTGGGGGTCGACCTGCCGGTCTGGATGCTGGGCGCGCCGGGCACCGGTGAGGGGCGTCAGGTCGACCTGTTCGCGATGATCCTGTGTCTGTTCACCGCGTACCTGCTCACGCTCGGCATCAGGAACGCCGCCCGGTTCGAGACGGTCGTGGTGGTGCTGAAGGTCCTGGTCGTCCTGCTGGTGATCGTCATCGGCTTCTTCCACATCGACACGTCCAACTACAACCCGTTCTTCCCGTACGGCGTCGGCGGGGCCTTCACGGGTGCGGCGACCGTCTTCTTCGCCGTGTTCGGGTACGACGCCATGTCGACGGCGGCCGAGGAGTCCAAGGACGCGCAGCGGCACATGCCGAAGGCGATCATCTATTCGCTGGCGATCTCGATGGTGCTGTACGTACTGGCCTGTCTGGTGCTGACGGGTATGCAGAACTACACCGAGATCGATCCGGAAAGCGGGTTCTCCACGGCCTTCAAGTCGGTGGGGCTGGGAGGTCTGGCGAACCTCATCGCGGTGGGCGCGATCATCGGCATCCTCACGGTGATGTTCACCTTCATGCTGGGCGTGACCCGGGTGTGGTTCTCGATGAGCCGCGACGGGCTGTTGCCGCACTGGTTCGCGAAGACGCACCCGACGAGGCATGTGCCGGTGCGGGTGACGTGGATCGTCGGCGTGGGGTCGGCGCTGATCGCCGGGTTCCTGCCCATCGGCGAGGCGGCGGAGCTCACCAACATCGGCATTCTGCTCGCCTTCGTCGTGGTGTGCATCGCGGTGATCGTGCTCCGTCGCCGGCAACCGGACCTGCCGCGGACGTTCCGCTGCCCGGGAGTGCCGTTCGTGCCGGCGATCGGTGTCGTGTTCTCACTCTGGCTGATCACGTTCCTGGCGTGGCAGACATGGCTCCGGTTCCTGGTGTGGCTCCTGATCGGCCTGGTGATCTACTTCGGGTACTCGTACCGGAAGTCGAACCTGGCCAGGGAGGAGAGCGGGGCCGCGCCGAAGCAGCTGTGAGGTGACCGGACATCCCAGCAGGGGCGTCGCTCGCTGTCGGCGGATTCGGTCTGTGCGGCATTCCCAGTGCGCTGATCGCCGCTCTGCTCGATCGGGAGACGGACGGACTGCATGTGGTGTCCAACAACTGCGGAGTGGACGACTGGGGTCTGGGTCTGCTGCTACGCGCGAGCCGCATAGCCCGGATGACCAGCTCGTACGTCGGCGAGAACAAGGAGTTCGCCCGGCAGTACCTGTCCGGGGAGCTCGAGCTGGTGCCCCAGGGCATACTCGCCGAGCGGCTCAGGGCCGACGGGGCCGGCATTCCCGCCTTCTACACCCCCGCCGGCGTCGGCACCCAGATCGCCGAAGGCGGACTGCCCTGGCGCTACCACCCGGACGGTACGATCGCCGTCGCCTCGCCGCCGAAGGACACCAGAGTCTTCGGCGACGCCGAGTACCTGGTCGTCCGGGTGTTCCCGGACGACCCGACGGCCCAACGCCGCATCGAGCGGCGCGTGCTGAGCACCGTCGGCACCGAGCGGGAAGGCGGGCGCTGACATGGCACTCTCCCGTGAACAGATGGCGGCACGCGCCGCCCGGGAACTGACCGACGGCACCTACGTCAATCTCGGGATCGGGCTGCCGATGGGCGGTGCCGTGGACCTGGTGCACGGCGCCCGCCGGGTGATCGTCTTGATGGAGCACACGGCGAAGGACGGCTCGCCCAAACTGGTGGCGCGCTGCACCCTCCCGTTGACCGGGCGTGGTGTCGTCCAGCGAATCATTACCGACCTTGCGGTCCTCGATGTTGCCGACGGCGGCTTCGTGCTCCGCGAACTCGCCCCGGGGGTGACTGCCGACGAGGTACGGGCCGCCACGGATGCCCCGCTCACCGTCGCCGAGCACCGTGAGGCCGTTGCGGCCAAGTAGCTCACGGGCCGGCGATGCTGACGTTTCATTGCAGCGAGAACGTCTTCGGCTCCGCCGCCTGGTCCGCCCGAGCGCCGCTGTACTCCTTGGAGTTGCGCTCAGGGACGGTTCCGTCTGCCTGCGCCGTCTCGCCTCCGCCTGCCGGCCGGGCGACGGAGTCGTCCGATGATGCCGAGCCACCTTGCGTACCTACCGAACGGCGTAGGGCGCTTCGGGAACTGACCTCGCGAGCTGTGCGCACGCTCCACGGGGCTGTGCCAACGGGGCAGAGCCGCGCTTGGTCGCCTCCTCCGAAAGGGAGCCGGTGGCGAGATGGCCGCGCTCCTGCGATCAACGACATTTGGGGCGGTCGCCTCCCGGACGGGATCGAGCCGAAAGAGCGCGTGTGTGTCCCAACGGAGTCCTTTCCATCCGGCTCTGGTCGTCATACGTGTGTTACCGACACGTGATCGCATCCGTGAGTTGCCTTGCTCGAGTAGCGGTAGACCCCATCATTTGAGGTCAGAATGTGGGTCGCTCACACATGGGGATAGGCGTTGTGGCAGGCCTATGTTTCCGGCCATGACGAACGGAAATCTGAGCGGCCGGATGGCGCTGGTGACGGGGGCCGGCAGCGGCATCGGCCGGGCCTGCGCCGTAGCCCTGGCCGACGCGGGCGCCGAGGTGCATGTCGTGGACATCGACGCGGAGGCGGCAAAGGCCGTGGCCGACTTGATCGGCGGCGTCGCGCACGCCACCGATCTGGCCGACCCCGCAGCCGTCGCCGCGCTGCCGGCCGATGCCGACATCCTTGTCAACAACGCCGGGCTTCAGCATGTCGCACCGCTCACGGACTTCCCGCCCGAGCGGTTCGCCCTGATCCAGCAGGTGATGGTTACTGCTCCGTTCCTGCTGATGCGCCAGACGCTGCCGCACATGTACGCGCGCGGCTGGGGCCGGGTGATCAACATCTCCAGCGTCCACGGACTGCGGGCCAGCGCCTACAAGTCGGCATACGTGGCCGCCAAGCATGCGCTGGAGGGCCTCAGCAAGGTCGCCGCCATCGAGGGCGCGCCGCACGGAGTGACCAGCAACTGCGTCAACCCCGGCTACGTCCGCACCCCGCTGGTCGAGGGCCAGATCCAGGACCAGGCAGCCGCGCACGGCCTGAGCGCCGGCGATGTGCTGTCGGACGTGCTGCTCGCTCGGTCTCCGGTCAAGCGGCTCATCGAGCCCGAGGAGGTCGCCGCCGCCGCGGTCTGGCTGTGCGGCCCGCACACCGGCTACGTCACCGGCATCTCCCTGCCTCTCGACGGGGGGTGGGGTGCGAGCTGACGCGTCACCCCCACCTGTTGCCCCCCACCTGTTTCACCCCCACCTGCTCCACGTACGTCCCCATCCCCGCGAGTGAGATTCGGTGAACCGCGATGTCGCGTAACCAGGCCGCAGAGCCGGAGCGGACCGCCCGCCCCGGTGGCATCGGCAAAATTGTCGGCGCCAGCCTGATCGGCACCACGATCGAGTGGTACGACTTCTTCCTGTACGGCTCGGCTGCCGCGCTGGTGTTCAACACCCTGTTCTTCCCCACCTCGGACCCTCTGGTGGGCACCCTGATCGCGTTCATCACGTACGCGATCGGCTTCCTAGCCCGCCCCCTGGGCGGCGTGGTGTTCGGCCACTTCGGCGACAAGCTCGGCCGCAAGAAACTGCTGGTGATCAGCCTGCTGCTGATGGGCGGCTCGACCTTCGCCATGGGTCTGCTCCCCACCCACGCCTCGATCGGAATCGGCGCTCCCATCCTGTTGACGGTGCTGCGCCTCGTCCAGGGCTTCGCGCTGGGCGGCGAGTGGGGCGGCGCGGTGCTCATCGTCGCGGAGCACGGCGGTGACAGGCGCCGGGGATTCTGGGCCTCCTGGCCGCAGGCCGGAGCCCCCGGCGGCAATCTGCTGGCCACCGGTGTACTCGCGTTCCTGGCGGCAGTGCAGTCCGACGCGGCGTTCCTCGCCTGGGGCTGGCGCATCCCGTTCCTGCTCTCCGGCTTGCTGGTGATGGTCGGCCTGTGGATCCGGCTGTCGGTGTCCGAGTCCCCGGTGTTCCTCGAGGCGCAGGCGAAGGCGGAGGCCGAGGCGGCGCAGGGGGTCAAGGAGAAGCCCCCGGTCGTACAGGTTTTCCGTAAGAGCTGGCGCGAGGTGCTCACGGCCATCGGTACGCGGTTCGGTGAGAACATCTCGTACTACGTCATCACGGCCTTCCTGCTGGTGTACGTCACCGCCCACCTCGGCCTGCCGAAGAGCACCGCCCTCAACGCGGTCCTGATCGCCTCGGCGGTCCACTTCGTCACCATCCCGGCCTGGGGCGCCCTCTCCGACCGGATCGGCCGGCGCAAGGTCACCCTGATCGGCTCCCTCGGTATGAGTGTTTGGGCGTTCGTGTTCTTCGCCCTCCTCGACACCAAGTCGTTCGCCGTCATCACCCTCGCCGTCACCATCGGCCTGTTGCTGCACGGCGCCATGTACGGACCGCAGGCCGCCTTCATTTCGGAGATGTTCGACACGAAGGTCCGCTACTCCGGGGCGTCGATGGGCTCCCAGCTGGCGTCCATCGTCGCCGGCGCACTCGCCCCCATCATCGCGGTGGAACTCCTCAAGGACTACGACTCCTCGGTCCCGGTGTCCGTGTACCTCTGCTTCGCCGCGATCGTCACCACCATCACCGTGGCCGTCGCCAAGGAAACCGTAGGCCGGGACCTGGCCAGTACATCCGACGCTCCCGCTCCCGCCCCCGTCGCGGCGTCTCCCGCCGTCGACCGGGTCTGAGCCTGCGATTCGACCGGCTGCCTGCTGTGCCTCCGAAGACGGCACAGCAGGCAGCCTCCATGTCCCCTCCGTGCGGGCACTCGCCGCGGGTCCTCCTGGTGCACTGCGCGCCCGAGTGGCGCTCCCGGCTCAGTACCGAGGCCGCCCGTCACGCCCGCGCTCTGGGCGGTGGGCTGGCCGGCTGCCCCCACGGCGGCCACTTCGTCCTCCTCGTACCATCCGAGGACCCCGGCTCCCTCGCCGCCTTCCTCGCCATGGACCTGGGGCAGGCGCTCGGCACTCCGGTGACGGTCGGCTCCGCCGGGCCGGCCACTGCGCCGGAGCGGCTCCCGACCACGTACGCAGAGGCCGGGCGCTGCCTGGAAGCCCTGCACACCCTGGGCCGCACCGGAGACGGCGCAGCCCTCCCAGACCTGGGCTTCGTCGGCGTACTCCTCGGCGCACGGGCCGACATCCACGGCTATGTACGCGATGTACTGGGACCAGTCCTCGACTACGACACCGAGCGGGGTACAGAACTCGTCCACACCCTGGATGCGCCCGATACTCGACGCAGCGGGTCCGAGGGACTGGCGTGAAGCAGTGAATCGGTGCTTCAATTGTTCCATGCCCTACCGAAGACCCCCCGCCGTGCAGGCCCGCCTCGACGCGCGCCGCGACCTGGTGCTCGAGGCCGCCGTCCGCCTGCTGTCGCGGGAGGGGTACGCCGGATGCTCGGTGGCGGCGATCGCCGCCGAGGCGGGAATCTCGACCGGCAGCGTGTACCAGTCGTTCTCCGGCAAGTCCGAGCTGGCGGCCGCGCTCTTCCGGACCCTGGTGGCCCGCGAGGTGGAGGCGGTCGCCTCCTCCGCGGCCCGCCCCGGACCCGCGGCGAAGCGCGTTGCCGCCGCGGTCGAGACCTTCGCCGCACGAGCCCTGCAGGCGCCACGACGGGCCTTCGCCCTGCTCGCGGAGCCGGTGGACCCGGCTGTCGACTCCGAACGGCTCGTCTTCCGGCGGGCGTTCCGAGACGTGTACGCCCAGCAGATCGCGGCGGGCGTGGCCACCGGTGAATTGCCCCCGCAGTCGCCGGAGCTGACCGCGGCGGCCCTGGTCGGCGCGGTCGCCGAGGCGCTCATCGGACCGCTCGCCGACGGTGACGCGGCACCGGACGACGTAATTCCAGGACTGATCACCTTCACCTTGCGCGCTCTTGGAGGGCCAGATGTCGCAGACGCATGAGGTCACCAACCAGGTCCCGCCGCACCACGGTTACGATGCTGCCGCCGACCTGGCACTGCTGGAGGCGACCGCGCGCGAGGGCGCCGGCTGGGCCGCCGCCGAGATGCATGAAATCGGCGTTCTCGCCGGCTCGGAACAGGCCGCCGAATGGGGGCGCCTGGTCAATGAAAATCCTCCGGTGCTGCGCACCCATGACCGCTTCGGCCGGCGCATCGACGAGGTGGAGTTCCACCCGTACTGGCACGAGCTCATGCGGGAGGCCGTCGGTCACGGCCTGCACGCCGCGCCGTGGCGGGACGACCGGCCGGGCGCGCACGTGGCCAGGGCTGCGAAGTTCTACATCTGGGGGCAGGTCGAGGCAGGCCACTCCTGCCCGGTGTCAATGACCTATGCGGCAGTGCCCGCCCTGCGCGCAGCGCCGGACCTCGCCCGCTGGCTGGAGCCGCTGCTCGCCTCCCGGGAGTACGACTTCGGGCTGCGCCGGCCCGACACCAAGCGCGGCCTGATCGCAGGCATGTCGATGACGGAGAAGCAGGGCGGCTCCGACGTACGGGCCAACACCACCACTGCGATACCCGACGCCGACGGCACGTATCGCCTTACCGGGCACAAGTGGTTCACCTCCGCCCCCATGTCGGACGTCTTCCTGACACTGGCCCAGGCACCCGGCGGACTGTCCTGCTTTCTGCTGCCCCGGGTACTGCCGGACGGCAGCCGCAACCGCATCCAGCTGCAACGCCTGAAGGACAAGCTGGGCAACCGCTCCAACGCCTCCGCCGAGATCGAATACGACGAAGCCTTCGGATGGCTGGTCGGCGAGGAAGGACGGGGAGTGGCGACCATCATCGAGATGGTCAACATGACTCGTCTCGATTGCGTACTCGGCGCGGCCTCCGGTATGCGCCTCGGGCTCATCCGGGCGGTCCACCACGCAACCCACCGCCGGGCATTCGGCTCCGCGCTCATCGACCAGCCCCTGATGCGCAATGTCCTGGCCGATCTCGCCTTGGAGTCCGAGGCAGCCACCACGGTGGCGCTGCGACTCGCGGGCGCCACCGACCGGGTTGTCGCGGGGGACACCGACGAGGCCCTCCTGCGCCGTCTGGGTCTGGCGGTGACCAAGTACTGGGTCTGCAAGCGCGGCCCCGCACATGCCGCCGAAGCCCTCGAATGCCTGGGCGGAAACGGCTACATCGAGGAGTCCGGCATGCCCCGCCTGTACCGGGAAGCGCCGCTGGCATCCATCTGGGAAGGTTCCGGTAATGTCGCTGCCCTGGACTCGCTCCGGGCGATGACCCGGCAACCGGAGACCGTCGAGGCCTTCTTCGCGGAAGTCGAGCAGTCGGCGGGAGTGAACCGGCACCTCGACGCGGCGGTAGCAGGCCTTCGCAAGCAGCTGGCAGACCCCGCCGAGGCCGAATACCGTGCCCGCGGACTCACCGAGACCATGGCGCTCGTCCTCCAGGGCTCGCTCCTGCAACGCCACGCACCCGCCGCGGTCGCCGACGCCTTCTGTGTCTCCCGGCTCGGCGGCGAACACGGCAACGCGTTCGGCACCCTGCCGCTCGGCGTGGACACCACCGCCATCCTCGACCGGGCCCGGACGGTCGCCGTATGACGGAGGGCGTCGGCCAAGTGACCACCGTCTGGCGGGAGCTCGGCCTGCCGGACTGATCGCCGAGCAGGGCATGTGACCGTCATG
This sequence comes from Streptomyces sp. NPDC051219, assembly GCF_040682335.1. Lineage (NCBI taxonomy): Bacteria > Bacillati > Actinomycetota > Actinomycetes > Kitasatosporales > Streptomycetaceae > Streptomyces > Streptomyces sp. NPDC051219. The sequence continues at coordinate 9,834 of NZ_JBFBAS010000043.1, forward strand.
CACGTGATCAGGCGGGTGATGGCACGTCCCGCGAGGCCGTGACCCGTGCGGCTTCGCCGCACGGGTCACGGCCTCATCGAACGGCGGCTGCTATCGGTACTCGACGGTCAGGGTTGCCTGGTTGTCCTTGTTGACGAACAGGTACGCATTCGACGTCTGGTTCGATTCGAAGCGCAGCCGGAGCTGGGTGAGTCCAGTCCGGCTGATCGCGTTGAGTCCGGTTGCCGACAGGTCGGTGGAGGGCTTGCTTCCTGAGGTGAAGGCGCCGATCTCGGCAGCACCTGCGATGGTGGCGGTGGCCGCCCAGTCCGAGGCTTCCACGCCGCAGCCGCCGAGGCATCCCTGCTGTACGTCGACCAGCAGCCGGTTGCCCGCCGGGCCGGCCCAGGGGTCACCGGAGCCGCTGCTGCGGCTCACCGTCACATAGGCGCGCGTGATCTCTTTGCCGGCCGGGATCTGCGAGGTGTCGAAAGACAGCACGGTCCGGTTGTACTTGCCGTCGCTGCCGCGGCCGACCGCGAGGCCGTAGGAGTCCTCCAGTGTGCCGAGGGCCGCGCCGGAACCGTCCGCGGCGGCCTTGATGTAGCCGTCCTGGGAATCCGTGCTTGCAATGGTCACCCTGTTCTGGCCGGAAGGAGGTGTCCCGTCGCTGAGGGCCTCCACCATCGCCGTGATCGTCTCGATCTGCTTGCCGCCGTGTCGGGCGTAGGCGGAATCGCCCTGGTAGCCCCACCAGTTCCAGCAGCCGTTGGGGTTGTCCAGCGTGGTGGTCGCGATGGCCTGCGGGTACAGGACGATCAGGTTGTTGGTGTCGGCGTACTCATTGAGGTACGCCTTGTCGATGAACTGGCTGCCGAACCCTTGGTACGAGTAACCCTGCTTGCAGCCGTGCAACGCGACCACGAGCTTGCAGGCCGCGCCGCCGGCACAGCTGGACGGCACGTACACGAAGCCCTTCTCGTCCATGGAGATGGGCTTGGCCTGCCCGCCCGGTGCGTATCGGTTCTGGTCGAACTGGGTCAGGGTGCCGCCAGGTGTGCTGCTGGGGGCCGTGACGGAGCCGAGCAGATGGCCCAGGAGGTCACGTTCGGCATCGAAGCCGCAGTTGTTGATCCATGGGGTTGCTGTGACCGCGCAGGAGTTCGGTCCGAGCGGGCTGATCCAGGCGTGTCCGGCCGCGGTGCTCTTGTTGTAGAGGACCTGGGCGCCGAACCGGCCGTAATAGGTGGACAGCGCGTCGGCCACGGGACGCTTGACGGTTGAGTCGCTGGATCCGCTGAAGAGGTAGACCGGGTCTCCGGAGAGATTGGCCACCGGGTCGATGAGGCCTTGCGCCGCCCAGTCCCGCGTTGTCTGCTCCAGCTTGTTGAGCTGGAGGTCCTGCATCGTGTCCATGCAGGCGTAAAGGGCCTTGTTGAGGTCGTTCTGCGCGCAGTAGTTCGGCCCGGAAGCGAAGGCCGCCGACCCGTCGAACGTCCCGGAGTACGCCACATGGAGCTGGGTTGCCATATACCCCCCGGAGGAGATACCGGCGCTGTATACGCCGCTGATGTCGTGGGGCTGGAGCTCGCCCGGTACGGGTGCCGGGGCGGCCGCGACTGCGGGAGCGGTTGGGGGGAGCACCTGCGCTGCGCCGACCAGCAGTAGCAGAGCGGTCAGCCGAAGAAACCGGGAAGCGGGCGACGATCTCATGGACCCTCCTGGGGCGAGGTGCAGGCACACCGCGGTGGCACCACACGTGTGTTGCCGTGGTTTCCGGGAGGTTAGGTCCAGGCGTAGGGGCCGGATATGGGGTCCGCAGCTATAAACACCGGTGCGGGTTATGGCGATCCGATGCCTCGCACGGGCAGGCCCGGTCCAGTGCATCCGTCGATGCCCCGGTCCAGTCCCGCTGTCCGTCCCGCGCCGGGTCAGGAACTGTGGCGGCTTCGCGGCACTGAGAGCACACCTGCCCCGTAGACGGTGCAGGAGACCGGCTCGTGGCCGAAGGGCCGATGCCCGCCCGGCTGCTGTGCTCCCCGGCCGCGATGCATCCGGCGGGCGCAACGACTCGAGGCACAGGCCGGCACCGGCCTGCCGCGCGGCCAACTGCCGGGCGGGCGAGGACCGGGCGCGCGAGCGCGCGGCCGCACTGCGCACCGCCGTGTACGGCGATCTCGAACCGCCGGCCCGCGCCGTGTCAGAGGACGCCTGACGGCATCGGACACCGGCCCGAGCACCGCAGGAGTGCATGCCGGCCAGACGGCCGCCCGCATGGTACCAAGTGTTACCATGCGGGGCATGGCGAAGACACAGCTTGGCGCACGCGTGGATCAGGACGTCGCGGAACTCGCGAAGAAGCGGGCCGCGGACCTCGGCCTGAGTGTGGGGGACTACCTGGCGCGCCTTGTACAGGATGATGCCAGCGGTCTGCGCGCCCGCGCGGTGGATGCGGCCGCCCGGTTCCTTTCCGAGCATCAGGACGTCTTCGACGAGGCCGAGGACGCGCAGCAGACCTCCGCGGGAGCGCGCGCCGCCTGATGGACCTGCACATTGACGTTCCCTGGATTCTGCAGGTCGCCGAGGCGGCCGGGGCGGGCGATCCCGCCCCCGACGACTACGGAATTCCTGTTTCTGCTGTCGCGCGCCACCGGGCGGAGCTCTTCGAGCAGCCGGTCTACGACGGCCCCTACGCCAAGGCGGCCGCGCTGGTGCACACTCTGGGGCGGTGTCGCTGGCTGGAGCGCTCCAACCTGGCTGTCGCGGCCGCCACCGGCGTCATGTACCTGGAAGCCGCCGGCATCCCCGTCAAACCCACCCGCGACGACGCCATCGCCCTGCGGGACATGCTTCTTGACTCCGCCTGCACCGTCGCGGAGATCGCCGCACTGCTGCGATCCTGGCCCACCGCCAGCTGACACCGCGCGGGCTCGTCTGCCTGAGCCGGGCGCTCGGGAGCATCTGCGGAGGCTCGGACCTCCTCGCTTCCCCAACGGGTGGACGAAGGGTGGGCTATGGCCGGCCACATCGTCAGGTGTCGTACTCGTCGGGGACGCGCATGTTGGGGCCGCCGACGTGCAGGCCGAGCGGGACCGCGCGTCCCTTCGGCTCTTCCCACGCCTCCTGGCGGCCGAGCGCGGTGAGGTCGAGGTAGTGGTAGCCGTTGTGGAACTCCTCGATGCCACGGCCGAACGTGGAGTAGGTGTGGAAGACCTCGTCGCCGACTCGGAGGAGGGCGCTGATGCCCGGCCAGTCGCCGCGCATGCTCTCCGTGAACGGCGTTCCGGCCTCGGCGAGCTCAGCCTCCGTGCGGTGGTAGATCTGCACTGGCGCGACCCGTTCGTCGACGGTCGCGTGGAAGTCGTAGTTGAAGTCGCTGCCCGCCGAGGAATACCAGGGGAACGTCCAGCCCATGCGCTCGCGGTACGCAGCGAGCTTCTCGTACGGCGCCCGTGTCACCGCGACAAGCGTGGTGTTGCGGACGTGCAGCTGCCTCAGCTTGCCGATGCCGTCGGCGGCGGAGGAGCAGCTGGAGCAGCCGGTGTCGCGGGGATGCTCAGTACCGTCGACGTCGATGTCGTAGGTCCACATGAAGTGATGCATCACCAGCTGCGGCCGCCCCTCGAACAGATCGAGCAGGCTGACCTTCCCGTTCGGTCCCTCGAACACGTACGGCTTGTCGACGCGAACCATCGGCAACCGCCGGCGGTCGGCGTTGACCCGGTCTTGCGCCCGGGTGAGCTCCTTCTCCTCGACCAACAACTCCTTGCGTGCGGCGAGCCACTCCTCGCGCGACACCACCTCGGGCAGGGGTCCCATCGACATGTGTACCTCCGGAACTGATCTCCTCTTTGCGACTATTTGCAGGCTACGTGCAGTTTTGCGCGGGTGCTGGACGCTGTGCTCGCGCTCACTTCTCGCCCTGGCCTCATTCGCCACCGCACTGATCAGCGGACGCAGGCCGGCTGATCGGCGAGAATCTGCGGTGTGATCGAGGACGACCCGTACGTGTGGCTGGAGGATGTCGGGGGCGGGGCTGCTTCGGCGTGGGTGGCCGAGCGCAACGCCGAGACCATGGAGGAGCTGACCACCGTCCCAGGATTTGAAGAACTCGTGGCCGGGCTGCGCCAGGTGCTGGACGCCTCCGACCGCATCCCCTACACCTTCCGCCGTGGCGAGTTTCTCTACAACTTCTGGCAGGACGCCGAGCACGTGCGCGGTATCTGGCGGCGCACCACGCTCGAGGAGTACCGCAAGCACGAACCCCGCTGGGAGCTGCTTCTCGACCTCGACGTACTGGCCGACACCGAGGGTGAACCGTGGGTGTGGGCAGGCTCGCGGGCGTTGTACCCGGACTACCGGAACGCCCTGGTCCTGCTGTCGCGGGATGGTGCGGACGCGGTCGTGGTCCGCGAGTTCGACCTGGTCACCCAGACGTTCGTGCAGGACGGCTTCGTCCTGCCGGAGGCGAAGACGTCCATCGGCTGGATCGACGTCGACCATGTCTTCGTCGGCACCGACACCGGCCCCGGCTCCATGACCGCTTCGGGCTACCCGCGCACCGTGCGCCGCTGGCGGCGCGGTACACCCCTGTCCGAGGCCGAACTGGTCTACGAGGCAGCGGAGGAGGATCTGTCCACCGTCGGCTGGCGCGAGGTCACACCTGGCTTCGAGCGCGACTTCGTCTCCCGCGCGCTCGACTTCTGGAGCAGCGAACTCTTCTACCGTAGGCCGGACGGCGAGCTGGTGAAGGTCGACGTCCCTGACGACGCCGGCAAGACCGTCCACTGCGAATGGCTGCTGGTCACACCGAAGACGCCCTGGCTCGGCCATGGCGCCGGCACTCTTCTCGCGTTCTCCTTCGACGCCTTCCTCGCCGGCGACCGCACTGCGCAGGTCCTCTTCACCCCGGACGAGCGCTCCGCCCTGGTGGGCCACGCCTGGACGCGCCACCACCTGGTCGTGGAGTCCCTTTGCGACGTCGCGACCCGCCTGGAGGCTCTGACGCCAAGCGAGGGCGGCTGGACGCGCCGACCGCTGACGGAAGTGCCCCCGCTGTCCTGCGCAGAGATCACCGACACCGACCGGTACGCGAGCGACGAGTTCTTCCTCGAGGTCACCGGATACCTCCAGCCCCCCACCCTCTACCGGGGCGAGCTCGGCGGCACTACTGAGGTGGTCAAGCGGGCGCCTGCGCGCTTCGCCGCCGACGGCCTGGCCGTGCGACAGCACTTCGCGGTATCGGCCGACGGCACCCGGGTGCCGTACGTCGTCGTCGGGCCCGATACACCGAACCCCGATGCGGCCGGCCACGGGCCGACGCTGCTGTACGGGTACGGCGGGTTCCGCGTCTCCCTCACCCCCGCCTACTCGCCGATCACCGGCCGGGCGTGGCTGGAGCGGGGTGGTACCTACGTGGCCGCGAACATCCGCGGCGGCGGCGAATACGGCCCCACCTGGCACCAGGCCGCCCTCAAGGCCGGCCGGCACCGCGCGTTCGAGGACTTCGCCGCGGTCGCCAAGGATCTGGTCGACCGCGGCATCGCCACACCCGACCGCCTCGCAGCCATGGGCGGCAGCAACGGCGGACTCCTCGCGGGCGCCATGCTCACCCAATACCCCCACCTGTTCGGCGCCATCGTCGCCGAGGTGCCCCTCCTCGACATGCTCCGCTTCCACCACCTGTTGGCCGGCGCCAGCTGGATGGCGGAATACGGCAACCCCGACCACGAGGAAGACCGCCCCCACCTCGAACAGCTTTCCCCCTACCACCAGCTCCGCGCCGACGCCGCCTACCCGCCCGTCCTGCTCACGACGTCGACGCGGGACGACCGCGTCCACCCCGCGCACGCCCGCAAGACCGCGGCGCGGCTGTGCGAGCTCGGGCATCGAGTCCTGTTCTGGGAGAACACCAGTGGCGGACACGCCGGCGCGGCCGACCATGAGCAGATCGCTTTGAAGAACGCGCTCGTGTGGACCTTCCTGCAGCAGACTCTGAGCAGCAGGTGCCGATGAGCCGGACGGGGCCGCTCTGTAGCTGCCCCGCCCGGCCCCGGTCCCGGTCAGGCGGGACCCGAGGCGCAAACGCTTCGGGCCGTCTCCGCCCGCGCCGCCAGGGAGCAGCCGGCATCACCGTGACCTTCCTTGGACCGCCTCGGTGCTGTGCGGGCCCGGGATCTGTCGACTCCGTGTTTCTTGCTGGCGACCGTGGGTGACGAGGCGGGTGATGGCCGCCCCCAGTCGATCCGAGTGGGACGCATCGCCGGCGAGCCTGACGTGCTTGGTGAGCACGTGACTGGAGTGATCCGCGAGGCCGACCCGGCGGCGGACCGCCCGCCTACGATGGAGGGGCGGAGACGGGAGAGGGATCGTGACCGAACGCAAGCCACAGGGTGTCAGTTTCGAGTCGTGGGTCGACAAGCAGATCCGGGACGCGACCGACCGCGGTGAGTTCGCGTCCCTGCCCGGTTTCGGCAAGCCGCTTGAGGACGACAGGGCTCCGTACGACGAACAGTGGTGGATCAAGAGCAAGATGCGCCGCGAGGGTGTCTCCGTCCTCCCGCCGGGACTGGCCTTGCGCAAGGAGGCCGAGGACGCTCGCGAAGCGGTCGACCGTGCGGCGACGGAGTACCAGGTCCGGCGCATCCTCACCGAGATCAACGAGAAGATCACGAAGGCGCTGCTGCGTCCGCCGCCAGGCCCGCCGCTGGGCCGGAAGCCGTTCGATGTAGAGGCCGTCGTGCGCGAGTGGCGCGCCGCCCGCAGGGGCTGACGCTTCGGCGGCCCACGAGCTGAGGCGCCTTACACGAGGCGTGTGGCAAGTCAGCAGATGGACCGGGTGCGGGCAGCGCGGGGACGTACGGTGCCCCGCCCCTTACCTGCGCGCCTTCGCACCACGCCCTATTACAGCGGCGGCCGTTCCTTCGGTGGTGTCCGGGTGCCGGGCGCGTTGTGCCAGATGCCTGTCCCTCAGGGTCTTGTCCCGCTCACTCATCCCGCCCTGCAGGGTCTCGCTCAGCTCGGCCTCCAGGAGGGCGCGGCCGTCCTCGGCCTCCGGCCGCCCCTGGTCGGGCACCGTGATGACCCGCTGCTGCGTGGACGTGGGCAGGCGATTGAGGCGGGCGCCGCGCAGCCACACGTCATCGGCCCCGCTGCGCAGCACCATCGTCTCCGCGTCGCTCCACTCGCGCGGGTTCTCCACTTCGTGCGCGACCGCGAACGCGTTCTGCGGCCAGTCCCCGGCCGCGCCGACATGGCTGAGGCGGGGTTCCGGGGCGACGCGGCTCAGGGCGACGGCCATGTAAGGGATCTCCGGGGCGTGCTGCAGGACCAGCGGCAGCACATCGGGAAGCGAGGTGACGCTCGCCGACTCGGTCGTGGGCGGTTCACCGCCGCCACGAGCCCGAGTTGCCGGTGGTGGGTTCGTCCTGGGCGCGCGCGACGGGGAGGTCGACTCACCTGTCCCGAGGGACCGTGTACCGCGGCCATGTAGTTTCGTGGGCAACGATCTCCGAGGAGCAGTCATGTCATCTACCCGTGACCGGGTCCTGTACGTCACCGACCTGGCCTACCAGGCACGCGGGCGGCGGTACTGCGACGAGGACATCTTCCTGACGTCCCGCCTTCGCGAGGACTTCGACCTTGCCCTGTGCCACCCGCTGGAGGCGGCTGCGCTGATGGACGCCTTCGACGCCGTGGTCGTCCGCAACAGCGGCCCTGTCCTGCACTACCGGGCCCAGTACGAGGCCTTCCGCGAGCGCGCGGTCAACAGCGGCGCCCGCGTCTACAGCCAGCTGTCCGGTAAGGCCGACATGGCCGGCAAGCAGTACCTCTTGGATCTGAGCGCCGCAGGATACCCGGTCATCCCGACCATCGACCGCCCGCAAAACCTGGACCGTCTGCCGAAGGCGGACCAGTACGTGGTCAAGCCCAAGCTCGGTGCGGACTCCATCGGCCTGGAATTCGTCTCCCCAGACCGCCTGGACGACCTGGTGTTCGAGAATGTTCTCGTCCAGCCGCGCATCGACTTCGCCTACGAGGTCTCGTTCTACTTCATCGACCACGCGTTCCAGTACGCCCTTTACGCGCCCCGGACCGATCAGCGGTGGCTCCTGGAACCGTACGAACCCACGGCGGCCGACCTCTCCTTCGCCCAGTGCTTCATCGACTGGAACGGCATCGACCACGGCATCCAGCGGGTCGATGCCTGCCGCGCCCCGGACGGCGAACTCCTGCTGGTCGAACTCGAAGATCTGAATCCGTATCTGTCGCTGGACCTCCTCGACGAGCAATCCCGCACGATCTTCGTCGCGAACCTGAAGGAATCCCTGCGTACCCTCCTGCACGCCGCCCCTTCTGCGGGGCCGCCCGCACGGCCATGATGAGAGGCTAAGGATCCCGTCGATCAGCTCCGGGTCCGGATCGTCGAGCAGCCCGAACGAACCTCCGGCGCCCCTCGGTGGTCCAGTCCGCACGCGGAGCTTTCCTACTGCGAAGGCACGACAGCCAAGTGTGACATGCACGCCCGCTCGCTGCTCGAAGCGGCCGTGCGAACGATCAGCACCAAGGCGCGACGCGAGCTCCGCATGGCCGTCGACCCTCTCGGCACCGCTTCCTCGCGCACCTTGAACTGCCCAGCCGACCTTCCCTGGTGGCACCACCGGATCCCCAGCTGACCTCCCGCCTCCCTCCTGTGACAGAAGTGACGGCCCGGCAGAGTTGGAGGTCGTGATACGGCCTACCCGGCGACGTGATCCAAATCCAGCGTGGAGGAACTTCGCCGATGACGCCCGCTTCGGGCGGCTGGGAGAGGTCCAGTACGCCGCCCAGGGCAAGGGGGTTGCGGCGGTAGTAGCCCACCCGATCGTCGGCTGGGCTACCTGCTGTTCGTGGCACGGGCCGCGACGGCCGGCTCTCCAGCTCCGTGGCTTGCGCTCGGGAGCCTGCCGCCGGAGCGGTATGCCGAGCTGTTCACGAGCGGCCGGGGCCTGGGTGAGTGCCGGATGCGTCAGGAGACGGAGGCGGTGCGGGTCGCGCTGGCGACCTTGCAGTTCCTGGTGTCGGTCTCCTTGCCGGGGCCGGTGTAGGGGGCTTCTACATCCATCTCGTAGTTGTTGAGGGCGGCCACCGTCACATCGCTGATCGTCTTGGTGACCGGTGCCGCGCTGGGGCTGTCGCCCTCGAACTGCACCGTGATGTCGTACGTCTGGTCCGTCGCGGCCGAGTTGGTGATGTAGAGATGGCCCCTGAGGTGCGCGGCCGCGGGGTCGATGGAGCAGTACTTGAACTCCACGTGCGCCGTAGCGTCGACGGGGCCGGCAGCGGACCCGTCGGTAGGGCTTTCCGTGGCGTCTTCGCCGCCGGAGACCGAACCGCCGTCCGTGCCACCGTCGTAGTCGTCGTAGTGGCTGCCGCCGCTGCCGCTGGAACTGCTGGTACCGGAGCTGTGGTCGTTGTCGCAGCCGCCACCGCGCGAACCGCGCGCGCCGGTCAGCGTGATCAGGACGATGCCGAAGACGGCGATCGCACGGACATGGCGCCTCTTCACGATCCGACCCCCATTGAACGTGTGCACTTGACGCAAGCGTGTGTATGGATGTGACGTAAAGCCGATCTTACTTGACGGGCGCACGTCACCCTAATGCACTCTGCAGGTCAACAGAATCCGACGACCGCCGTCACCGCCGACAGCAGCGGCGTATTTCGGCGAAGGCACCCGCCTACAGTCCAACGTCGGCTGGACGGGGAAGGAGCCGGACTTCTACAAGCAACCCGTCACAGGAATATCCGTTCAGCCGATACGGCTGGGATGCCGGCCTGATCGCCGTGAACGACACCGAAGTCACTCTGATTTGGGCATTGCTGCCCATCTGAACCACCGCCCGATGGACAACCCGTGCTCACCCGCTCCGCTACCTACCCCGACCGGGAATCAGCCCAATGGGCCGCCCAGGAGGTCGTCAACCGTAACGAACAGGCCATTCATCGCTGGCTGGCCCAGGCACCCGCCCGCGCCTGACCATCGAGCCGCCTGACCTCCCGCGCGGATGCGGCTGGCCGGGCCAAGGCCGGGCCTCCAGCGATGTGGGCCGGGCCCGTGCCGCGGGGTCGGACTGCGCACCGCCCGAATGCACACGTGGCGTCCGCACACCTGGTGCCCCGATTGCGCCGTCGGGGGACTATGGAGAGGTGACCGGTACGAGCGACCGTCCGATCTCGGACTACGCACTGCTCTCCGACTGCCAGACCGCAGCGCTGGTCAGCCTCGACGGTTCCGTCGACTGGCTCTGCCTCCCCCATTTCGACTCCAGAGCGGTGCTGGGGCGGCTCCTGGGACCGGAGGCGGGCCACTGGTCGATCCGGCCACTCAGTACGTACACGGTGCGGCGGCGTTACCTGGACCGCAGCCTGGTGCTGCGGACGGAGTTCCGCACCCCCACCGGCACGGTCGCCGTCACCGATGCGCTCGCCTCAGGGCGGAACGAGCGGGGCCACGACCTGGGCCGACATGCGCCGCATGTGCTGCTGCGGGTCGTGGAATGCACCGAGGGTGCCGTGGCCATCGAGATGCAGTTCGCACCACGGCCCGAGTACGGGCTGATCAGGCCTCTGCTCATCCCGGTGGATGGCGGACTGCGGTGCCACGGCGGCCCTGCCACGCTGGGGCTCTGCTGCCCGGTGCCACTGGAGATCTCCGACATGGCCCAGGCCAGGGCGCGGCTGCAGGAAGGAGAGACCCTGGCTTTCTCCCTTCAGCAGGTGCCCGCTGGCAGCCGCCCAATGCCGCCTTCCCGGGCCGAGATCATCGAGCACCTGGAAGACACCCTCCACGGCTGGCGCTCGTGGTCGCAGCTGCACCAGTCCTACGAAGGTCCCTGGGAGGAGCTGGTCCACTTGAGCGGCCGCCTTCTCCAGGGCCTTACCTTCCAGCCGACCGGCGCGATCGTCGCGGCACCGACCACATCCCTGCCGGAAGGAGTAGGGGGCGTGCGCAACTGGGACTACCGCTTCGCCTGGGTACGGGACGCATCCTTCACCCTGGATGCGCTGTGGGTGGCAGCCTGTCCCGACGAGGCCGAGGCCTTCTTCAGCTGGATGGCACAGGCCGCCGCGAGCGCCCCGGGCCACTGCGAATCTATGCAGATCATGTTCGGAATCCGCGGTGAACGGGACCTGAGCGAGCGTGAACTGCCGCATCTGCCAGGCTGGCGCGGCAGCCGGCCGGTACGCGTCGGTAACGACGCCTGGCGGCAGCGTCAGCTCGACGTGTACGGAGAGTTGCTGTCGGCCGCCTGCCGGCTCCGGGACTACCTCGGCGGACTGGACGACTCCACCAAGGACTTCCTGGCAGGCTGCGCCGATGTGGCAGCCACCTGGTGGCACATCCCGGACCAGGGCATCTGGGAGGTACGCGGCCCACCTCAGCACTTCCTCTACTCGAAGCTCATGTGCTGGGTCGCCCTCGACCGTGCCCTCGAACTGGCCGACGACCTCAACGCCGCGGAGCGTGCACCGGCGTGGGTCCGCGCTCGGGACGAGATCCGGGCCGCGATCGAGGAGCGGGGCTGGAGCGACGAGGCGGGCGCGTACACCCAGGCATTCGGCACGGACATCCTGGATGCGTCCGTGCTGATGATGCCGATCGTGGGATTCGTCCCTGCCAACGCGCCCCGGATGCACGCCACGATCGATGCGATCCGCGAGCGGCTCACCGGCAAGGACGGCCTCGTCTACCGTTACCTCACCGACGACGGCCTCCCAGGCGAAGAAGGCACCTTCTTGCTGTGCACCTTCTGGCTGGCGCACGCCTTGGCCCTGGCGGGGGACACCGCCGCGGCACGCGAGGTCTTCGAGCGTGCCGCGCGCTGTGCCAACGATGTAGGTCTGCTGGCCGAAGAGGTCGATCCGCACAGCGCTGAGCTGCTCGGCAACTTCCCGCAGGCATTCAGCCACATCGGCCTGGTGAACGCCGCCTGGGCCGTCCGCCAGGCCGAATCGGCCGGCCGCTGACCTTGCCCGGCCGGCGAGCTCCTGCCTTCTGCTCGGTCGCGGTTCCCTGTCTCAGAAGCGTCGTGACGTCGTTGTTGCTGTTCCGCCAATCGAGGAGTGCAACGGCATGCGTAGGAGATCTCAGGCAGCTGTCATTGCGGCTGCCGGCGCGCCCTCGGTCAGCGGTCAGACCACGGCCGCGGGGGAGCCGGCCGCCCAGGCACGGCCAACAGCCGTGCACCGGCCGACACACATCACCGGTGACACAGTCACACAGCAGACGTTCCCCGGCGGCCCGCAGGCATTGACCGCCGAGGCCGCGCCGAGGGCGGGAAATGTCTCCGTACAGGCGTCCGGACCGGCGGCAAGCCGGCATCATCACCTCGGACGTGGGCGGTTACCTCGCAGCCGGACTGGTTGACGAGGAGGCAGGTTCGTGCGGCTGCGCGGCCGGCGTACCGGGGGAGAGCTGAGGGCCCTTGATGAGAGTGGATGACCAGGATCGCAGGTGTTCCACATCCGAGATCACGGCCCCCGATCGGCCCGATGCGGACGGGCGTCAGTCGGCTGCGTCCGGACGCGGGATCTGCGGTGCGCTGACGGATAAGGCGAAATGAACGGCCCAGCAGGGCCGGGACTTGCGGTTCAGTGCTCGGTGACGACCCGGGAGACGTGGTACTGCCGGATCCGCCAACTGCTGCCCTCCCGCCGAAGAACCAGCGACAGGTGTACGGACGCCTCCCAGCCTGCCGGGTCGCGGAACGTGACGTCCGCGAAACCTCCGGCGACCTGCTCGCCGATCGTGTACGTGTGGAGGATCGTCACATCGGCGCTGCGATCGCCCGGGACGGCTTCGTAGTAGCCACGTACGGAGTCCCGGCCGGAGAGAACCTCGGGTCCGAAGCCCTGGAAGAGGGCATCCGGCGTGAACAGGTCGGCCATGACGTCCGGCTGATGGCCGTCGAACGCGGCCTTCCAGCGCTGCAGTACCTCGTGCATTGGATTGCTCATCGCTTCAGCTCTTATCTGTGCGTGTCGGGTAGGGGGCGGCTCCCGCCATGAGGCTCTGCCTGTGGCCGAGTGGACTCGGGCAGATTAGCCGACCGGTCTAGTACAAACTAGTCGAGCGGTCGTATACTTGCAACATGGGACGAACCAGTGACGCCAGAGGAAAGATCATCAGCGCCGCGCAGTCACTCATCGAGCTGCGTGGGTACTCGGCGCTGGGCGTGGCCGAGATCTGCAAGACGGCCGGCGTACCCAAGGGCAGCTTCTACTACTTCTTCGAGTCCAAAGAGGCTCTGGCGCTGGCGGTCCTCGATGAGCACTGGGCAGGCCAGCAGCGCGACTGGACCCGCGTCCTGCGCAGCGACGCCGAACAGCCCCTGCAGCGGCTGAGGCAGCTGTTCGAGGAGACCGAGGCGGCTCAGCGCGCCGGTCAGAAGAGTTGCGGCACCGTTTCGGGGTGCTTGTTCGGGAACCTCACCCTGGAGCTGAGCAATCAGACCGAAGCGATCCGCTTGCGCCTGCAGGAGATCTTCGAAGCCCAGGTCGACATGGTCGAGTCGGTCATCACCGAAGCCCTTCAGCGCGGAGACGTCTCTGTCACCGACACACGTGAAGCCGCTCGTTCTGTCGTCGCGCAACTCGAGGGCCAGGTGCTGTTCGCGAAGCTCTACAACAACATGTCCCCGCTCAGCGCCCTCTGGGTGAACTGCCTGGCCCTGTTGGGTGCGCGCGCGCCGCAGGAGGCAGCGGCCGGCCAGTGAGCCGGCCTGACTCGGGGTGCCGGGATCGGCACGGGCGGCTCGTGGCTCGACGCACGTGACATTCTCCCCGCGCGCCCGCCGGCCGGCCGTCGGGTCGCTTGCCGCGGCGGTCGGCGACCGCAGCTCCCTCCCGGCGCCCTGTGCAGTCGACGGGCGACGGCAGACACCGGTTTGTGGTCCTGCTCGCCGGGCAGCCCGAGCCCGATCATGGAGCAGACCTCCGTGTCGTGCCGCGCGTCGGGCGCGGCGCGTAGTGGTCAGAGTCGGGAGGCCAGCCTCTGCAGGATCTGAGCAGCAGGCTCGGCGGTGGCGTGGCCGTGCCCGGTACCGGCCCACAGATTGATCCGTTCAGGATCGCCCGCTGCGGCGGCAGCCTTGCGCATCGGGCTGGTCAGGTGGTGCAGTGCGGGATAGCCGGTGGGGGCGATGTGGGTGTAGTGGTCGGTGAAGTGGTTGCGGAGCGCCCTTGCGGGCCGGCCCGTGAACGCCCTGGTCACCACGGTCTGGCGTCGTGCTGGGTCGGCCAGTGCGGCCTTGTGGGGGAGTGAGGTGCCGGCCTCGTCCGCACGCAGCAGGACAGTGCCGACCATGACCGCCGCGGCGCCCGCGCGCAACGCCCCGGCCACGCCGGGCGGGGTGGCCAGCCCGCCCGCGGCGACGAGCGGCAGCGACACCGCCTGGCGCACTTCGCCCAGCAGATGGGTCAGGGGGATGGAGGCCGGGATGCGCTGCGGCGTGAGCGTGCCGGAGTGCCCTCCTGCGGCGGAGGCCTGCACGGCAAGCACCTCGGCGCCGGCGTCCGCGGCCAGGCGGGCCTCCGCGGGCGAGGTCACGGTCTGGACCACCAGGGTTCCGGCGGCGCGCAGTGAGGCGATGACAGCTGCCTCCGGGATGCCGAAGGTGAAGCTGACGACGGGTACCGGCTCGGACAGCAGCAGGTCGATCTTGTCCGACCAGTGGTCGTCGTCTTCGACGATTTCAGCTGCCTGTACATCGATGTCGTAGGCCTGGGCCGTGGGGGCGATTGCGCGGGCGTAGCGTCGGAAGGCTTCCGTGGCGATCGGCAGGGGGCCGGGCGCGAAGAGGTTGACCCCGAAGTTGACGCCTTCGCGGCGGACCTGGGTGATCTGCTCGGCCAGCGCATCAGCTGTCTTGTATCCGCCGGCAAGGAATCCCAAGCCGTTCGCACGGGCAGCTGCAGTGACCAGTGCGGGGGTGCTGGGACCGCCGGCCATCGGCGCGGCCAGGATCGGGGTGCCCACCCCGAGAGCGGCCAGTGGTGAAGCCATGACGTGTCTTCTTCCTCTGAGGTGGGGACTACGCCTGTCAGGCCAATACCCGGAGGCGAGCTCCAGACGCTGACCGGTGAGTCGCGTCTGAACGGACCGGTGACAGTGGAACTCCGGTATGCGGGCGGGGCAGGGCGCGCGGGTGACGCGCCCTGCCCGGGCTGTGCCGGCGGGGCTGTGCCGCATGAGCCGTTCCCGGCCCGGCACGCCGGGCATTGGTGCGACCGGTTCAGCTCCCGCCGTGTGGATCACCGGGCGGGCGACAGGCTCTCCTGCGGCTCAGCGGCCGGCGGTCTGGCCGCCGTCGACGGGGAGGACGACGCCTGTGACGAACGGGGCGTTCTCCAGGTAGATCACCGCGTTGATGATGTCGCTCACCTCACCCATCCGGCCGACCGGGTGCAGGGCGGCGAGGGTCTCATGGAACTCCTCGGGGTGCATGGGGGTCTTGACGGTGCCCAGGGCGACGGCGTTGGAACGAATGCCGCGGGTGGCGTACTCGATGGCCAGCGCCTTGGTGGCGGACTGAAGGCCGCCCTTGGTCAGCGAGGCGAGTACAGAAGTCACGTTGGAGTCGGGCTGGTCGCCCAGGCTGCTCGTGATCTGCACAATGTGACCGCCGCCCTGCTCGAGCATGCGCTCGACCGCGAGCTGGGTGATCCGGAAGAAGCCGTCCACGTTGACGCCGAGCACCGCGTTGTAGTCGTCCTCGGTGTAGTCGGTGAAGGGCTTGGCGATGAAGATCCCGGCGTTGTTGACCAGTGTGTCGATGCGGCCGAACCGCTCGACGCCCGCAGCGATGACGCGCTCGGCGGTGGCACGGTCGGCGATGTCGCCCTGGACGGTAAAGACCTCCGGGTCCTCAGACTCGGGAATGCTGCGCGAGGTGGCGACGACGGCGTAGCCCAGCTTGCGGTAGGCGGTGACAAGTCCGGCTCCGATGCCCTGGGATGCACCGGTGATGACGGCGACCTTCTGAACCTGCGTACTCATGATGACCTTTCGAAGGGAGGGATGGGGTGCCGACCGACAACTAACCGACCGGTCGCCTATTGCAAAGTAGGCGACCGGTCGAAAAATTCCAAGGGGCTGTGATCGGGCCGCCCGGGCTAAAGAGGCCAGTGCGTGACGTGGTGTTCTCGTCGAGCGGCGTCGTGGAAGCCTGTCGGCCCGTCACCGCGAGAGCCGGCGCAGGCAACCCATGGTCGGGCGTGATGAAGCGACGGGGAACGATCCATGCTGTGCCGCTGTTGCACCGGCACGCAGGCGACGAGGTCCCTGGACGTCGCCACGCGGATGGGGTCCGCCCTGTCGCGAAGCGGTCCTGTCCGCCGGGCCGCCGGGCCGCCGGGGCCGCCGATCCGCCGTTGGCGGACGGCTGCCTGAGCTTCACCGGCGACCGGTGCAGCCATCCGGCCAGAACCACGTGGTCGTATACCTGCAGCCACACCAAAACGTCCCTGCGCTCCGAAGCGCTCCGCAGAAAAGGAGAAGGATCATGAAGGAGTTCCTGGTCGAGCTCACCACCACCATCCCCGAGGGCACCGACCCGGCCGAGGTCGACCGCCGCCGCGCCGCGGAAGCCGTACGGGCGAAAGAACTGGCCGCAGCCGGCCACCTTGTGCGGCTGTGGCGCCCGGTAGGCGAGCTACGCAGCATCGGTGTGTGGCGCGCCGCCGACGAGGACGAGCTGCGCGAGAAGGTGCTCGGCACCCTGCCGCTTTGGTCATGGATGACCCCGGCGGTCACGGCTTTGGAGTCCCACCCCAACGACCCGGGCAAGGCCGGCACCGCCACTTGAGTCCCACCGTCCCTCCTCCTGCTGGCGCAACAGGGCCCGCGGCGGCAGGAGGCGGCGCTCTTCGCACTCGTCCTGTTGAGGTGGCCTGTTGACCTCAATCGGCGCGGAGTCACCAGCATGCTGTTCTGGGCGCCCGTGATCCGCCTCCCATGAAATGGCCCGTCCGTCCTGCTTGCCGCGTAGCCGGAGTGGCAGCCGTTCGGCTGCCTTCAGCAGAGTGGCGCCTGTCTTCGGGGGCGCCTGGTGCAGCAGTCAATCGCCCTCGTCACTTGGCAGCTTGGAATTTCTCGACCGGTCGTCTAGTTTGGAGTAATAGACCGGTCGGCTAGACCGGGCCCCCATCAGTATCCCGATAATGGAATGGAGACCGCCGCCGTGGCCACTCCTGTCAATCTTGCAATCGTCTACTACTCCTCTACCGGCACCATCGCCGAGATCGCCAAGGAGCTGCGCGACGCCGGTGTCAAGGCCGGTGCCGAGGTCCGCCTGGTGAAGGCTGCCGAGCTTGCCCCGCAAGCGGCCATCGACTCCAACCCGGCCTGGGCGGCCAATCACGCCGCCACCGCGGGCATCCCCGAGGCGACCCCCGAGGACATTGAGTGGGCCGACGCCGTGCTGTTCGGTTCCGCGACCCGTTTCGGCAACCTCTCCGCGCAGCTCAAGCAGTTCATCGACACGCTCGGCGGGCTGTGGGCGCAGGGCAAGCTGGCCGACAAGGTTTACAGCGGCTTCACCTCCTCCGCGACCGCCCATGCCGGCCAGGAGACCACGCTGCAGGCGCTCTACACCAGCGTCCACCACTTCGGCGGCATCGTGGTCGCCCCAGGCTTCACCGACCCGGTCAAGTTCGCGGACGGCAACCCATACGGCACCTCGCACGTGGACGGTCAGGGCACGAACCCGGTGGACGACACCACCCGCGCCGCCGCTCGCCACCAGGCGGAGCGCGTAGTGAAGATCGCCGCGCAGCTCAAGGCCGCCTGACGGCCGCGCCGGGCGAGGGCATGCAGGTCGGCGTCGCCTCTCTCGGCGGCGCCGACCGGCGCTTTCAACCGAGACGCTCCTGCACCCAATGGCCGGTGGTCGCCGCAGGAGATGGAGACTGCAAAATCAGTGGGGAGTGAGCACCATGCGGAAACGTGCGGCGCCGGACAGCATCTTCCGGTACGCCTCATCGACCTGGTCCAGCAGCATGATCTCCGTCATCGGGCGGATCCCGTGAAGGGCGCTGAATGCCATGGTTTCCTGCACGTCCTGAGCTGTCCCGGACGGATGGCCGCGCACGACCCTGCCTTGCATGAGCAGTTGGATCGGGTTGATTCCCAGCGGCTGAGCGTCCGCGCCGACGACCACCAGCTCGCCGCGGTGGGACAGCCCGTCAACGGTCGCCGTGATGGCGTGGGAGTCGGCAGCGGTGGCCAGGACTACCTTGGCGCCGCCGAGAGACTGCAGCGCGTCCGCGACGGTGGTGTCCGCTGTACTGTCGATGTAGTGGTGCGCGCCGAGCTGTTTGGCGAAGTCGGCCTTGTCGGACCCACGGGCGATGGCCACAGTCTCGAAGCCCATGGCGGCCGCATACTTCACCCCCAGGTGGCCTAGGCCCCCGATGCCGAGTACGGCGGCCAGATCGCCCGGCCGTGCGGAACTGCGCCGGAGCCCGTTGTACGTGGTCACCCCCGCGCAGGCCAGGGGTGCCGCGTCGGTCGCCGCCAGCGCTTCGGGGATTCGGGCCAGGGCATCGGCCGGTGCGATCACCACGTCGGCGAAACCACCGTCGTATGCCCATCCCGGGACCTTCAGGTTCTCGCACACGATGAAGTCGCCCTGCCTGCAGGGCGTGCAGTGGCCGCAGCTGCCGCCGAACCAGCCGACCGCCACCTGGTCGCCCACCTGCCAGCCGCCGCTTTGCGTCCCCTCGCCGAGCTCTTCGATGCGACCGGCAATTTCATGGCCGGGGACCACTGGAAACCGGACGCCCGGGAACGCGGCATCGACGAATCCGGCGTCGCTGTGGCAAATCCCGCAGGCGTCTACGGCAATTCGAACGTGGCCGGGGCCAGGCTTCGGTGTCTCACGCTCGATGATCTCGAACGGCCCGCCGGCGGCGGCCACCTGAGCAGCTCGATACGTGCTCATCTCGACCTCTCCTGGATACTGCTAGGAACGACTCCCGGCACCAATCAGACCATGTCCGGCCCTGAGGCGCGCGTGGGCCGGGGCCGGATACGTGGTGCTGGAGCTGAATGCGCAAACGAGCCGTAGCTCTTGCCTTCGGACTGTCGGCCGCTGACTCTCTCCCTTCCTCGGCACCGGCACAAGGCGGCCCACTTCATGTGCCGCCCGGAGGGCTCCCGGCAGGCGGTCTGCGCAGACGAGGCCGGACTGAGCGGAAACTCGCCCTCTGTGCGGCGCCGGGCCCGCCTCGCAGGGCGCCGTCGGTGACCGGCGCAACAGCGAAGTCGGTGTACCAGGCGCCCCACTACGGGTGCCACTATCACTGGTCGCAGCCGTGACCACGAAGCTCTGAGGTGCAACGCCGATCAGGCGTTTGCACTGCTCATTCGCTCTGCAGCGGCGTGAGCTCAGTCAATCCCGGACAGGTGAACGATGGTCTTCGACAGCCGTACTCCGCAGCGGGCCTTGCTCGCCACATGGCCGACCCCGCTTGAACCGGTACCGCGGCTGGCCAGTGCGCTCGGCCTCGGGCAGGACGACCTGTGGATCAAACGCGACGATCTCACCGGCCTGGGGGGCGGCGGTAACAAGATCCGCAAGCTTGAGTGGACCTGCGGCGCGGCGCTGGCCGACGGCGCCACGCACCTGGTGACTACCGGTGCCCCGCAGAGTAACCACGCGCGGCTGACCGCCGCCGCCGGCGCACGCCTCGGGCTCGATGTCGTGCTCGTACTCGCCGGGGCACCCGATTCGTCAACTTCGGGCAACCTGGCATTGGACGGTCTCTTCGGCGCCACGGTCGTTTGGGCCGGCAACGTCGGCGGCGAGGCGCTCGGCTCCATGGCTGAGCAGGCAGCAGAGCAGCTGCGGAGCCAGGGCGCTGTCCCGGCGCTGATTCCCTTCGGGGGTTCCAGCGTGCTCGGTGCGCGCGGTTACGTGGAGTGCGGACGCGAACTCCTCACCCAGGCGCCCGACCTGGCTACGGTCGTCGTCGCGGTGGGCTCCGGGGGCACCATGGCCGGCCTCGTCGACGCGCTGGGTGCCGCGCGTGTGTTGGGCGTGCATTGCGGTGCCGTGAACGAGCCCGGCCGGACTGTGTCCGATCTGGCCTCCGGCCTGTCCGGTACGCGCTGTGCACCGGAGTCGCTGAGATTGCGGCTCGACCAGGTCGGCGACGGCTACAGCGCACTGGCTGAGCCGGTCATGTCCGCCCTGACCCTGGCCGCCCGTACCGAGGGCATCGTGCTTGACCCGATCTACACCGGACGCGCGATGGCGGGCCTGGCCGCAGCGGTCAAGGACGGCGACATCACCCCCGGACAGCGCACGGTTTTCCTGCACTCGGGAGGCCTCCCCGGGCTCTTCGGCCACCCCACGACGCTGGCGAGAGTACAGGCCGCACTCATCGGCGAAGGCTAGAGTCAACGGCCGACCGAACGCTCCGGCGCCCGTCACGGTTCCAGCCATGAGAGCACTGAGGACCTTGGCGCCGTCGACTGGTCGGCGCACGGGTCCGCACATGGAGCCGAGGCGGATGCGTCCCGATCTGACATGTGGCGGTTTCCTCGCCGACGATGACGTGTACGGCTGGCCCATCTGAGAGTCCCTCGCGGGGGACATTCCAGCCGGTGCGCCGCAGCACCGCGTCGCGACCGGCGGCGAGGCAGGTGAAGTTTGCCATCGTGGCACCTGTGGTGAAGCCGACGGCGCTGTCACCCGGCAGGCCGAGCAGATCGAGCAAACACGCGCTCGCGATGTCTTCCGCCGCTGTGTACGCGCGCGAGACGGCGCGCATTACGCAGTTCTGGTCCCAGGCACTGACCAGCCAGTCCGCGGCCAGCGCGGCAGGTTCAGTGCCACCGACCACGAACCCGTAGAAGCGGCCACTGGGAAACGCGGTGAGACCCGGCTCACAGGCCGTGACCAGCAGGTCGACGACTTCGGCGGGCGTGCTCGGACCGTCGGGCAGTTCGACACCGAGCGCGCGCACGATCTCGTCGACCGAAGCGCGGGCGGGAACCCGTCGATCGGACAGGCTCGCCAGCCAGCGGACGGCATGGCCGTATGCCTGTCGGAGCGCCGTCTCGCGCGCGTCCATACCTGGGACTATGAAACAGTCGCCGCCGCCAGGCAAGCCGCGCCCCGGCACGGTACTCCCAAGCCTTTATCACCGGAACTAGTGGGTACGTGAACCGCTGCAGGGCGGGGTCGCCCAGACCGCGGCCCACGAAACACGCAGGTCGCAGGTGTTGGCCTGCTCGGCACCGGTCGCGTTGACCAGGCGCGTGCTTGGCTGGTCAGGGTGCTGAAAAGGGCCGCGGCTACCCGGTGGCCCGCGGTCACCACCGCGCCGGAGTGCGCCTGCCGTCCAGAACTTCAGGCAGCCGTCCACGGAAGGGGCACCTCTCATGCCAGCAGTCACCGGCTTGACGGGTGACGAAGGCTGTGTGAGTGTCGATCCACAACCCCGCAGGGTTGTTCACGAGTCGGTCGGAGCGGGGTCCGCCCTTGCAGCCGGACCGAGGTTCTACACCTCCCTGTCGCCGCCGAATCGACATCCCACGGAACGGAGCGGCAAGTTGCGAAGTATGTTGAAGATCAATAAGGCCCGTTACCTGAGTGCAGCCGTCGGTATGGCTGCTGCCCTCGCCGGTGCCGTCGCGCTTGCCCCGCTGGCATCGGCGGACACGTCGGCCAGCAGCGCGCCCGACACTCGACAGCGCACGGATGTCATCCAGTTGGTGGGCAAGCAGACCCAGATTGAAGACCTCGACCTGGGCAAGCAGGGAATCAGTCTGGGTGATCAGCGCGTCATCGCCGAAGACCTGTACCGTGACGGCGAGAAGGTTGGCGATCACAGCGTGATCTGCACCTATATTCACGTCAACCCGGGAAAGCTCCAGTGTGTGGGCACCTTCGCTCTGCCTGAGGGGCAGTTCAGCGCGCAGGCGCTGCTCCACCTGCCTGCCCCGTCCTTCGTCGATGTCGCCATCACAGGCGGAACGGGCGACTACCGCAACGCCCAGGGCTACGTCCGTACCGTTCCCGCCGGTGAAACGGAGAGGCACTTCACCGTCCACATAAAGCGTTGACGGTCGACTGGCGAAATGCTGTCGCTCCGTCGCTGATGACGCTCTTTGAATTTCCCCACCCGTGCTCAGTTGTGTCCTCAAACCTGCTCAGTTGATCTCCCCATCTATTGAGTGGTCTTGATCGGCGTGTCGAACTGGTGTCGGCGTGTCGTGGAGAGCCTGCGTGTGCTTGACGGTCGGCCTGTTCGGAGGCCCGGATGCTCACGCGGGAGGAAGACGTGGACGCACATGCTCTGCGTCGTCAGGGGTGGACGATCTCGGCGATCGCCCGGCACCTGGGGCGTGACCGCAAGACGATCCGTGCATACCTGAACGGCGAGCAGGAGGCGGGGCAGCGCCGCCTGGCCGCGGACGAGTTCGTGCCGTACTTGGAGTACTGCCGCCAGCGGCTCGCCGACGACCCGCACCTGTGGGCGACCGCCCTGTTCGACGAGATGGCCGAGCTGGGCTACCGGGGCGGCTACTCGACGTTCACTCGTGCCCTTCGCCGGTATGACGTGCGGCCGCACTGCGATCCGTGCCACTCGACGCGGGGTCGTGACGTGGCGATCATCGCGCATCCGCCGGGTGAGGAGATCCAGTTCGACTGGCTTGAGCTGCCGGATCCGCCCGGGGTATGGGGTGTCGGCGGGCATGCGCATCTGCTGGTCGGTGCCCTGGCGCACTCGGGCCGGTGGCGGGCGGTCCTCGCGGAGTCCGAGGACTTCCCGCATCTGGTCCAGGGCCTGGACCAGGTGGTGCGCAAGCTGGGCGGGACGGCCCGCCGGTGGCGCTTCGACCGGATGTCCACGGTCTGCTACCCGTCCAGCGGGCAGGTCACCGCCGCGTTCGCGGGCGTCGCGAAGTACTACGGCGTCGGGGTGGATGTGTGTCCCTCCCGCCGGGGCAACCGCAAGGGTGTCGTAAGAAGGCGAACCACTCGGCCGCTCAGCGCTGGTGGCGAACTGTCCCCGACGATCTGAGCGTCGAGCAGGCCCAGTCCGGCGTCGACAAGCTTGCCGTCCGGATGGACGAGCGCCGCCGCACGGTCGACGGAGCGCGAACCACGGTGGCCGAACTCGCCCAGTCGGAGCCGCTGTTGGGTCTTCCCGCGCTGCCGTTCCCGGCGGAGTTGTCGGTGGAACGGACGGTTACCGCGCAGAGCCTGGTGCCCTTCGAGGGCAACTTCTACTCGGTGCCGCCGGGCCTGCCCGGTGCCCGGGTGACGGTGGTCCGCCGCCTGGGCGAGGACTTCCTGAACATCGTCACCGCGGGGCGGTCCCAAACCCGCCCACCGGCCCGGAGCATCACGCCAAATTACCGCCGAACGCGACCCGTTGGAGCCCGCGGCGACACGGAACTGCCCGCACTGCCAGCAGCCCGTCACGATCGTCGCTCTGCTGGCAACCCCTGAAGCCGCCCGCCCGGCCATGCCGGTCCGCAGCCCGGACATCATCCCGCTGCGGAGGACTCCGTGATCAGCCTCTTCGACAACGGCCAGCTCGACGAGCTGGTCACGCGAACCCACAGTGAGGGCATCACCGACCTGGCCGCCGCGGCCCTGATCGAGCACGGCGGGAGGTTCCTCCTCATCGAGGCCGCCGCCCCCGACTTCGACACCCCGCCCGCCTGGGAACTGCCCACCGGCAGCGTCTGGGCCGGCGAAACCCTGGTCATGGGCATGCACCGCGTCCTGGCCGAGCACTTCGGCTTCTCATCCGCCAAGGTCGACCGATACCTCGGCCACAACGACCACCTCCACGACCACGGCAAGATCACCCGAGTCTTCGTCTTCGCCGTCACCGTCGAACACCCCGACAGCATCTGCCAGAGCGCCCACCTCGGACACCGCTGGATCAACAGCATCAGCATCTCGAACACCGTCAACGACATCGACGGCATACTCCGCGTCTACTACGCCGACAACACCTGACCGTCACCGATCCCCAGGGGCCGCCGACCTGACGGTCGGCGGCCTGGCCTTGCGCCTGTCCGGCGGATCATGTGACTACTAGGCTGCGACGATGGAACGCTTAACCGATGTGCCCGAGAGTTTCGCCCAGTCTGCAGATCCGGCCCGGGTGAATGACTACGACAGTTTCGCCGAGGCGTACTCGGCGGAGAACGAGAACAACCTCGTGAACGCGTACTACGAGCGGCCCGGGATGTTGGCCCTCGCCGGAGACGTGGCCGGCCGTCGGATCCTGGACGCCGGCTGTGGCTCAGGCGCCCTCTCCGCTGCACTGCGCGACCGCGGTGCGGTCGTCACCGGCATCGACGCCAGCGCCGGGATGCTGGCGTTGGCAAGACGGCGGCTGGGTGACGACGTGGCCCTGCACGTGGTCGACCTGAGCGACCGCTTGCCGTTCGACGACGGTGCGTTCGACGACGTGGTCGCGTCGCTGGTGCTGCACTACCTGGAGGACTGGGGGCCGACGCTGGCCGAGTTGCGGCGAGTGATCAGGCCCGGCGGCCGGCTGATCGCGTCGGTGGACCACCCTTTCGTGGCCTACATGATCCAGGATCCTCGGCCTGACTACTTTGCGACCACCAGCTATACCTTCGACTGGACGTTCAACGGGCAGTCCGCCCCAATGAGGTTCTGGCGCAGGCCGCTGCACGCGATGACTGATGCCTTCACCACCGCCGGCTTCCGTCTTTCCGCCATCAGCGAGCCGCAGCCCGACCCAGCCGCCCGTGAGCTGTTCCCCGACGACTTCCATGCCCTTTCGACCAAGACCTGCTTCCTCTTCTTCGTCCTTGAGGTACCGCCGTCGGCTGCGGGCTCGGACGAGTAGCCAATCGGCGGATCACGAGCGGAGCCAGAGTCGGATCGAGGCGACGCCGAGGCAGACCCGGCACGGCGCGAGTTCCTGGAAGCGTTCCCGGAGGACTTCGGACTCCTTGGGGACACGGTCTGACCACTCTTCACGAGTACAGCAGCATGCTCGTGCTCCCCACCCTCCCCACATCGTTCAGAACCGGAACAAGTGGGGAGAACGAGCAGCTCTGGCCGTTTTCAAAGAGTCTCATCATCGCTCGCTGCTGACTGCATCGTGGGTGCAGGCCCGGCCGGCAGTGTGCTCGCTCGGCGCGTTTGTCCGAAGACAGCAGGGCGCCCGTCCTGCTGCTGGACGGCGGGCAGCGCTCAGGAGCCTGCGATGACGTCCGTTCCTTCCGCGGACCACGCTCCTGAGTACGCCACGCAACTGGGGGAGCGCGCCACCGAGCAAGCGTCCATGGGGTTCACCCGTGGGCACCGCTCCAGCTACGACGCCCGGGGCACTTCCCGAGCGAAGGGGTGGGGCTGCGACGGCCTGGTGCCGCATGAAGCGCAGCGAACGCGCTGAAGGCTGTAACGCGCAGGCGCACGGCCAGGACTGAGCCGCTTCCAACCTGGTGGCGGTGACGGGTAGTTGGTGGGCTGTACGAACAGGCGAAGCTCCTTGTACACGGGTTCACGGCCAAGATCACCCGTGTCTGCCAGGAGCTTCGTGTGCTTGTCTACCCGTCGGCCATCGATCTGTCCACCGCGAGCCTGCGGCACCTCGCCCACGAACTGTCCGCCCACCGGCACGGGCTCGGTACGCGGTGGCGGCGGCTCACGCCGGGCGGCCAGGCCCTGCTGGTCCTTGCGCATCTGCGCTGCGGGGACACCTGCGCCCAGCTGGCCGCAGGGTTCGGCATCGGGATCGCCACCGTCCACCGCTACGTCCGCGAAGCGATACTGGTCCTGGCCGCGCTCGCTCCCAGGCTGGCTCAGGCGATGCGGGCCCGAGCCGCCTGGCCTTCGTGATCCTCGACGGAACGCTGCTGGCGATCGACCGCATCGCCGCACACCCCGTACTACTCCGGCAAACACAAGCGCCTCGGCATGAACATCCAGGTCCTGACCGATCCGTTCGGACGGCTGTTGTGAGCCTCGCCCGCGCTGCCCGGTTCCGCCCACGACCTGACCGCCGCCCGCACCCACGGCATCGTCGACGCGCTCGCCGAGACCGGGCTCAAGTGCTGGGCCGACAAGGCGTATCAGGGAGCCGGCCATCCGATCCGCGTCCCGTTCCGGGGCCGAAAACTCAAGCGGTGGAAGCGTCAGCACAACCGCACCCACGCCAAGATCCGCTGCGTCGGCGAACAGGCCATGGCCACCCTGAAAGGCTGGCGACTCCTGCGAAAGCTCCGCTGCAGCACCAACCGCATCACCGACCTCGTCAAGGCCGTCCTCGCCCTTCACCACGCATCAGCATGAGGTTGGAAAAGGCTCACTGTCTGCTGAGGCCGGCTCCCACCCGTCGGCCGATTCCAGCCCTGACGGCCTGTCTGGAGGTCGTTGTCGAAGTCGGGTTCCCCTCGACACTATCTCCGTCCCGGTCGGGCGCAGAACATCCGAGTGGTGACGGACGCACTCGTCCGCCGTGTTCTGGTCGAGGGTGATCAGTGCACTGGCGTCCTCTATCGAGCCGAGCGGGGCGAAGAGGTCACCGCCCGGGCGATCTGCGCGGCAGTCCTGGCGGCCGGTGCCATGGGCACCCCGCACTCGCTGATGCTGTCCGGCATCCCCTCGCAGAAGCCGCTGCGACCAAGGGCGTTCACGCGTTCCACCACCTGCCGGGAGTCGACGCCCACCCGCAGGATCACGTCGAGGCCAGTGTGGTGTACTCCGCTGCCCGGCCCATGCCGGCGCCGAAGAACGACCCCGGCGAAACGTTCGGCCTGCTACGCAGCTCGGACGCGGAGGGCAGCGCGTAGAACACGTTGAAGACGGCGGCCAACGGCTGAGGGGCGCGGGACGCGGGCACAGGCCAGGCCCAGCGGTATGGCAGTCAACAGGGCGAGCAGGACCGGGCGATTACTGTCGCGGCATGGTCAACCGTTAGGTGCCTAGGTATCCGAGGTGGTCGCCGATCCAGCTCCAGCCCATCAGCGGTTCACCGTCCACGGCTGACGACCTGCCCCCGATGGGTGAGCGCGTTGAGGACGGCGGCCCGGTTGGCGGTGTCGACGGCGTGGCCCGCGGCGTCCACCGCGACGGCCGGACCGGCCGTGGAGAGCACGGCCGCGTCCAGCGCGTTGCGCAGTCTGTGGTCAGGATTCTGCGCGCTGTGGCAGCCGCCGGTTCGGGCGCGGGAAGTGACAGGTGTAGCCGTCTGGGTAGCGTCGCACGTAATCCTGGTGTTCCGTCTCGGCCCAGAACGCGTCGGCCGGTACGACTTCGGTCACTACCCTCCCAGGTCACATGCCCAATGCCTCCACATCGGCGATGGTGTCCTCAGCGACGCGGCGCTGCTCATCGTCCGGATAGAAGATGGCGGAGCGGTAGCTGAGGCTGAAGTCGTTTCCTTGCCGGTTCTTCGTGGTCGGGCCACCGTGTCCGCTCATGACCACCCCGCGGAAGGTTCCGGCCATCCGGCGTAGTTGACTGCGCTGGTCGACCGGGCGCTTCGGAACCTGTCCGAGACCGGCCGGGTGTCGGACGGACGGTGTCGATCGGTCTGTTCGAGTGGGCCCATTGCAGGTGACATGGTGTGCCCACCTCTCCGGGTGCCTCCTGCGCGTGCGGGGCGCAGGGTTGGTGTGTGGAAGCAGGTCCCGCACTCCGGACCCGCACCGACGGGTGCGGGTCCGGAGCCGGGGTGTTGCGGGACCTGCCGCTTGAGGAGGCCGGGTTAAGGGCCGGCCGGCTCTCGGTGAGGTCAGACCGCAGTGGCGTTGATGGTGACGGGGATGTTGCCGCGCGTGGCCTTCGAGTAGGGGCAGAGCTGGTGGGCAGCGTTGGCGAGCTCGGTGGCCTGGTCCTGGTCGACGCCGCCGAGTTCGAGGTTGAGGACGGCGGCGAGGGAGAACTCGCCGTCGTTGTGGTTCAGGGTGATCTCAGCGTTGATCTCGGTGCTGGCCAGCTTGACCTTACGGTCGGCGGCGGCACGACGGACGGCGCCGAGAAAACAAGAGGCCCAGCCGGCGGCGAAGAGCTGCTCAGGGTTGGTGGCGGTGCCGGCCCCGCCGAGCTCCTTCGGGAGAGACAAGCTGGTCTCCAGCAGGCGGTCGTTGGACTGGACGCGGCCGCCATTGCGGCCCTCGCCGGTGACGTTCACAACGGCGGTGTAGCTGTTCGACATTGCATGTCCTCTTAGGGAAGTTACGACGTTACGGGTCTGGTGAGTCGAGAAACCGTCTTGACAGGGACCTCGTCTTTCGTCACCCGTTCAAGCGGTGACTAAATAGTGGCAACCTAATCGTCACCTGTCAAGATGGTGACGTCATGAGTGCAGACGACCGGTGACTTCTGGACCAGTCGGCATCTCCAGCAATGCCGTCACAGGCCGAGTGGGAGAGCAATCGGGTCGAGGCGCATGCGCCTGCAGCACCATGCCGACCCCGAACGTGAGGGAGCGGTGGCCCGCCCCGCACAACTTTGGGCGACCCGCATCGTCGGTCGAACGGACGTGCGGCTGCCCGCTGGCCGCGCGGTTCCCCAGCGCTGCACTGCGTCATACCGGGTCTGTGGCCGGACGAGCCCAGCAGACTGGTTGGTGGGCGTCAGAAATGGTCCACATCGATCACGGCCTGGGCGAAAGCAGTGGGCGCCTCTTGGGGCAAATTGTGACCGATGCCAGTCAGTGTGCGGTGCTCGAGGTGATCGGGCAGGTCACCGTCGGAGGCATCCTGCCGCAGCCGCAGCCGCACCTGCGCCGCGGCTCCGTCGGATCCTGGATCGCCAGCGTCGCCCAGAATCAAGGGCACGCCGGGCACGCCGTCGGGCTTGTACTCCGGGTGATGACGGACGAACTCGGGTTGCACCGCGCCGAGGCGTCCACCAATCTGGAGAATCTGCCGTCGCAGCGGGTGCTGCGCCGCAACGGGTTCAGCCCGTACGGCGTCGCGCACTCCTCGATCTTTCTCGACGGGAGCTGGCGGGACGGGCTGCTGTGGGAGCGAGTCCTCGGCGACTAGCTGATCATCTCAGAATGAGTTCGCTTGTAGGGCTTGGCAGTTGGGGTTGGTGGCGGCAGAGTTGTGCGGGTTTCGGATGATCTTGTGCCTGATGACCTGTGGGTACGGGTAGCCCCATTGCTGTCTCCGCTGACGTCGGCTGCCGACGGACGACCGGGCTGCCCTGCGTGGGATCGTTTACGTGCTGCGCAAGGGCGTGAGCTGGGCGGATGTGCCCACGGAGCGGATCGGCTGCAGCGGAGTGACGGCCTGGCGGCGTCTGCGGGACTGGACCGAGGCCGGTGTGTGGCCCCGCCTGCACGAGATCCTTCTGGCAGAACTGCGAGCGGCGGGCCTGCTGGACATGGACGACGCGGCGGTCGACGGCTCGCATGTCAGAGCCCTCAAGGGGGGCTCACGCCGGACCTTCGCCGGTCGACCGCGCACGTCCGGGCAGCAAGCACCACCTGATCACCGACCGGCACGGCACCCCCTTGGCCGTCTCGCTGACCAGCGGAAACCGGCACGACGTCACCCAGCTGATGCCCCTGGACGCGATACCCCGCATCCGCGGTGTGCGCGGGCGGCCGCGTCATCGGCCGGCCCGGCTGTTCGCCGACCGCGGCTACGACTTCGACAAGTACCGCCGCCTGCTCCGAGCTCGGGGGATCACACCGAAGATCGCTCGCCGCGGCGCCTCGCACGGATCCGGCCTGGGCAAGACCCGCTGGGTCGTCGAGCGGACCTTCGCCTGGCTCCACCGGTTCAAGCGGCTCCGGATCCGCTACGAGATACGCGCCGACCTCCACCTGGGCCTCCTCCAACTCGCCTGCAGCATCATCTGCTTGCGACGACTCAGAACCTCATTCTGAACTGTGGGATGCCCCGTTCGCATCGTCCAGCTGCCGGTGCGGGCGCCCGTCTTGGAATCAACCTCAGCCGCTGGAGCCAGAGGACACAGTGGCCGCAGTCACCGCACCCGGCGCTGCGAGTCGGTTGGTTAACCGGAGCTGGCAGAGTTGAACCCGCCGCCGACGAGGGTCGATCGGCCCGTTTCGTAGGCGCTGCCGTCGGAGCAGGAATGCGACCACGTTGGCCGGGGTGGCCGGACCACGGCGCGGCTGTACTTGCTGAACGCCAAGATGGCCGCGAGGTCGGCAGTGCCCGCGGGGTGTTTTGCCGAGATGGGAACCGGCGGGCAGCACGACGGCGATGTGCGAATGCCTGGACGACCGCCTCCATCAGCGGTAGGTCCTGTGTCAGCTGAACTCGACGTGGTCGACGTCGATGGTGACGAGCTCGATATCAGGCACCACTACTCCATCTTCTCCCAGCGGGTGAACGCGGCGCCGGGTGGGGACCATGATTCCCTCGAAATTCTTGTGGTCGAAGCAGTAGTGCGCGGCCGGCCCGGCATTGAGAACTTCGGCCGTGTAGTCGTGCCTGCGGAGCAACCCTTCCTGATCGAAGTAGAACGTCTGCTCCCGGCAATGCGTGGCGATTTCGTCGGGAAAAGTGACCTTGAGCCGGTTCCAACTTTGTCCGTCCTCGATCACGGGGGGCAGTTCTTCGGTCCGGAACCCGGGCGAGGTGAAGGTGAAGGGAGACGTCAGGTACGTCCACATCGCATAACCGGCGAAGTAGGCGACATGCAGGTCATCCCACGGGGTTTCGAGATCGTGGCCCGCGAACGCGGCTCTGGGGTCGAAGCGTTCGGCCACCAGTTGGCCGGCGTCACTCTCCACGGCCACCCGCTGGGCGGTAAAGGAGGTGTGAAGCCCAGGCGCGGTGAAGGGGTAGTGACTCGCGTGTTGTCGGCGCAGGTCGACTCTTACAGCAGCCTTGTCGAATATCCCGTCCTGACCCTTCATCGCCCACAGAGCCCCTCCGGAGCGGAAGTGGACGGTAGCTGAACTGTACTGCGCATAGCGGTCCAGACCGCCGTGGGCATTGATGACAGTGGTCGCGAGGTCGCTCATGGCAAGGTCCTCCTGGTCGTGTGCCGCCGCCTGGACGAGCGACACGGGTGTAAGTCGACCGATCATCTAGACCATAATGACCGGTCGTCTTGAAGTCAACGGGTGGCGGTCGAGACTGGGGCCGCCCACGTCTTGCCCGTCAGTATGCCCGGAATGCGGTGCTTAATGACTGTACGTGCGGCATCATCGTTATGCCTCACCATTCTCGCAGGAGGACGGATGGCGAGCGGTCATTTGGTGTAGCAGCGGCGCTTGCTGCGTTGCGGGGGTAAGCCCAGGTCGGACCGACCGAGAGGGCGGGCAGGGTGTAGTCTGCGAGATGATCGCCCATTTTGTGCATCGGGAGGCCGGACAGTGGCTAGGCCCAGTCTGCGTGAGAATCTCATCGTGGCAGCCGTTGAGCAGTTTCACGCCCATGGCTATGCGGCAACTGGCGTGAAGGACATCACCGATGCCGCTGGGGCTCCCAAGGGGTCTTTCTATAATCACTTCGTGAGCAAGGAAGCCCTGGCCGTCGTGGCCTTGGAGCGTTACGGCTCCAGCCGCCGGTTGGGCAGCCTGCGTGACAAGTCAGTTGCGCCGCTGACCCGGCTGCGTCGGCACTTCGAATTCCTGCGTGACGAGAATATCGGTGCCGATTTCAATCGCGGCTGCCTGGTGGGTGATCTCGCCGTCGAGGTCGCCGACCACAGCGAGGCGCTGCGCGCGTCGGCGCACAAGAGCTTTGAAGCCTGGACCGATGCCCTTGCCTTCGCCATCACCGAGGCTCAGCAGGCGGGCGATGTGTCCAAGACCCTGGATGCTTCCACCTTGGCGCGCTTCGTGCTCAGCGCATGGGAAGGAACACTCGTTTCTTCCAGGACTGACCGTTCGGCCAGGGCGTTCGAAGCCTTCTTTACGGTCGTTTTCGGCGTGATCCTGCGATGAGGGCAGCCGACTCAGAGGTACTCACCAACCGATCAGTTCAGCTGTGGCGGGGGGACTGTCAGACCGTCGGTGATCTTGGGCCTGACGGTGGGAACCTAGTCCAAACCTAGTCCCGCTGCATTCGTCTCGTCCGCTGGCCATGAGGCTCGTCAATGGTCTGGCCGCAATGGCCGGATGGGGGCAGAAGCTGCCTATGCCGTCGGGACGCTCCCCTCGCGGAAGCGGCTTCGGTGTTGCCTGTGGACCCGGCGCGTTCCCCGGCAAGCGCCGGCGTCACCGTCCTCTCGGGGCGATCGCCTCATTCCCCGCGGCGCTGAGGGCCGGCCGTCGCCCCGCTCGTCGTGATCGTTTTGGCCGGGAAGCGCGGACGCTGCGGCCCGCATCCTCCAAAGCCGCGTGTACGGCTCCGAGTTATGCGGGGCAGTCGAGCATGCCGCTCGGCAACTTGCACGCCCGAGGCCTGCGCATCGGCCTGGGTGACCTGACCGTCGGACTCGCCCGACGTGGCCGCCCCTCCACTGCCCGATGGTGCTCGTGCGGCAGTCAGGGTCGTGTCCGATCGGGACCTCGGGAGCGTTCATGGGCGAGAGCTCACGCGCGGGGTGACGCGTGCCTTTCTGCAAGCAGAGCATTGCATGCGCAATCGTCACCTGTCAGAATAGTGACATGGAACATGCCTTTCCCGCCGGAAGCCCGGCGCTCGACTTCGCGGGAACGCTGCGCGTACGGCGCAGTCCCAGCCCCCGGGAGATGCTCCACTCGCCGGAGAGCCTCACCTCGTGGTTCCGCGAGTGTGGAATCACCGAAAGTGACATCGCCTGTGAGCCGTTCGATGTCCGCGAGGCGGTGGCTCTGAGGGAGGCGATCTATCAGCTGGTCATCGCGAAGATCACTGGCGAGGGCTATGACCAGGAAGCGCTGAGTCTGGTGAATGACGCGGCACGCCGGCCAGCTCCTGTTCCGCAGCTCACTGCGGATGGACGCCGCATTGAAGCCACTGTTCAGCAGGCGTTTTCCTATGTCGCCCGGGATGCCATCGCAGTCCTCAGCGGGCCAGAGGTACCGCTACTCAAGGAATGCGCGAATCCCGACTGCACCCAGATCTACATCGATCATTCCCGGGGGGCGCGCCGGGAGTGGTGCAAGATGGATCCGTGCGGCAACAGGATCAAGGCTGCGGCCTACCGGGCACGCAAGCGCGCGAGTGAACAGACAGCGATCTCCGCGAGCTCAGGGTAGTAAGGCTGTACGACCACATTCTGTGGCCCCCCATCTGTTGAGTGACGGCGAGGCGCGGTAAGTGCTTGGCTTGGCGATCGCGCTATGTCGAAGCACCGGAGGGGCGTGGAGCTCAGCCGGGCGCTAACTGGTCCCCAGGCTCTGCCGCGAACTTTTCGGCTTCTGTCGGCCTGGGACTCAGCCATCCATTGAGTAAATCACCCTCTTGACGGGTGACGCGGAACCTGCAAGCATCAGGCTCCGTTGAGCCGGTGACGTCTGCGTGTCCCGTCCCGACGAAGGAGGACAGGCCCTGGCCCGCGTCCGGATGGAGCGTCCGGGCGGTTCCGCTGCGGTACCACTCTCGGGTCCGTGAAGTCACCAGGAAGCATCTCGCTCCTGATCCTGTTCAAGGGATGGGGCGGCTGCCATCAAGTGCGGTGCATCACCGCACTGAGGAGGCGTTGAAATGGAACAGGAACGTAAGGCCACGGAAGCAGCCCAAATGGTGCGTCAACTGCGGTTCTCGCAGCTGCCGGAGCGCATCCGGTTGGAAGACACGGTTGAAGAGCGGCCGGCCGTGGCGCAGGATCCGGCGAGAGACGCATACAACCCGGATGAGTGGCTCGTGCGTAATTGCCTGTGAGCCGACGCCAGCACCTATTCGACCGGCCCTCCGCGTCCTAGTCATCGTGAGCCGCGACCGCCCGGCAAACCCCCAGGCTCGGGAAGCGATGCAGTGCGTGGACCGTGCCCGAGGCTGGATTGCTTATCTCGGCGCAGCATCCAGAGCTGACCCCAAGTCGTCAAACGATCAACATTTCTCCTAGGGAGACCGCTGTGCAGATCCCGAAAGTCTTGATCAAGCTGTCGTCCATAACGGCTGCAGGGGTGATCGCCTTGGGCTGCTTCTTCCAGGTCTTCTAGCGGTCTCCTCCCGCGGCCGTCACATCAGCGGGTGCCAGGCATCCGTCGGACAGTGAACCGGAAAGTGCTGCCGACGGCCCTCGGTGCCCGGAAGAACGCAGCGCGTTTCACCGACATCCGCAAGCCAGGGTGGCCGTTGGACTGCTCACCGGAAGGTGACCGACGGGTTCTTGTTCCGGATCCGCACGGGTGTCCCGTGGCGGGACCTGCCGGAGCGGTTCGGATGTTGGAAGTCCGTGCATGAGCGCCACCGCCCGTGGTCAGCGGACGGCACCTGGGAAAGGATCCTTCAGGCCGTCCAGGCCGATGCTGACGCCGAGGGACCCGTCGACTGGAGCATGGTGAGCGTGGACTCCACCTCGTGCAGGGCCCACCAGCTTGCCGCTGGAGCACCGCGGAGAGTGCCACGGGTTCCGAAGGGAAGATCAACGCCTCGGCAGCACCGGCCCTGACGAAGGACTCGGATGCTCGCGGGGTGGTCTGACCTGCAAGCACCTTGCCGGGGAGGGGGCGGCCCCAACCGCTGGCCCTGCTACCAACTCCCGGCAGTGAGGCGACAGCCCGCAGCTGATCCCCGTCCTCGCCACGCGCTATGACAAGCGCGCCTATGTCTTCCACGACACGGTCACAGTGGCCTCGATCCGCCTCTGGCTCATGCCGTCATAGAGCCTGCTTCCAGGGCGTCTGCCTGCCTAGTCAGGTCTGCTGCGATGTCGTCCCAATCCGGTCCGTGCAACCACAGGTTCTCGGCAGCCTCTCGCATCAGCGCCGGTTCGTCCGGCCGCTGCAAGAGCACCAGCCGATAGGACAGATTGCGGACCCAGACCGGCAGGAGCCCTCAACGACCTGCGGGCACAGCTCACGCAGGATCGAATCCGCGGCAGCGAATGTCAGCTCCTCCACGAGTAGCGCTCCCGGTGGTCGCGGTCGCACTCCGGCGGGGTCGGTACTCGTCTCCGAATCCTGGAGCCTGCGACGCCTTGATCCGCCGGATAGAAACTAGGCCTTCGGCTCGGCCGTTTTCGGCCGTGCGCTGGGTCCCGGCCGGCGCTCGACTTCTTGGTTCGAGGCGATCGGATGGCCTTTTTCGCACATCAATGCCACATGCACGGGTGCTCCACATGCGTGGTGTGTAGCCAGTACCGCCGGCCCCTCGGGGTCGGCAAGGTACTTGTCGCCCCACTGGCGCAGGGCGCTGAGCACTGGATAGAGATCGCGGCCCTTCTCGGTGAGTACGTACTCGCTGCGCCGGCGCCGACCGGGTTCCTGGTACGACCGCTGCTCCAGCAGACCGTTTGCCACGAGGTGTTCGAGGCGCTCGCTCAGAACCGAGCGGGAGATGTCCAGGTGGTCCTGAATGTCGCTGAAACGTCGAACGCCCCGTACGGCCTCGCGGAGGATCAACAGCGCCCACGGCTGCCCAACGAGCCCGACGGCCCGGCCGATGGAGCAGTTTGAGACGTCCTGATCGAGGTATTCCATGTCCTGATTCTATCTGGGTTCGCATGAAGAACTTAGCTTGCTAGGGTGGCGACGCTGAGTCTGAAATCCAGACTCAGCCAGGAGGAAGGGACTGCTCATGGCGAGCCACGCCGCTGCGGCGACTGCCACCCGGACGGGCAAGAACGCCCCGATGTCCCAGGGGGCGACGGGGCGTCGGATCGGCTTCATCGTTGCCTGTCTCGGGCAGATGGCGATGTTCGTCAACATCACACAGACCACGGCGACCCTGGCGCCGCTCCAGCAGGATTTGCACGTCTCCGGTCCTGCCCTGGTCTGGATCGCCAGCATCTACTCCATGGTGGTTGCCAGCTTCGTTCTGTCCGCCGGAACGGTCGGCGACATCGTCGGCCGCCGCCGGATCTTCGCCCTGGGCGCGCTGCTGCTGGGCACCGGAAGCTTGATCGTCTCTGTGTCCGCCGGGCCGGTCGGCGTCATCGCAGGGCAGGCGATCATGGGGCTCGGTGGGGCCATGATCCTCCCCAACAGCCTGTCGATCGTCACGCACATGTTCACCGATGCGCATGAGCGGACCAAGGCGGTAGGCATCTGGGTCGCGGTCTCCGGCATCGGCCTGGCGTTCGGTCCGATCGCGGCAGGACTGATCCTCGAGCGCTTCTCCTGGCATGCCGTGTTCCTGGTCAACGTGGCCCTCACGGTCGTCGTGCTGTTGCTCACGCCCCGCTTCGTCGCGGAGAGCCGGCACCCTGGCCGTCATCTCGACCCGCCGGGCCTCGTGCTGGCGGTAGCGGCCATCGGATTCCTGAGCTTCGGCCTCATAGAGGGCGGCCACGTGGGGTTCGGGACACCCATGGCCGTCGGGGCGTTCGCAGTCGCCGCGGTGTCGCTCGTGACGTTCATCCTGTTCGAAGCCCGCACCCGTACGCCGATGCTGAACTTGCGCCTGTTCCGCAGTCCGTCATTTGCCACGGCCAACGTCATCGCGCTGGTGGGTCAGTACGGGTTCGTGGGCGTGGCGTTCGCCCAGGTGCTGTATTTCGAAACGGTCCGGCACGAGTCGATCCTCAGCGCCGGTCTTCTCCTGCTGCCTCTGATGCTCTCGTACATCGTGGTCAGCTACGTGGCAGCCCAGGTCGCGCGCCGTTTCGGTTTCAAGGCGACCTTGGGGGGCGGTTCACTGCTAGCGGCAACCGGCATGCTGCTCATGACCGCTCAGAGTCCGGCCACAAGCTCCGCGACGCTGATCATCCTGATGGTGCTGTGCGGGGCCGGGGCAGGGCTGATTCTTCCCTCAAGCACTGCGGTGGCGGTCATCAGCGTGCCGCACATCGATGGTGGCATGGCCAGTGGGACGGTCAATCTGTTCCGCCAGGTCGGCAGCACGCTTGGGGCGAGTATCACGGTCACCATCCTCACGAGCGGGCTGACGTCACGACTGCGGTCCGAACTGGCCCAGCAGGGCACGCCACCCGCCGTTGCCGACCAGGTGACCCGCGCCATCAGCAGCGGGGCCTCGGCTTCCGCAGCCCCTGCTGGTCTGCGTGAAACCGTTGCGGCGGCTATTGGCGACGCGTTCACCGGTGCCCTGCACATGGCTGTCCTGATCCCGGCTGTGGGCATTCTCGCGGCCGCTGCGGCAGCCGTTGTCCTCATCCGCAACCGCCCCGCCCACACCTGATCTCTCCAGATATGACAAGGAGTCACGATGTCCGAAGCTTCCGAACCGCCCGCTGCGAAGCTCGCGGTTGACCTCGACCCGGCGCACGCGGGTGAGTTCCTGCGGGCTGTCGGTCTGCACATCGACACGGTGTCCCCGCGCGAGGTCCGGGCCCACCTGGACGTCTCCGAGCGGCACCACACGCCGTGGGGGATCACGCACGGAGGTCTGTATGCGACCGTCATCGAAAGCGTCGCCAGTGTGGGTGCGTCTTATGCGGTGGAGTCCGACGGCGGATTCGCCGTCGGCGTGAGCAACCAGACCGACTTCCTGCGGCCGTACGTCGCCGGCCGCCTCGACGTCCTGGCGACGCCCGTCCAGCAGGGCAAGAGTCTGCAACTCTGGGTGGTCGAGATCAGCGACGGGGACGGCAGATTGATCGCCAGGGGTCAGGTGCGGCTGTTCAACCAAGTGCTGCCCGGGCGCTGAGGGCCACTCGCATTCCGCGCTCGTCGTCCAGGGTGTCGTTGTCCTTTCTCCGCCCTCAGAAAAACGCCTCAGCCGAGCAGCGACGCCGCAGGAGAGCGGCGCGGTACCTCGAACTCTCTTGAAAATCACCTGCAGTGATACGCGTTGGCGCGGTTCATGCGGTCTGTTCGCGCGAGGCGATGGTGACGTCCATGCCGAGG
Source organism: Streptomyces sp. NPDC051219 (assembly GCF_040682335.1). Lineage (NCBI taxonomy): Bacteria > Bacillati > Actinomycetota > Actinomycetes > Kitasatosporales > Streptomycetaceae > Streptomyces > Streptomyces sp. NPDC051219. Next base: position 47,694 of record NZ_JBFBAS010000043.1, read on the forward strand.
GCAGCGA
>NZ_JBFBAS010000044.1:0-44723 GCF_040682335.1 Streptomyces sp. NPDC051219
CCGATCCGGCGACGGACGAAACCGCCCCGCACCCACCAGAGCGATGGTGGCGGGCATCGGAACGTCCAGGCCGAATCGGGCACCCGGGGGCGTGAGGGACTCCGCCGGACACGTAACGGAACCAGCCCCCAGAGGGCGGCGACCGGCCGTGTGGTCACAGCGGGGAACCAGCGTGTCCAACACCGTTCGGGGCACGCGGCTGAGCATGGGTCCTGGCAACAGGACTCACTCCCGCTCAGTTTTTAGGGACGGTTCGCTTTCGCCCTTCAAAGGGACCTGTACGGTGCCGAAGCGCTGTACCAGACGGCGGGTCAGGTCCAAGGCGTCACGTTCCTCGCCTGCGCGATCGTGTTCATCATCTTCGAAGTAGTCAGCGACTGACCGTCGGCGCCGCTGCGGGTCGGGACTGGCCGGTGGTGCCACTGTGGGCCGCCGGTCGGTGTGACGAGCACGCGATCTCGCTACGACCTTCTCCGTGCGGGCCTGGGCAGACATCCGGGTGATCAGGAGGCGGAATTGGCGAGCAGCACAAGTGGCAGGCGTACCGCAGCGGTCTGTGGTGCGAGGACGTGCAGGAGGCCCGCGGCGATGCCCTCCGCGCTCTGCTGCTGTCCGCCCCGCCGCCGCTCCCGGGCTGCCTGGCCCGGCTGCGCCTGCGTGCCGCGCACATGACGGGCGAGTGCCATCTCGCAGAACTGGATGTGAACAGTTCGGTCCGCTTTCAACGGTGCCGCTTTCGAGGTTCCTTGCCCGGACGGCACGCGCCTCGAAGCACTGGAACTCACGGAGTGCGAGCTGACGGGAATGAGCCTGCTCGGAGCCAGTACCGCGCGGGAGTGCGAGATCTGCGCCTGTACCGTGACGGCACACTGGACCTGCGCTCGCCCAGCGTTGGGAACTGGATGTCCCTGAAGGACACGACCGTCCGGGTGCCCAGCGGACAAGCCGGGATCGACTCCCAGTCCGTGGCCGTCGACGAGGACCTTGGGGCTTCGGCGTCGGGTCTGGACTGCGCGGGACCGATCTACTCGAACAACGCCCGGATCCCGGACACTCCCGGGTTCCGCGGGGCGGGCATCGGCAGCCCGCGCACCGGCGCCATCCAGGGGGAAGGATCGGGCGGACCATCTCCCGGCTGTCCGGCGAGCACCGCTCAACCCCCGTTGCGAACGCCATTGCCGCAACTACCTGGCGTTTTCGGGGAATCGCTGCAGCCCTGTGCTGCTACAAACGCCTTAGCGTTCCACTGTATAGGACACGGCTTAGGTCTGATCACATCAAACTCTTCTGCCCCGCAAAGAAACTTCGGTTTCATGCCCTGCGGCAAGCCGGCCTATTGACCGTCAACTTTTATAGACAGCAAGGGCGTAGCGGGTTAGCTTGTATCTGCTGCGCCGAGGGGGCTGTCTGCGCGGTGATGAAATGTCGAGAAACTGATTAGGTATCAGATGTCAGGGGGTGGGTGCAGTGTCGGAATGGGAGTGGTCCCAGCGGCTCGAGCGAAAACTGCAAGAGAGCGAGTTCCTCAAGGAGAATAAGCTCGGGGCGAAGATCGGTGAAACCGTTGGTGCGACGGCAGGAGTGGCAGCCGTGGCCTGCGGGGCCCTTTATGCCGGTTCGGCGGTCGCAGCCTCCGCCAGTGCTGCGGCCACGAGTCACGCTGCAGCCATGGCTGTGGCAACACCTGCTGTCGCCGCCGCTTCGGAGAGGGCTTATCGGGCTGGCTTCTGGGTCGGCAAGCAGGCGGCGAGTCGCGGTCTCAAGAACACCGCCAAGGCTGCATTCACGCTCGGTCGTTTCGGCGGGGCGTACATCGGTGCAACAAATCAGGCGGTTCTGCGTGAGCTTGGCGAAGAATTGCGTGACTTGTTTGACTGAGCGTCCTCCGTAATTCCGGGGAGCGATGGTCTTTTCTGGAGTCGTCCCGGTGATTACCTGCGTATCGGGTAGTCATATAAGCGCCTGTCTCAGTCGAGGGCGTTTACTTTTCGGTATGCGGTCGGGCTGTGCACTTGGCCGCCGGGGCGGACGTCACGGTGCGGCTCGACGGGGGAGCGTCGGCGCGTTCGCAGTGACGGTAGTAGGGCACAGCGTGGTGGATTCGGCTGCCAGGGAGGGCGGAGCCACCGCGAAGCGCCCCCGCCCCTCCCCCGCAATTAGCTGTCGCCGCAGGTGGTCACCCGCGGGTGGCTGGTGTTCCGTCCCCCTCGCGGTAGGCCGAAGGCGTGGCCGGGATCCCGGCCACGCTCGCTCCCGACGAACTCGGTGACTGCCTCTGGACTCAGGTGCCAGCGCGGCACCGCTTCCATGAGGGTGTGGCGGAGCAGTGTTGTGACTGTTCGATCTTGCTGTGGTCCTAGGGTTCTGTGTCTTGTCTGAGAACAGGGAGCGGATCTGGCGTCGGCTTGGGCGCCGTTTCTGTGGCTGGCCGGTAGTTCGCGGCCGCTGGCAAAGGACTCCAGATGCACTTCGCAGAATGAGTCGGCATCCGGAACGGCCTGCCGGCCCATGCTGCGCAACAACATGCCGCGGGGCGTCGTCTGTGCCGTCAGGGAGGCTCTGAAATGCCGTCGGTGAACGGGAGCGACCGCGAGGACACGCCGGTCGACCACGAGTCGGTGGGGGCGCAGTTCGCGCACCTGCTGAGCGAACGCACTAGGGAAAATCTCCGCAAGCGGCACGCGATCCGCGCTGCCGCACATCAGCAACTGCAGACCGAGGGCTTTGGTGAGTTCGACACGCCAGTGCTCGGTCGGTGGGTGAACGAGTACAGGGTCGGCAACATCAGCGCGACGACCTCCACCGGCGAGCATCTGTGGTTGGCGCAGTCGCCGCAGGTGTATAAGCAGATGTTGATCGCCGGGGGGTACCAGCGGTACTACCAGTTCGCCCACTGCTTCCGGCAGGAGGTGCGCGAGCCGGGAACGAAGGATTCTCTGCGCGAGTTCGTCCAGTTGGACATCGAGATGGAGACGGGCGATTTGGAGGCCGTGATTGCGGTCACGGAACGGCTCATCACCCGGGTCTGCACCGCAATGGACCTGCCGTGTCCAGATGCGCCGTTTCCGCGGATGCAGGCGAGGGAAGCCGTCAGCCGGTACGGCACCGACCGCCCTGATCTTCGGACTCGGCCCGACGAGATCTCGATGCTCCTACTCGTCGACTTCCCGCTGGCCGAGCGCGACGATGAGGGGGCGATCAAGCTCACCCGGCATCCTATGGCGCTGCCCCGGCGGACGCCCGACAGCCCGCGAGACATGCTCAACATCGACACGTGGACGTTCGACCTGGTGATGAACGGGATGGAACTGGCCAGTGGCGGGCTTCGCATCAACGACGCCGCGTTGCAGCGGCACGTGCTGACGGTGGCCGGCATCGATCTCGCCTCGTTCGAGGACCTGCTGCACGTGCTCGAGGACTGCCCGCCGCACGGCGGGCTCGGCCTGGGCCTGGACCGGCTCTGCATGCAGTTGCTCGGTGCGGACTCGGTCGCCGAGGTCACTGGATTCCCGTTCAGGTTTGGGTACTGGAGCAGGAGCGGCAATGTTGCGGTTTCCTGATCGACTCGACCAGCTCGTCGTCACCGCGGCCGAGAACTGGCCCGACGCCACGGCCCTCGTCGGTCAGGACGGGGAGTCGCTGACGTATCGCGACCTCAGCGCCCGGGCGCATGCGGTGGCGGATGATCTGCTCAGGTGCGGGGTGGAGCGCGGATCGGCCGTGCTCGTCGCGGTGGGCAACGCCCCGGCCGACGTTGCGGCGCAGGTGGGCGTATGGCTGTGCGGCGCGGTCGCGGTGCCGGTACACAGATCATCGCCCCCACTCGTGGTCGAGGATGTCGCCACTCGCACCGCGGCCTGCGCCCTGGTGGACAACCTGCGGTCCGAGTGGTTCCCCGACGGCGAAGTGGACACGCCTGAGCACGGCGTGCGCCGGTTACAGCAGGCCGGATCCGCGCACCCCGCGGAGCTGGATGAGGATCAGGCTCTGGTGATCTTCACGTCCGGCTCGACGGGGCGACCCAAGGGGGTCGTGCTGTCGCATCGGGCTTTCTGCCGCAAGCTCGAGGCGATCGACAGTGTCTTGGCGTTCGCGCCGGGTACCTCCCTGCTCCAGGTTCTCCACCTGCACTTCAGCTTCGGTCAGTGGACGACGCTGCTGACGCTGGCGACCGGCGGCACCGTCCACCTGGTGCCCCGTTTCACCGTCGCGGGCATGACCGAGGCACTCGCACGGTTTGGCATCCATCGCACGGCGGTGGTGCCCACGATGCTGCGCAAGCTCCTAGCGGAATCGGACGAGTCCGCCTTGATGCGCCTGCGCGCTGTGGGAGCACCCCGGCTGTGGATCGCGGGCGGCGAACCCCTGGCTGCCGGTCTCGGGCTGGGGCTGACGGACCTTCTGCCGCATGCCCGGATCACGGACGTCTTCGGGCTGAGCGAGACGTGTACCTCCGACTTCATCGTCGCACCCGAGGCGTACCGTGAGCTGGCCGGCAGCATTGGGTTCCCGTCTGCCGGCGTTGCAGCGAAGGTGGTGGGCGACGACGGGCGCGACGCACCTGCGGGGGAGGTCGCCGAGCTGTGGATCCGTACGCCGTTTCGGATGACGGGCTACCTGGGCGATCCGGCCGCGACAGCGGCGGCGACGGCAGGTGAGTGGTTTCGAACCGGCGATCTCGCACGACGTGGCGATGACGGGCGGTTCGTGCTCGCGGGGCGGGCGAAGAACATCATCAGCCGCGGCGGGAACAAGATTTCCCCGCTGGAGGTCGAGGGCGTCTATGCCGGGCATCCGGCCTGCGCCGCGGTCGTGGCCACCGGCGTGCCCGACGATCTGCTCGGCGAGCGGACGGTACTGCTGGTAACGCTCCGTCACGACGCGCGCGTGGACGGGGCCGCCTTGCGTGAGTGGGGGCGACAGCAGATGGACCGGTTCAAGCTCCCCGACGAGGTGCACGTCATCGATGAGCTGCCGTTGGGCCCGACCGGGAAGGTGGATCGGGTCGGCGTCCAGCGAATGGCGCGCGAGCGCGGCCTGAAGCGAACGAGGCAGCAGTCATGACACCTCCGCACGGCGTCGCACCGCGCCCGGTGCTGTTGCTCGACGTCGGCGGTGTCCTGCTGCTGCCGGCCGCGTCCGAGGTCGTCGAGGCGCTGGAGGCCTGGGGCGCCTCCCTGCCGGAGGTCGATGACGCGACACTGCACTACGAGGCGGTCTCTGCCTTCGACTGCTCGGGCGACATCCTCGACTACCGGCGCGCGTACGGGCGGGGTCTCGGCCTGCGCGGGGCCGCGCTCCAGAGTGCCGTCTCGGCGCATGAAGTCTGGCGGCGTCCGTGGTCGATCGCGATACCGTCGGCGGTGGAGAAGCTGCGCTGGCTGGTCCAGGACGGCGGAGTCGACGTCGCCATCGTGTCCGATTCCGACGGCACGGTCGCGCGTCAACTCGTCGACACAAAGGTGTGCCAGGTGGGGACGGGGCCACTGCCCGCGGTGCTGGCAGTGTGCGACTCGACGCTAGTGGGGGCGACGAAGCCGAGCCGCCTGATCTTCGACGCCGCGAGGCGGGCGGTGGGTGAGTCGCGGCGCATCCTCGGTCATGTCGGGGACAGCCTGCGGTGCGACGTTCGCGGAGCGTACGGCGCGGACCTGACGCCGATCCACATCGATCCGCTCGGCAGCTGCCCAGAGCGTGACCACCGGCACGCGGCGGGTCTGGCCGACCTGAGTTCTGGGCTGGCCTGACATGGCCGACGTGCTGGTCCTCGGGGGTGGGATCGCCGGTCTGTCAGCGGCGCTCTTCCTGGCCCGCAGCGGACACTACGTGCAGCTGATCGAGGCGGACGCGGCGTCGGCGCCGGTGAACCCGGATTACACGTTGCGCGGCTGGCCGCGGCAGGGAGTCGCCCAGTTCGGGCACGGCCACGCGATCCACGCACTAGCACGTCGTACGCTCCGACAATGCGCGCCCGATGTGCTGCGGACGCTGGCGGCCGCCGGTGCGGGCGAGCGCGACTTCGGCACGCACATCCCCCCGGCGGAGCGCGAGCCGGAAGACGACGAACTGGTGGCGATCCTCGTCCGGCGCTCGGTCTTCGAGTGGGCGCTGCGCCGTGCGGTGGAGGTCGAGGACCACATCGACATCGCCGCCGGTAGGCGCGGCGTCGGCCTCGTGGCTTGTGACGGCCGGCGTGTTCCCGGCGTGGCGGGCGTGGGGACGGGCGACGGCGGGACCTTCCGGGCCCCCTGGGTGGTGGACGCCACGGGCCGGAAGTCGAGGGTCACGGCCTGGTCGGTGGAACTTGGCGCCGCCGCTGCGGAGGTGTCGTGGCTGTACTCCGGAACCCGATACTACGCCCGCCACTTCCGGTTCACGGGGGCTGCGCGACCACCGGCGAGCGAGTGGCACTTCGGGCCCGCGGGTGATCTGGGCTACCTGCGGTTCTCCGTACTGGAGGAGGACCGCGACTCCTTCGTCGTCACCCTCAATATCGCGCCCACAGACCAAGAGCTGCGCGTCCTGCGTGACGCCGAGGCCTGGACCCGGGCCGCGTCTTGCATGCCGGTGCTGGGCGAGTGGCTGGCCCTGGCCGAACCGATCTCCGACGTGTACGTGATCGGCGGTCTGAGCAACACCTTCGTCCGCCACGGGCCGACTACCGCCGTCGGCGGCGTGATCCCGATCGGTGACGCACTGTGCCACACCAATCCGACACATGGCTGGGGCGTGTCGATGGCGTTGCACCACGCCCGCCTCATAGCCGAGGCACTGAACCGTGGCCAGGCACCAACCCCGGCCGGCACCGCCGACATTGTCGCGACGCTGTCGCGGTTTTCGCTGCCGTATTACCAGGCAGCCGCGGCCGAGGACACCGAGCGTGCCCGGCTCGCGGCGGGGGAGGACCGTGACGTCACGAACCTCGACAACCCTCTCTTCATCCGCAAGGTGGCCTACGCACAGGCCGCCAAGGACACGAAGCTCTACCGGGCGGTCCAGCGTCGCATTCACCTCTTCGACGATCCGACCGTCCTCGCCCGTGACCGGGACCTGCTGACGTACGCCGCCCAGCTGGCGCCGACGGCAGTCCTCACGTCAGGGCCGAGCCGGCCCGAACTGCTCGACCGGCTCACCTCGACCCGCTTGGCAGGCAACTGACGTTGACTGGTGTTACGACGCCAAGGAGCGCAATGTTGACAGAGCATACGAATCTGTTGAAACGGCTGTCGGGATCTCAGCCGAATGAACGTGCCCTGGTGCTCGAGGAACTCTCCGAGTGCACCCAACGACTCGTCGCGTCCACCGGCCGAGGGCTGGATCTGAGCGAGGCCGACCTCAGCGGTCTCAATCTCGCCGGTGCCAACCTGCGGCGGGCCACGCTCAGCCGGGCGAGCCTGCACAGCACCAACCTGCGCGACGCCGATCTCAGCGAGATCACGATGGTGTGCCCGGGCATGGAGCGTACGGACCTGCGCGGGGCCAACCTCGAATCGGCCTACGTCCACGCCCTCGCCGCACAGACATGCAACTTCGACGACGCCAACCTCTCCCGGCTGCGCGATGCGACCGGAACGCTGTTCCACGGCTGCAGCATGCGCGGCGTACTGCTGTCCAGCGCGCAGCTCGCCGGCTCCTCCTTCTACCAGTGCGACCTGAGCGGGGGACGGTTCAGTGGCGCGAACCTGCAAGGCTGCCTCATCAACGAGTGCCTGCTCATCGACGCGAGTCTGGAGCAGGCGCTGCTGGACCAGTTGTCGATCGTGAAGTCGGATCTGAGCGGAGCCTCCCTCGAAGGCGCCTCCGGGCAGGGACTATGCCTGCAGCGCCTCACCGGAGCCCGGGCGCTGCGGCTCGACGCGGCGGTGCTGCCCCGGCTGCGGCTCGACCAGGTCCGCGGCGACAGCTGGACGGCCGACTCGATGCACGTCATCGGCGCGGACTTCACCGACGTGACGGTGCTGGGCATCAACCTCGACAACGCGGATCTTTCGAACACGACGTGGCGGACATGCGTGCTCTCCGATGCTCGCCTGCGCTCGGCCACGCTGTCGAACGCCAAGATTGTGTCGTGCTCTCTGCGAGGGCTGGACGCAGAGGGAGCGCACGCGGAGAACCTGCACATCGTCGAGTCGGATCTCTCGGGATCGGCGATGGCGGGCCTGACCGGCCGGTGTCTCGTCGCGCGAGACGTCAACATGCAGGACTGCGATCTGCGGCAGGCCAACCTGTACCGCGCGATGATCACGGGAGATCCGCCGAGGGCGATGAACCTGCGCGGGGCGAACCTCGTCAACGCGGTCCTGGTCCAGGCGTACGTGGCGGCCGACCTGCGTGATGCCGACCTGACCGGGGCCAACTGCGCCTACAGCAGGTTCTCCCAGTCCGACCTGACCAAGGCCCACCTCGATGGCGCCAACATGTACCAGTCGACCTGGGTCAAGGTCGCCATGCAGGGCGCTTCAGTGCGAGGGGTGCGAGCCCCCGTCTTCGTCGACCGGTGCGCCGGCCTCGCCGAAGCCGTGGCCGGCACCGGGGACAGCGCCAGCGACGAGTTCGCGGCCTACCTGGCGAGCTTCGGAGCTGTCCTGGCGAACGCTCGCAAGGGATCGACATGACCCGTGTGCTGGTCCTCGCTGCCCATCCCGACGATGCGGAACTGGCTGTGGGCGGCTCCATAGCCCGGTGGTCGGACAGCGGAATCGACGTCACGGTGGCGTTCTTCTCGGCGTCGGAGTCACGTCCCGCGCTGGTGGGGCGCCGCGTCGCCGCCGCTGAGGAGGCCGCAACCATCCTCGGGCACCGGCTGCAATGGCTGGCCGATCCGGCGATCCGACAGGTGGAGCAGGTCGCCGAGTTTGAGGTGGTCGAACTCATCGACAAGACCGTCGCCGCGCTGAATCCGGATGTCGTCATCGGGCACTGGCCCGGGGACTCGCACGGCGACCACGTCCGGATGGCCCGGGCAACGTCGGCCTCCAGCAGGCGTTGGCCGACAACAGCCCTGCTGCAGTTCGGCCCGAACGAGCACCGGGTGCTCAACTACCTGACCTTCGTCCCGAACATCTTCCTGCCCATTGCGGGCCACGAGCAGCGCAAGAAGGCGGCGCTGCGCGCGTACAGCTACGACGGACAGGGCTTTCGTGATCTCGACCTCGACGGTGCACACGTACGCAATGCGGCCCTGGGATCCCTGTGCGGCCTGGCCGCGGCCGAGGGTCTGTACCTCGCGCGGTGCGTCGGAGGCTCGCATACCGCGAACGCACTCGCGCAACTACTCGGCACCGAGCCGTCCGGAGGCGAACGTGAGCACAACATCTGAGGAGACCGACTACGGGCAACTGCTGGGCGATCGCCGGATCCGGCTGGCCGTGTGGGGCCTGGGATACATCGGCTGGTCGACCGTGGAAGCCTTCGCCGCCAAGGGGGTGCAGATCGCGGGCTACGATCCCGACCCGGAGCGAATAGCCCAGCGCAGGGCGACGGAGCCCGCGCTGGACGTGGCGATATCGAGCGACAGTCAAACGGTACTCAGTTCGAGCTGCAGGGTGCACATGATCGCGGTGCCGACCGAGCGGGACGGGGCGCCGTATCAGGAGTCGCTGCGGGAGGTCTTCGAGGAGCTGGCAGCCGCCATCGCCCACGGCGAGCTCAGGGGCCGCTGCCCGATCGTCATCGTCGAGTCCACCTTGACGCCGGGTACCACCGGCCAGCTGATCGTGCCGATCCTGCGGTTACACGGACTGGAGGTCGGCCGTGATCTCGGCCTGGCTCTCGCCCCGCGCCGGGACTGGTTCCTCGCCGAGGGGCACGGCATGCGGGAGCTGGATCGCATCTACGCCGGCTACGACCAGTTCTCCAGCCGCTCGGCGGCGAGCATCCTCGAACTCGTCAACGACACTCTGCACCAGGCACCGGGACACCTCGAGGGCGAGCTGGTCAAGTGCGTGGAGAACGCGTACCGGCACATGGACATCAGCCTGGCCAACCAGCTGACCCTCGCCTTCCCCGACATCAATATGGTGGAAGTGCTCAGGCTCGCGGGCACCAAGTGGAACGTCGGCACCTACCACCCGAGTTTCGGTACCGGTGGTTACTGCATCCCCCTGGCCAGCCGGTACCTTCTGCTCGGCGCGCCGCAGCCGAAGGAGCTGTCGCTGCTCGAGGCGGCTGTGGAGACCGACGAACGTATCCGCCGGCTCGTTGCGGAGGCGGCGAGCGGCGGCGGACCGGTGTTCGTCATGGGCATCGCGTACAAGGGCAACATCAAGGTCGACATCCTCAGCCCCGCACGCGCCATCGTGACCCGGCTCCTGGAGGCCGGCATCGAGACCACGGTCTGGGACCCGATGTACACCGCCGCGGAGATCGACGCGAAGCTGGGCGCCGCCGTGGCGGCGACCGACGTGCAGTCGCAGGTCGCGCGGGCCCGGACGGTGTTGATCGTCGCCGATCACCGCGAATTCCTCGGCGCCGACTGCGTCGACGCCCTCAACGCGCCCCGCGATGAGCGCCTGGTGATCCTCGACAACTATGGCGCGCTCCAGGCGGTGCCGTGGCGGGATCACGTCAGCTACTTCCGCGCGGGAAGCTCTGGTTGGCTCCGGTCGTACGCGGGAGGGAACTGATGGACGAGGCATGCTTGGCCGGTGCGCAGCAACTGCGTGACGCGGGCGCGACGGTCGGGGAGGGCGTACGGGCCTGGCTCGGCGAACTGATCGAGGTCGGTACCGATGTCGAAGTGGCAGACGGCGCCACCGTGGTCGCCGACCGGCTGCGGCTCGGCGACGGGGTGCGGATCGGCGCTGGATGCGACCTGCGGTCCGGCTCGATCGTCATCGGTGCGGGCACCGAGCTGCTCGCCGGTGCCGCGGTCCTGGTCGCCGATGCGTTCGAGATCGGTACCGCCGGTCGGATCGAGCAGCGTGTGAACATCACCTGCCGATCCTTCCGCGCCGGGAAACTGTTCTACTTCGGCCACGACTCCGCGGTTGGCTACGGCGGGACCAATGCCTCCACGGCGCACGTGCGCATCGGTGACCGGGTCGCGCTCGGCCCCCACAGCATCCTCAATGCCAACTTCCCGATCGAGCTCGCCGATCAGGTCGGGTCGGGCTGCAACCTCACCATGTGGACGCATGGTTTCCACTTCGGCCATCGCCTCCTCGACGGCTACTCGGCGGACTTCGCGCCGATCCGGGTCGACTCGAACGTGTGGCTGGGATTCCATGTCACGCTCCTGCCGGGCGTACACATCGAGGCCAACACCATCGTGGCGGCGGGGGCCGTCGTCGCCCGGAGCCTGCCGGCGGACGTGCTCGCCGGTGGTGTTCCCGCCAAGCCGATCAAGCCGCTGACGGCCAAGCCGGTCGACGCGGCGCAGGCCGCGCGACTCGTCGATCACCTGCTCGAACGCTGGTGCGAGGAACTGGCCTGGAAGGGCGTGCACTGGTCCCTGCGCGACGGTGGTGCAGTGGCCGTGGGTGACACCACTGTGAAGCGGTGGGAGCCGGGGGAGCCGGTACCGCCCCCCGAACCCGGTCGCACACTCGTACTGCTGACAGTGGACCAGGAGCCGCAGCTCGACGCGCCGCGGGAGGACACCGTCGTGCTCGGCCTGCGTGAGGGACGTTTGACCGGCCGGCTGACCGACGTCGCCCACGACCTGCGGGACTACCTGCGCCGTAACGCCCTGCCCTGCGGTGATGAGGAGACGTTCCGCGGCTTGCCCACCGGGCCGTTCGCCCGCCTGCAAAATCCCCGGCAGTCGACGTCCGGATTCCTGGTATGAGCGCCAGCATCTACAGCGAGATGTCGCAGTTGGCGGTCGATTGCGGGGCTGTCAACCTCGGACAGGGCTTTCCGGAGGAGCCAGGGCCGGTGCAGCTGATGGAGGCCGCGTGCGCGGCCATCCGGTCCGGTGCCAACCAGTATCCCCCCACCCTCGGGCTGCCCGCGCTCCGCGAGGCCGTCGCCGGTCACCAGGCGGCCTACTACGGCATCGAACTCGACCCCGCTCGCGAGATCGTGGTGACCGCCGGAGCGTCCGAGGGCATCACGGCCGCCCTGCTCGGCCTGCTCGAGCCCGGCGACGAGGTCCTGATCTTTGAGCCGTTCTACGATCTTTACCCCGCCGCGGTACGGCTCGCCCGCGGCGTTGCGGTGTTCGTGCCGTGGGAACCGGTCAGCGGCGGCCCCGATCTTGTCGCCGCCGCGGCAGCCGTGTCCCGCCGTACGAAGGCCGTGATCGTCAACACTCCGGGGAACCCGTCGGGCCGGGTCTGGGACGAATCACTCCTCGACCAGTTCGCCGGGTTTGCGGTCGAGCATGACCTGACCGTGATCTCTGACGAAGTGTACGAGCACATCGTGTTCGACGGGCACCGCCACCGGTGTGTCGCCTCCCGGCCCGGGATGGCGCCGCGGACGCTCACGGTCTCCTCGGCCGGCAAGTCGTTTTCCGTGACCGGGTGGAAAGTCGGGTGGGTGAGCGGCCCTGCCCGGATGGTCGATCGGGTGCACGAGGTGAAGCAGTACCTCTCGTTCGCCTTCGGCGCCCCGTTCCAGACCGCGGTGGCCGAGGGGTTGAGACTGGGGCCGGACTACTTCGCCGCATTGGCTGCCGACTACCAGCGGCGACGGGATCTCCTGCTGGGCGGTCTGCGCAGGTGCGGCTTCACCGCATCGGCACCGGAAGGGGGGTACTTCGTACTCGCCGACTGCGCGCCGCTGGGGTATCGCGATGCGCGTGAGTTCTGCCGGACGAGCCCCGTCCGGCTGGGCGTCGTGGGCATTCCCGCTGACGTCTACTTCCACCAGCGGGACGGTGACACGCTCGTGCGGTTCACGTTCGCCAAGTCCGCGGCGACGATCCAGGCCGGGATCGACCGGATGCAGGGAGCGGGTCCCCGTGCCTGATCAGCACGACGACGGCTTGCGCCTGGGGGCCTCGACCGGCTGCACGTACCACTTCGACGTCGTGACCGAGGAGTCCGTCGACCTGCTGCACGCGATGGGCGTGCGGGACGTCGAGATCTATCTGCAGTGCGAGGCGGAGCTCGACGAGCGATTCCTCCAGGATCTGGGTGCCCGGTGCGCCGGCCTCGGGCTCACCGTCACCTCTCTGCACCCGTACGTGTTCGGCTTCGAGAATCTGCTCTTCACGCCCTACCTTCGGCAACGCCGTTGGGCGACCCAGCAGTTCGAGCGGTATCTGCACGCAGCCAGGCTGCTGGGCGCACCGGCATACGTGTCCCACGGGCCGCCGCGTCACCTGGTGACCGAGGGCTCGGCGTTCGATTCCAACTACGTGCGCACCACCAGGCAGCTGATCGGCCTGGCCGAGACGTACGGAGTGCGGTACTGCCTGGAGAACGTCAGCTACGGCCTGGTGAGCACGCCCGACGACGTCGATCACCATCTCGTCGAATTCGGCTGCGCGCTGGGACTCGTGGTCGACGTCAAGTCGGCGTGGAAGGCCGGCTTTCGCCCCGCGGACTTCCTGCAACCGCGGCAGCTGGCGGCAGTGTCCCATCTCCAGCTCAGTTTCCGCAGCGAGGGTCGCTACGGTCTCGGCGTTAACGGCGAGATCGTCGACGCCGACGTCATCGACGCACTCAGGCTCTGCCTGCGTCGGCGACCGGCGCTCGTGCCTGTCCTGGAGATCGAGGCACGTCGCGCGCAGGAACTCGCCGACACTGTCCAGGCCACCCGAGATCTGCTTTCCCGGCTGGCGGCTGCGCCTGAACGCACCGACCAGCACCTGCATAGGTGAGGTTGGAGCCTGCCTGTGCCATATCGGACCCTCGGCCGCACCGGCGTGACGGTGAGCAGGCTCTGCATCGGCACGATGACGCTCAACTCGGAGCCCGCAGTCAGTGGCGACGCCGGTGCGCGCAGATCAACCACGAGGCGCTGGCGGCTGGACCACCTTCATCGATACGGCCGATGTTGCACGGAGACGGGAAGTCCGAACGCCCCTCTCGCGTGGCGTGGAGACCGTGGCGGTCGGCAGGGTGGTAACGTCGGGTACAACAGCGGTGACGGAGCCAAGTAGTGCCACGACCACCGGAGTTGGAGAGAGCCGCCAGCAGCTGCGAAGGCGGACTCCGGCCGGGGCATGAAGACCCTCCACGAGCTGCGGGGAAGAACGGCAGGCCAAGGCACTGCGGCTGTGGTGCCGACCGCTCAGTAGAACCCCGCCGTCACAACGGACTTCGGTCCGTGCCCACGTCAAGGGCGATGAGGCCCTGCTGCGGCTGGGTGAAGGTGTGGTGGTACCGCGAGGATCCCGCTCGCCCGCACCTCTCTGGGACACGCGTTGTGATCCCCGTAGGAGGTACCCACCATGCAACGCATCCTTTCCTCCCAACTCCACGGCCACCTCGGGCAGACGGTGCGGGCGGCTGGCTGGATTCACCGGCGCAGACTGCTCAAGTCGGTGGCCTTTCTGATCCTGCGCGACCGGGACGGGCTGGCCCAGATCGTGATCACCGAACCCCAGCAGCGGGAGCTCCTAGAATCCCTGCCGGAGGAGACCACCGTCTCGGTGGTGGCGACGGTGACCGCCAACCCGAGCGCCCCCGGCGGCATCGAGCTCACCGAGCCGCAGATCGAAGCGCTGACCGAGCCCGCGGTGGCGGCACCGTTCGACCTGTTCCGGCCGCAGCTGAGCGCGACTTTGCCCACGCTGCTGGACCATGCCCCCTTCGCGCTGCGCCATCCGCGCCGTTCCGCGGTGATCAAGATCGGGGCGGCAGCCGTGGCGGGATTCCGGACCGCGCTGACCGAGCAGTCCTTCGTCGAGATCCACACTCCGAAGATCGTGGGTACGGCGACTGAGAGCGGCGCCACCGTCTTCGGGCTGGACTACTTCGGCCGCCGGGCGTTCCTGGCCCAGTCGCCCCAGTTCTACAAGCAGATCATGGTCGGTGTCCTGGAGCGGGTCTTCGAGGTCGGACCGGTGTTCCGGGCCGAACCGCACGACACAGTGCGCCATTTGGCCGAGTACACCTCACTCGACGCCGAGATGGGATTCATCAGCGACGAGTACGAGGTCATGGCCGCCTGCCAGGGCGCGGTGGCCGGCATGCTCGAAGGCGTGGAGTCCCTTGCCGCGCAGTCGATGCAGATGCTCGAGGCCAAGATGCCCGCGTTGCCGGCTGAGATTCCCATCGTGCACTTCACCGACGTGCGCGAGATGTACACCAAGGCCACGGGCGAGGACATCACCTCCGAGCCGGATCTCGCCCCGGCGCACGAGCGCTGGTTGGGTGGGTGGGCGCTGCGCGAGCACGGCAGCGACTTCGTCTTCGTCACCGGCTTCCCCACAGCGCACCGGGCCTTCTACACCCACCCAGATCTGGCGCGTCCGGGGTTCTCGCGGGGCTTCGACCTCATCTTCCGCGGTCTGGAGCTGCTCAGCGGCTCGCAACGAATGCACCGGCACAGTGACTATGTCGCGGCGCTGGCGGCCCGGGGGCAGACCGACCTTGCCCCCTACGCGGGCTACCTCGACGCGATGGCGCACGGGATGCCGCCACACGGCGGCTTCGCCTTCGGCCTGGAACGCTTCCTCGGCCGGCTGCTGGACCTGCCCAACGTCCGGCTCGCCAGCAACTTCCCGCGCGACCTGAACCGAGTTACGCCGTAACCCCGGCGCGCCATACAGGCGGGCGTTGGGCATGGACACGTTCGTTCGAACGGCTGCATAACCTCCGTGATCTCGGCGGCCACCGTTCGGCCGACGGGAGCACCGCCCCGTGGCCGCGTCTCTACCGGTCGGTCTCGCTGGGCAAGTTGACTGAGAACGACCGGGTTATGTTCCTCGCGGATTCTCCAGGCGACTGGAGCATGTACCCGCCTCCTGGCGAAAGACGCCGTGCCCGCGCTGACCGTGGCCTCGCGCAGATGTGGCACCGGGTGCCCCCACGCCGGGGACATCCGGGGCCACTGCCATCACCGGGCCGGCTGTCCACCGCCTGCCGCGGGAAGCCCGCGCCCAGTGCTGCCCTCGCGACCTGTGTCGGCTGGTGGTGGGCGTGCTGATCGTCGTCATGCCCTGGTGCCGGTGGGATGCGCTGGGCAGCCGGGTCCGGTCCGTGTGAGCGTGTCCCTCCGGACGCTTGCGGGCCAGACCGCATGGCCTGGTGGGGGAGGGTGTCCGGCGTCGCCTGAGCGTCGGACGTGTGGTTCGGTGCACCGACGGGACGCTCACCTTCACCGGCGGCGCCTTCCCGCTGTCCCACGCGATCCGGGGAGGGCTGCTCCTCCACGAAGGCGACGACTGCATCGTCTCCCTCAAGGATCCGGCCCAGGTCCACGCCATCGCCACTGCACTCGCGCCACTGGACGAGGAATGGCTGCGGGCGCGCTTCGCCGCGCTCACATTCGAGACACACTGACTTGGCAGGGCTTCGGCGTAGTCGGGTGGCGTCCGATTTGTGTTCAAGTGAGGCCGACTTCGACAAGATCAAGACGGTTCGCGCAACCACCATGCCATGGGAGGCGGCGGCGTCCCGTCACGGTGCGAAACTGCCGCCCACCCTCCGTCCCAGTCCTTGTTTCATCTATCGAAATTCGATAGATTACCATCGCAACTCGATGGAAGGATGGGTCATGGGAAAGCTGACAGTGCGTGCGCTGCGGGTCGTGCTCGTGGTGGTGCTCGCCGGCACCGTGTTCGTACAGGCATTGATGGTGTGGGCGTTGGCCACCGACCCGGAGGACGGGTCGCTCCCGCTGACCCCGCTGCGCGTGATCACGATCCTGGGCATGGCGTCGGTCCAGGTCGCCCTGGTCTGCGTATGGCGGCTGGTGGCGATGGTGCGACGCGGAACCGTGTTCTCCCACGCCGCCTTCCGGTACGTGGACGGCGTGATCGGCGCGATCGTGGCGGCTGCCCTCGTGTGGTTCGCGGTCACGGCCATCAATGCGCCGGGCCAGCGGGACGACCCGGGCGTCACCGTCATCATGGGCGGGGTTGGCGTGGCCATTCTGGGGGTCGCGCTCATCGTGCTTGTGCTGCGGATGCTGCTCGCCCAGGCCGTCGCGCGCGACGTCGAAGCGGCGCAGATCCAGGCCGAGTTGGACGAGGTAATCTGATGCCGATCGCCGTCGACATCGACGTAATGCTGGCCAGGCGGAAGATGTCCGTGGGCGAGCTCGCGGACCGCGTAGGGATCACGCCCGCCAACCTGGCGGTACTCAAGAACGGCCGCGCCAAGGCGGTGCGCTTCGCGACGCTCGCCGCGCTCTGCGAGGTGCTCAAGTGCCAGCCGGGCGACCTGCTGCGCTGGGAGGCCGAGGACGCCGCAGGCGGATGACGTGCCCTTCCAAGATCATGGAGTTCTCGACGCCCCGTGATCCGAGTGGAAGACCGTGCCTGCCGACGCATCATCGCCGATCCCGCCTGCCTTTGACCAACTCCGCGATCATCCCGGGGCCGTGCCCGAGGAGATCCCGGGCCTGCTGGAGCGACTGGCCGAGGTGCCCGACCCTCGCGATCCGCGCGGCGTACGGCACGCTCTGGTCGTCGTGCTCGCGCTGACCGCGTGCGCGGTTCTGGCCGGAGCGACCTCCCTGCTGGCGGTGGGTGAGTGGATCACCGACGCCCCGCCGTCCGTCCTGGAGCGCCTTGGCGTACGGCCCGATCCGCTGTCCCCGAAGCGGTGCCTGCCAGCGGAGGCGAGGGTGCGGCAGCTGCTGGGCCGCATCGACGGCGACGCGCTGGACCGGGCGGTGGGCCGCTGGCTGGCCGACCGGCGCGCTGGGGCCGACGGTCAGCTGCACGCAGTAGCGGTCGACGGCAAGACCCTGCGCGGAGCGGCCAGGGCCACGGGCCGCAAGATCCATCTGCTCGCCGCCTGCGACCACCTCTCCGGCCTGGTCCTGGCCCAACTCGACGTAGGCGAGAAGACCAACGAAGTCACCTGCTTCCAGCCTCTGCTGGAGACCCTCGCTGACCTGGCGGGCATGGTCGTGACCAGCGACGCCATGCACACCCAGCGCGAGCACGCCAGCTACCTGCTCGGCCGAGGCGCGCACTACATCGTGATCGTGAAAAGGAACCAGAAGAAGCTCCACAAGCAGCTCAAGTCCCTTCCCTGGAAGCAGATCCCGCTGCAGGGCCGCACCCACGACACCGGCCACGGCCGCGGCGAGATCCGCCGCATCAAGGTGTGCACGGTGAACAGCTTGCTCTTTCCCGGCGCCCGCCAGGCCGTCCAGCTCAAGCGCCGCCGAGCGGACCGCAAGACCGGCAAGGTCAGCATCAAGACCGTCTACGCGGTCACCAGCCTCACTGCGGAACAGGCCACACCCGCCGAGCTCGCCCGGCTGATCCGCAGCCACTGGAAGATCGAAGCCCTGCACCACGTCCGAGACGTGACGTTCGCCGAGGACGCCTCCCAGCTGCGAACCGGATCCGCGCCCCGCGCCATGGCGACCTGGCGCAACCTCGCCATCGGCGCCCTTCGCCTCGCCGGGAAGAGCAGCATCGCCGCCGGCCTCCGGCACAATGCCCGCGACCGACCGCTCGCCCTCCTCGGACTCACATGATCACGAAACAGACGTCACGCGACTACGCCGAGGCCCTGACTGACCTGGAGCAGCGGGTAGGACTCTTCGGCGGTTTTATCGCTGCTTTGCGAGCCACTCATCGAAGGTGGTCGGCGCGATACGGGCGCCGTCGCCGGGCAGGAGGACGTCGCCGGCCATGTCGGGGCCAAGCAGCGACGACCACGTCGGCACGAGCTTGACTCTATGGCCGCACGCATCATTGGTGCGCCGGGCCATGTCCACCAGATCCTGTGGTTCCGGGCCGGCGACATCGCGGTACCGCCCCTGCGGTGCGCCGGTGGCGATCTCGGCGAGGACATCACCTACGTCCTCGGGCGCGATCGGCTGTACGAGTAGCGGCGGGATCTTGGCGACGCCGTCCTGCTCGCTCCACCGCGTCACTGTCAAGGCGAAGTCGTGGAACTGGGTGGCTCGAACGATGGTCCATGGCACCGGGCCCTCGGCAACCAGGCGCTCCTGCTCTCGCTTGCCGGCATAGTGTGCGTTGCCTTCGATGCGATCTACCCCGACGATCGAAAGCACCACATGGTGACGGACACCGGCTTGCTGTTCGGCGGAAAGCATGTTCTGCGTGCTGGTGCCGAAGTACACCACCGCCTCATCGCGGTCGGTTGTCGTGTAATTCGTGGCGTCGACAACCGCTTCGACACCGGTCAATGCGGCATCGAGCCGGTCCACACCGAGCGAGCGGCTAATTCGCACGACATCGTGTCCGGCTCGCGCCAGGGCGGCAACGGTAAAGGACCCGATGTTCCCAGTCGCACCTGCAACCGCGATTCGCATAGTGATGACTCCCGGTCTTTCACGCCACTCGTGAAAGTTCTCCCAAATCTGGTTGGGGACGGACGGTACTGGACCACTTTCATGTCAGGGTGCTGGTCTCCCGACCGGCTCACTGTGATCGAGGTCTTCGTCGCTTTGACCTTGATCGTGTCGTCGACCGGGAAGTACCTCATGAGGCTGTTCACGGCGTGCACGCCGATGTCCAATTGCCCGGCAGAGCTGTCATGGCCGAAGCCTTCCGGGTTCACGACGTCATTGGCGCCGTTGGTGTCCCAAGGATACGCACCCACGCTGATCGGGTCGGCGGGATCATCGTTCGCGGGTGCTGTGTGCGAGG
Organism: Streptomyces sp. NPDC051219; assembly: GCF_040682335.1. Taxonomy (NCBI): domain Bacteria; kingdom Bacillati; phylum Actinomycetota; class Actinomycetes; order Kitasatosporales; family Streptomycetaceae; genus Streptomyces; species Streptomyces sp. NPDC051219. The sequence continues at coordinate 19,697 of NZ_JBFBAS010000044.1, forward strand.
CGGTGACTGTGAAGCTGCACTCACCGGACTCGGTGTTCCAGATGAGGGACATCCCATACGGCTGGTGCGGATGGGGCGACATTTCGCGGTCGTCGCCCCAGCGACCTCGAGGGGGCGCGAGTCACCCGGCGCTGCAGGGGCTCCCGAAGGTGCTTGGCGTGGCCGCGGCACGATTCGCCGGTGAGGGGGCTGCGGCCTCTGGCCTCTGATGGTCACGCGCGGCCAGTGGGCGATGCCCCACCGCTCGACTCACCCATCAAGACTCCACCGACCTCATCTCTTCCTGCGGTCTGGAAGTCGGCGACGCTACCGGGTAGTCATGGTCGTCCGCCCTGCCGGTTCCCGGAGCGCGGCGGTGCCGGGCTGGAAGGAGGCGGTGGGGTCGATGTTGCTGCGAAAAGAGGCGGTCCACGGGAAGCGCGTAAACCGACCCGATTGAGGACCTCATCGACGAGGTCATCGGGGAGACAAGCCGGCTGGATCCCAGCGCGTGAAATTCAAGGTTGAGAAGGGCCCGAACCGGGGCATCATTCGCCTCACCTTCTATATCCAGAGCAAGGATGTCGCCCTCGGCATGCTGGGGACTTGGTCCACGTTCCCCGGCCTGCGGGAGGCCCCCCGCCAGTCGGCGGGGATGGTTTGGACACCTGCCGGATGGTTGAAACCAGCATCTTTCCTGAAGTGTGGTGCCAATGGGACACGGCTCAGTTCCGGCCATTCCGTCCGCGCTGGCAGCCGCGGACCGATCTCGCACGCGACCTGGCCATTTTGGCAGGTTGGCCGCGCGTGCTCTCGACCGGTCAGCCGGCCTGACGTTCTTCCCGAATTCAAGTAGCGGGACGAGCTCGTCCGATCGGGCCGCCTGCAGGGAAGAGCGTTGGGCGCCGAATAAACGCGGCGGGGTTACTGCCCTGCATGCGCGGCCGGGCCCGGACCATTCCGATGGAAAACCGACAGTGGACTGCACTAACTGCAGGTGACGACACATGTTTTCGTGGATTTCTGACCAGACCAGAGCTCGTGACCTTGTGACTTTCGCGCGGAGTGTCGCGGCTGCTCGGGTACGGGTCCCCGGAGCTCGGGCCGCACGGGTCGGTGCCGACCGGAACGTCCAGGGGCAACTGTTGTGATCGGCAATAGGGTTGAGGGCTCAACGGCCGCTCCGGCCGGCACGCCGTCCGTCGAGGACACCACGACGGCCACGGGTGCGGCAGCGGCCAGTACCGAGATGCTGTTGGCCGAGGTGCTGGCGGGTGTCATGCGTACCGAGCAGGTTTCGGTCGACAGCAACTTCTTCTCCGACCTGGGCGCCGACTCCCTCGTGATGGCGCAGTTCTGTGCCCGGGTGCGCAAGCGGGACGGCCTGCCGACGGTGTCGATGAAGGACATCTACCAGCATTCCACGATCCGGAGCCTGGCCGCCGCGCTCCCGGACACCGGCCCCTCCCGGGCGCAGGCCGACGCGCCGTCCGGTCTGGTGGTTGAGTCGCCGACCGGCGCGTCAGCCGACATCGAGATGCTGTTGGCCGAGGTGCTGGCGGGTGTCATGCGTACCGAGCAGGTTTCGGTCGACAGCAACTTCTTCTCCGACCTGGGCGCCGACTCCCTCGTGATGGCGCAGTTCTGTGCCCGGGTGCGCAAGCGGGAGGATCTGCCGTCGGTGTCGATCAAGGACATCTACCGCAACTCCACGATCCGGGGCCTGGTGGCCGCACTCGACATTTCACAGACCGATCCGTCCCGCTCGCATGTCCCGACGGAGCCCGGGATGCTTGCCGAGCCGTCGTCCGTAGAGATAGCCGGTAGCTCGGTCGAGGAGGAGGCCGACGAGGCGACCGGGGCGGAGGCTCCGGCGGCGGCCCGCACGCGGCAGTACGTTCTGTGCGGGGGGCTCCAGCTGCTGATCTTCCTCGGCATGTCCTTCCTTGGTGCCCTGGTGATAACACACGGTTACGAATGGCTCCAGGGCGGTTCAGGTGTAGCTGACCAATACCTGCGGTCGGCGCTGTTCGCCGGCATGAGCTTCGTGGGCCTGTGCGCCCTTCCTGTCGTGGTCAAGTGGACGCTCATCGGCCGCTTCGCTCCCCGCCGAATCCCGGTGTGGAGTCTTGGCTACGTACGTTTCTGGTGCGTGAAAACCCTGATCCGAACCAGTCCAATGCGCCTGTTCACCGGTACGCCGCTGTATGTGCTGTATCTGAGGGCACTGGGTGCGAGCATCGGCCGCGACGTCGCGGTCCTCTCCCGGAACGTGCCGGTGTGCACCGACCTGCTCACCATCGAGGAAGGCACGGTCGTCCGCAAGGACGTGTTCTTTTCCTGCTACCGGGCGCATGCCGGGGTGATCGAGACGGGGCCGGTCACCCTTGGGCGGAACGTGACCGTCTGCGAGCAGACGGTCCTCGACATCGACACGTCGATGGGCGACGGGGCCCAGCTCGGGCACGCCTCGTCCCTGCAATCGGGGCAAGCCGTCCCGGCCGGTGAGTCGTGGCACGGTTCACCGGCGCAGCCGACGGAGACCGACTTCCGGGCTGTTGAGCCCACCGCGTGCGGCACCCTGCGCAAGTGCCTCTACACCGTTGCGCAGCTTCTGGTCGTGCTTGGTGTGTACCTGCCGCTGACACTGGCCGGTGTGAGCATTCTGTTCACCGCGGTGCCGCAGCTGGAGGGGCTGCTGAATCCGGAGCCGGAGCTGGCCTTCACGAGTCCTGGGTTCTACGCCGATGCGCTGATCGCCTCATCGGTGGGCTTCTTCGGCGGCCTGCTGATGGGTCTGGTGGCGGTGAATGCGGTGCCCCGGATACTGAGCCGGGCGATCAGGCCGGGGTTGGTCTACCCGCTGTACGGCTTCCACCACGGCCTTCAGCGGGCACTGGTGCGGATGAGTAATGTCAGGTTCTTCGTCCTGCTCTTCGGGGACAGCTCCGCGATTGTCCACTACCTGCGCTGCCTCGGATATGACCTGTGCCGTATCGAGCAGACCGGGTCCAACTTCGGCTCGCAGATCAAGCACGACACCCCCTACCTGAGCCAGGTCGGCAGCGGAACGATGGTCGCCGACGGGCTGTCGATCATCAACGCCGACTACTCCAGCACGTCCTTCCGCCTCTCCCCAGCCTCGATCGGGCCGAGCAACTTCCTCGGCAACAACATCGCCTACCCCTCACGCGGCCGCACCGGCGACAACTGCCTGCTCGCGACGAAGGTCATGGTCCCCATAGACGGACCCGTCCGCGAGGGCGTCGGCCTGCTGGGCTCGCCCAGCTTCGAGATCCCGCGCACGGTGATGCGTGACAACAAGTTCGCCCACCTTGCCGAAGGCGACGAACTGCGCCGCCGCCTGGCCGCCAAGAACAAGCACAACGCGCTCACCGCGACCCTGTACCTGCTGATGCGATGGTTCCACTTCTTCGTCGTCGCCCTCATCGCCATGGCCGCCGTCCACCTCTACCCCACCACCGGAGTGCCGGCGATCGCGCTGGCCAGCCTGCCCACCCTGGTGTTCACCGTCGTCTTCTACGCGCTGGTGGAACGGGTCGTCACAAGTTTGCAGCCGGTGAAACCGCTGTACTGCTCGATCTACGAGTCGTCCTTCTGGCGTCACGAACGCTTCTGGAAACTGACGACCCACCGATACATGCAGCTCTTCAACGGCACCCCATTCAAAAGCGTGGTCTGGCGGCTGCTGGGCGTCAGGATCGGCCGCAGGGTCTTCGACGACGGCCTCTCACTGGTCGAGCGGACCCTCGTCGCCATCGGCGACGGCTGCACCTTCAACGCCGGGACCATCATCCAGTGTCACTCGCAGGAGGACGGGGCCTTCAAGTGCGACCGCGCCACCGTCGGCGCGGGCGTGACCCTCGGCGTCGGTGCGTTCGTCCACTACGGCACCACGATCGGCGACCACGCACAGCTTGCCGCTGACTCGTTCCTTATGAAGGGCGAGGAAGTTCCCGCGCAGGCGCCGTGGGGCGGCAACCCGGCGCGGGAGATGCAGGGCAGGTCCCGGCTGCGGACCCACCTGGACCGCGGCGACCATCGTGCCGCCGTGTCGGCATGATCCCGGCGCACACCTGCGCATCTGCTGCCACGATCACCAGCGGGGCGAGTCGCCCAGCCTGTGGCCGACGATGGCCGTCCTCCCGGGTCAGCCGACGAAGGCGGGAGTCCGCTCGCCGAGGCAAACCAGGTGCGGGCCCGGCAGGCCGATGCCCTGCTGCGGGTGTCCGGAGGCGCATGCTTCGGCCGGGTGCGAGTGTCGGCTGTCGTCGCCGGGCCCATCGGCTCGTCGTCGTGGTGTTGAGCGCGGTCTGCCTCAGCGGCCACCAGTGCGGCACGGCGGCGGCGCCGCCGGTGACGTGCGCGAAGGCGCTGTCGGCTCCGGCGGCGTGGGTGTAGGCGTGGGTGTAGAGGAAGGTGAACTCGCGGACGCGGCCGCCGCGCTCCTGGTTCTGCTGACGTCAGCCGCCCTGTCGGTGTTCTAGCCTCGCGGGGTGACCCGCTACGGGCGCCGCCGCCAGCGCGAGCAGAGCGCGTGCTGCCTCGATGAACCCGTTCCCCGAGCCCGTCGCGCTGGGTGCGGTCAGCCGAGCGCGCCGAAGAGTTCGTTGCACGCCTGCTCGCAGGAGCGGCCTCGCGAGCCCCCGGTACACCTCCAGCTAACGCCCCTGGACACGAAGGCGCCCGGCTGCACCTTCCAGGGTGCGGCCGGGCGCGGTGTTGAGCGGTGGTGGTCAGTGGTAGGCGTGGACGACGGCGTGGCCCTTGCCGCGGCCGATCATCCACTTGTTGACCGGCGTGGTGATCACGAAGGCGACGGCGAACCCGCCCAGCAGCGCGGTCCAGAACAGGGCGTCGGACAGGTGGGCGTTCATCGCCCCCGGGGTCAGGGCGATGATGCCGTTGTCGACGAGCTCCATCACCGCGATGGACACGGTGTCCGCGGCCACCGCCACCTTGACCGCGGATTTGAAGTCCAGGCCGGCCCGCCGGACGGCGAACAGGGTGAAGGAGTAGCCGAAGACGAATGCGAGGGTGATCGCCAGGATCATCGTCTCGACGTTGCCCCACAGCAGGGCGGTGCCGATGACCATGCCGAGGATCTCGCCGATCGCGCATCCGGTCAGGCAGTGCAGCGTCGCCTTCGCCGCCGTCCCCCAGGACGCACCCGCGTGCGCGTGGCCGCCGCGGCCCGCGTGCGCCTGATGTGCGGCGTGGTCGTAAGCGGTGCTGGTGTGGTGTGCGCTGTGGTCCATGACCGTCATCCCCAATCCCGTCCCAGTGTGGCCCCGTTCCCGTGACCCACACCACAACCGTATTACCCCCCAGGGGTATTCCTCGTTGGGTGAGGGGACATGAAAAAGCAGCGGGTTGCGGCGGGCCGGATAGGCCCGCCGCACCCCGCTGCCGGAGCAGGTCAGCTCTTGCCGAGCAGGTCCTTCATCTTGGTGATCTCGGCGGTCTGCGAGGTGATGATGGCATCCGCCATCGTCTTGGCTTCGGGGAAGGCGCCTCGGTCTTCTCGCCGCGTCATCTTCACTGTCTACGAGATGAAGCGGCTCGGCCGCGACGCCGCCGAACTCACTGCGCTCGCCGACCACCTCACCGCGCACGGCCTGGTCCTGGAGATGCTCGCCGGGACCCTGCCGGGGATGTACGACCCCAGCGGTCCCGGCCGCCTGCTGTTCGCGTTCTTCGCGGCCATGGCGGAGACCGAACGGGATAACATCCGCGAGTCGACGCTCGAAGGGCACGACACCGCGGCCCGCAAGGGCAAGCACGGCGGCCGGCCCCGGTCATCACCGACGACATGCTGCACACCGTGCTCCGGCGAACCCGGTTGCTGGCCAACCCCCCTCGCCGGCCCAGAGGACTTCGACGACCTGGAGGGGGTGGACGCGCACTCCCGCCACGCCTCGGTGCGTTCCCTGGAGCGCTACGCGCGGCCCGGCGTCGACGCGGTAGCCCAGCATGTCGCCGAGCGTGCCCCAGCAGCCCGCCGCCGTCGATGAACCCGAGAACCTACCGACGGGTTACTTGCTCCCTGTTGTCCGAGCTGGGACCACAGGGCCATGACCGCCGCCGGTGCCCAGATCGTGGGGTACCCCTTCATGCCTGGGGCGAGATGGCGCTGCGGCACCCCGAGCAAAGGGGCTCCGGCCATTCGCGTGCAGCGGGGCCGTGGTTGCCGGGTGACGTGCCCTCAGCGGCCGGGGAACCGCTCTGTGATCTCCTGCAGGACCCAGCCGTTGCCGTCCGGGTCGCTGAAGGTGGCGTAGGAGGAGTAGGTGGCGCCCTCGGGGTGCCGGCCGGCCAGGCGCTCCTGGCCCTCCAGCCGGTGGGTGACGTCTCCGCCCTCGTGACCGTGGAACAGCACTCCTCCGGCGTCGTGGAAGACGTCGCTCACGTCGATGCCCCGGTCGGCCAGCTCCGCGCGAGCCGCCTCGATGTCGGAGACGATGAGGTACAGGCCCTGCACCGAGCCGGGGTCGGCGGCGGTCATCCCCTCGCCGAACATGATTGAGCACCCGGAGCCGGGCGGAGTGAAGTGCACGGCCCGGAAGTTGCCACCGGCCCCTGTGTCGAGGTCCAGGCGGAATCCCAGCTTCTCGTAGAAGGCCTTGGCCTGGTCGGTGTCGGATACGGGCAGCACGATCACTTCGATCTTCAGGTCCATGGGAACTGTCCTCTGCGTGTGAGCGGTGGAGCTGTCCATACCGTGTCCGTCCACGGCTCAAACTGATGCGGGACATCCGGGGTACGGCGTCGGTCCGGGGCCCTGGTCCATTCGGGCTGCCGGCGGCGCGGCCCAGGACCCTTTGTCGGCCTCCTTAGGACATGCGGCCGAGTTTCTTGAACTCGGTGTGGACGAGTTCGCCGGGCCAGGGCTGCGTTCGTAGCGGCGGACCGGCTCGCCGGTGGCCCGGTCGGTGCCGGCCAGGGCGGCAGGCGTTGACGGGTCAGGACCGGGTGGGCGGTGGAAGCGGCGACGCCGGTGCGGCCGGCCGCAGGGGGCCGATGCGGTGCTCTCGCCCGTAGCTGCACGACCGTTGCTCGTTGTGGTCCGGTGAAACGCCGTGGTGAGCGGTGCAGGCGGCTGGACCGGTCGTGCATGTACTCGGCCCCCAGAGCCGGTAGTGGCCCTCCCCAGCGGGCGGCGGTGGTGTGGCTGGCCCGGAAGCGTCCCGCGACCCGCCTCAACGGCCGGTCGTCGTCCGGGACGCACCGCGCCAGGCGTAGTCTGCCGGTCGGAGCCAGCGGGGGCATTACGGTGGTCACGACGGCCTCCCGCGGGTTGGCGCAGATGTCGATCCACGGGGTCGTCGGCCCGAGAATGGTACGAAACAGACCGCTGGAAGCACACGTGGGGCCCTGGGGGCGCAGGTCGGAGGTGCCGTTCCGTGGAACCCACCGACTGGCTGCTGACGGCCAGTGAGCGGGGCAATCCCGTCACCCGCCTGGACCGTCGACGCCCCGACGGGACGGCATGGTCGGTCGGCAACGAAGCGCGCCCATTGGTCCACGGCGCGACGTACTTCGCCGAGCTGCTGGCCGCCGTCCGCGCTCTGCGGGCCGGAGACCTGCTGCTGTTCACCGACTGGCGCGGCGATCCCGACGAGCGGCTCGTGGGCCCCGGGACCGAGATCGGCCCCGTGCTACGCGACAGCGAGGAGGAGAACCGCCACCTTGGTAAGGAGGTCCGGGCGGGGGCGGCGAGTACCTGCTGGACATGCGAGTTTGTCCCGGCGGCTCGCACCACCAAAGCGCGTCGTCCTGCGCCATCCCGGGCGCCCGCGCTCGACGCCGCGTACATCGGTGGCATCGACCTGTCCCGCAGCCGCAACGACGACATCGACCACTGCGGCGACGAACGCGCCCAGCCCATCGCCGACGCATACGGACCGCATCCGCCCTGGCACGACATCCAGCTCGCGATCCGGGGCCCGGCGGTCGGCGATATCTAGGCCGTCTTCCGGGAACGCTGGACGGACCCCGGCGCCCCTCAGCCGCAGCCCGCTGTCCCGGCTGCGCGAAAGGCTGCACCGCGAGGACACCCACTCGGACCCACTGCCCCCTCACATGCCCGATCCCATCCGGACGGCAACCCGCTGCGGCTGCGACTGCGCAACGCGTTCTGACAAGCCGGTGGGGCCGTCTCTGGCGCGTATGTGTCGCCGCGAGGCGAGGGGGCCCGCGACAGCAGGCAGGAGGAGCGACGGCCTGCATGAGGCGGACCACCTGCTGCACCGGCCGACACTGGCTACCGCACCACGGCGCCGGCCTCAGCATCGACGTCGAGGTAGGACGACGCGACCCCACCCGGAAGGGCTTCAAGGTCATCCCGCGGCGCCGGCCGGCTCATGCGCCACCGCCGCCTCGCCCGCGACTTCGAAACCCACCCCCACCGCTCCGAAGCCGTGACCGAAGGGCACGCTGGTCACCCTGCACCTCCGCTCGCGCGGAGAGAACGACGGGGTGGGTGCTTCCTTACCCGCGTCCGTCGCTCGCGCGGGCCGTCTCGGCGAATGCGAGCCGCCCTTCAGTTCGGGCACGTAGCTGTAGATGGTGTTGCGGGAGGTCCGGCCTTCACGTCAGCCGCGTACCGGTCCACGTACTCCTGGCCCGACAGCCCCAGGATCGCGTACATGATCTCGTCGGTGACGGCCCGCAGGACCGTCCTGTGGTGCTCCATCCCTGTGAAGCGCGAGAAGTCCAGCGGTTCCCCGAAACGGATTACGACCGGCCGGGTCCTGGGCAGGACCCGGCCCGGAGGCCGGATCTCGAACGTTCCCACCATCGCGCACGGAATCACCGGCACCTGTGCGGCCAGTGCCATCATCGCGACCCCGACTTTGCCCTTGTACAGCCGGCCGTCGGGGGAGCGCGTGCCCTCCGGGTAGATCGCGAGCAGCTCTCCCTTCGTCAGCACCCCCAGCCCCTCTCGGAGCGCCGCCTGCCCCGCGGCCCTGCCGGACCTGTCCACCGGAATCTGCCCGGCACTGCGCAGGAACGACGCGGTCAGCCGGCCTGTGAGGCCCGGTGCCGTGAAGTACTCCGCCTTGGCCAGGAACGTGATGCGCCGTTTCAGGACCGCGGGCATGAGGAGGGGGTCCGCGAACGACAGGTGATTCCCGGCGACGATCGCCGCGCCCTCCGCCGGAACGTGCTCGAGCCCGTCCGTCCGCGGCCGGAACAGCAGCCGCAGCAGCGGCCCCAGAAGAACGTACTTGAGCACGTAATAGAACACCGGGCGGCTCCCCACTGCCGGAAACCCTCCCCACCCGCTCCGAAGCCATCCAGCCCCTGGGTGGGGAAGTGCGCTCGCGCCCTCAGGGAATCAGCGCCCGTAGCCCCGCGCATCTCCAACGGTTACCCACCGCTGTCCACGCAGCTCCTCGCCCGTCGACGTACGAATCCGCCGGCCTCCGGGACCTCCGTTCCCAAGAGGGCGGTACCGATGGCGAGGCCGCAGGCGTAGGCACCTCCCGGGCGGCGAACGGCGCCGTACAGTGTCCGTCGGCCGATCTACCGCGAAGTTGTCACCCCCTTGACAGGTGACTCCATAAGCTGCCACTATTGCGTCGTCCCTGGGGCTGGTATCGCATCCATTTCCCCAGGGGACTTCGGTGACGGCCGTAAATGGCGGCCTGGTCCAACCGCGACGCCCTGGCACTGACGAAAAAGCTCGGTGGGTCCGGTTATGGCCACCAACCCCGAGCAGCCCCGCCGCCGGCTGAGCATTCTGTTCACCGAGTGTCGTCTGCTCGTCGCCGCCGAATGCGCATCTGGAATCGAGAGCGGCGGTGTCGACCAGGCCGAGTCCACCCAGCTCGCCCCGTACTCCAAGGCGGCCTGCAGCAACATTCCCGGGGCGATCAACGCGATCGCCGTCTGATCCCGCGGGCGGGCTGGTCGGGCCAGCCTCACCCGCTACAGGCCCCGCTCCCGGCATGAGCCACCAGATGCGAGACCTGTCTTCAATGGAACAACCTCGACGAAACGGACTGTGAACATGAACGAGCAGAAGGCGTGGCTGGCGGGCGGGTGCTTCTGGGGCATGCAGGAGCTGCTCCGGTCCCTCCCTGGTGTGCTGAGCACCCGAGTCGGGTACAGCGGCGGCGAGATCCCCCACCCCACGTACCGCAACCACGGCAACCACGCCGAGGCGATCGAGATCGTCTTCGACGGTGACGTGACCGACTACCGAACGATCCTGGAGTACTTCTTCCAGATTCACGACCCGAGCACGAAGAACCGGCAGGGCAACGACATGGGCGCCAGCTACCGGTCCGCCGTCTTCTACTTCGACGAGGAGCAGCGGCGGGTCGCGGAGGACACCATCGCCGACGTGGATGCGTCGGGCCTGTGGCCGGGGAAGGTGGTAACCGAGGTGGTTCCCGCCGACGAGTTCTGGGAGGCGGAGCCGGAGCACCAGGACTACCTACGCCGCTACCCGGACGGCTACACCTGCCACTTCCCCCGTCAGAACTGGCGGCTGCCCATGCGCGAGGAGTCCTGAGCTCCGCTCCGGAAGCGCCAGGCGACGGTTCGACCTTCCGAGGAGGCGGCCGGACGAACCGGCCGCCCCTCGGGGTGTTCCCTGTCAGCCTCCGTGCCACTGGGGCCGTCGCGCTGCCCAGGGGACGGCGCCGGGGGATACGCCCCGGGCATGCCGTCATCGGGCACGACCAGGTGCTCGGCGCGGGTGACCCGGAGCACCGTGTCCATTCCCAGCTTGCCGTCTACGGCCCACCTGATGCGATGGCCTCAAGATCCGGCGATGTGGCCCACCGTCGTCCACGAACCGGATCGGCCCGGCATCAACTGGTACGCCTGACAGCTGTTGAGCTTCTGGCAGCCGGTCATGGCTGTGAGCGACAAGGCGGCCGTCAGGTGATCGCGGGAATGGGCGAAGCCCAGCGAACTCGTTCTTTCCATTCCGCGGGCGATGTCATGGACCTAGGTCAGACCTAGGTCCGGACATCCTGGCCCGCCTGTCGATCTGAGGAGGCGCGTTTCATGGCTTACGACGTCGAAAAGCCGGACGAGCAGTGGCGTGCGGAGCTGACCCCGGGCGAATACGCGGTGCTGCGCCAGGCAGCGACCGAGGCCCCCTTCGTCGGTGAGTACACGAACACCAAGACGGTCGGCACGTACTCGTGCCGGGCCTGCGGTGCCGAGCTCTTCCGTTCCGACACCAAGTTCGAGTCACACTGCGGCTGGCCGTCCTTCTACGACCCGAAGGACACCGACGCGGTCGAACTCATCCCGGAAACCCCCACCAGCACCGAGGTTCGGTGCGCGCGATGCGGATCGCACCTGGGCCACGTCTTCGAGGGCGAGGGCTACCCGACCCCGACCGACCAGCGGTACTGCATCAACTCGATCTCGCTGCGTCTGGAGCCGGAAAAGAGCTGAGCACTCACAAGATCGGCTCCTGTGACTCCTCCCTCCGCTGAATCCGGAGGGCTTCTCCTGTCGGTGGCCAGGCCACGTCGGGAGGACCAGCCCGGCCCTGATTGCGACGTTGAGTGCACCGACCTGGTCGGCGTTGGCATGGTGTCCGCACTGGGTGCACGCGAACTTCTCTTGGGTGGTGCGCGGTGTTGGTGTACGCGGACGTGGCCGACACCTTGGAGACGGGCGCGGGTGACCAGGTCGTGCGGGGTGGAGTCCCAGCGGCATCCGTCCCCGTCCTTTTAAAACTTCACCGTGTCGAACCAGTTCACCCCACGGAAGCGGGGACAGCCGGCTTCTCACCAGCCTTCACCCGGCGGAAGAACGCCGCGAACGCCTTGTCCAAACGGCGCAGCGTCGCCTGCTGGGGGGAGAACGACCACCGGCCCTGACACTGCGGATCGTACGCCCGGATCTCCCCCAGCTGGGCGGACTGCTGCCCACTTGATCGAGGTTTTCGAGGCGTGCCGGTAGGCATCCCGGCGTTCGTGCAACGCCCCGTTGCAGAGCGAGCAGTGATCCCGAAGCATCTCGCCCAGGGCCTGGGCCTGGCGGACGGTGGGGCGGAGGAGGAACTTATACGCGCGGTGCACGCTCGGCCTTTTCCTTCTGCTTCCTCCTCGCGCATCACGCGGGAGGTGAAGCCCTTGAACTGGTGCGCCACATACGAGGCGGACGCCTTCGGTTCGTGCTTGACAAACAGGTGCACGTGATCGGGCATCACCTCAAGGGCGATGATCTCCCGGCCCTTCTCAGCAGCTTTCTGCTCGATCAGGTCACGCGGCCGGACCGCGACCCGGCCAACAAGAACCCGGCGGGTATGCGTTCCAGGACGCCGCCCGCGAAGACGTCGTACAACGGCAGCGTCTCCAGATGGACATAGCCGATGTGGCAGTCGCAGGCGGCGAGGGGGCAGGCGCGCGGGCTCAGCGCCTGCCGGTAGGAGCCGTCGTAGAGGTTGCCGAGTTCGGCGGGCACGAAGTGGCAGCGGCGTACCGTGCCTTCGCCGTCCACCGAGATCACCGATTGGCCCGTACGGCAGGGCAGTCCGGCCGAGCGATGCGGGTGGCGGCTGTACGGGAAGAGGGGGTCCAGAGCCGTCCAGTGGCCGGCCTCCTCGTCCGTATAGGTGCGGCCCTCGGCCGCGTTGACCCATAGATACACCTCGTCGGGGAGGCCGGCGCGCAGCCGTCGCGCCTCCCCGAGGTGTTCGGGGAAGCCGACGACACCGACGCTGAAGCGCGCGCCCATCGCGGTCAGCTCGCGGCACTTGCCGAGGAAGCGGTCGTACGGCGTCTGGCCCGGATGGTAGGTGCACCACAGTGCGAGCGTGGCGAGGTCGGTTTCCGTCAGCCAGTCGGTGCGGCAACTGAGGTTCGTCTGGATGGCGACGCGTGCGATGTGCGGCACATGGGAGAGCTCGGCGAGCGCCCGGCGGTACCAGGAGCGGACCAGGCCTTCGCCCCAGGGGGTGAAGAGCACCGAAAGGCGGTCGCCGGTCTGTGCGGCCGCCCATGCGGTGAAGCGCTCGAGCGCGGCTCGGTCGGTGCGCAACTGGTCAGTGCTGTCGCGGCGCTTGGCGAAGGGGCAGTACGGACAGTCGTAGTCGCAGGAGGCGAGCGGCCCGCGGTAGAGAATCGTCAGGTCCATGGCAGCTCACTTCATTTCGTACGCGGCCATGGCGGCCCGTACGGAGTCGGAGAAGAGCTCGGGGCCGAGCGCGTCGGAGTGCGCGAGGCCTTCTGGGGAAAGGCGCAGAAGGCCGGGGCCTGCCGTGTCGTCGAGCCAGCCGCGGGCGGCGAAACGGTCGAGCTCCGCCGGGAAGTCGTCGGCCGGTGGGGTGCCGAAGCGGTCGGCATAGTCGGCCAGTGGCATGCCTTCGGCCTGGAGGAGCGACTGGAGCAGATGGCGGCGTCGTGCCTCGTCGGCGTCGACGTACCGGCCGACCTCGGCACGAGAGAAGTCGTCGGTGGCGGTGTAGTCGTCAATGATCGACCGGATTTCTCGCATGTCGACGGCGTAGTCGAAGGAGTAGTGGAGCGCAGAGGTGTACGAGCGGGCTCCGCAGCCGAGGCCGATCATGCCGTCGGTTTGGCAGGCGTAGTCGTCGGATGCCTGCTTCGGCGCGTCCTTGCGGCGGAACATCCGCATCGACACCTGCTCGTAGCCGTGCTCGACGAGGTGGTCCCGGCCCTGGCGGTACAGCTGCAGTCGCCGGCTGTCCCAGGCGGCGTCGGCTTCGGCACCGATCCTGCCGAGGCCGGTCAGCGGGCGTATGTACAAGGGGTAGAGGTAGAGCTCCTCGGGCCGCCAGGCGAGCGCGGCGTCGAGGGATACGCGCCAGGTGTCTGCGGTCTGGCCCTCTATGCCGTAGATCAGGTCGATGTTGAGGACGGGGATACGCGCGTCACGGATGCGGGCGAGGGCCGCCTCGACGTCGGCGCGGCGCTGTGGGCGTACGGCCGCGCGGGCCTCGGCGTCGACGAAGCTCTGGATCCCGAGGCTCAGGCGGGTCGTACCGCGGCCGGCCAGCACAGCGAGCCGGTCGGCCGTCGCGGTGGCGGGGGACGCCTCGACGGAGAGCGGTACCGCACGCAGGTCCGCGCCCATCCGCTTCTCGGCGATGTCGCAGAGCCGGTCCAGCTCGTCGGCGGTGAGGAAGGTGGGGGTGCCGCCGCCGAAAGCGGCGGCGACGAAGCGGGTCCCGCCTCCGTCTGCGGCTTCGTCGAGGGCGTCGCGTACGGCGGTGGCCTGGCGGTCGAGCGCGGCGAGATACCGGCCGGTCAGCTCGTCGGGGGCACCGATACGGGTGAAGAGGTTGCAGAACCCGCAGCGGACCTCGCAGAACGGTATGTGGAGGTAGAGGGAGAGGGCGTTTTTGGGCTCACCCGCCCAGAGTTCGCGCAGTGCGGGCCGGTCTTTCAGCTCGCGGTACGCCGTTTTGTGCGGGTAGGCGTATACGTAACTCTGGTAGGGGCGGACCGCGGTGTTCATCGGAGAGCCCCTTGATCGAGGGTGAACTGGGCGTACGGCACGGTCCACACGGCCTCGTGGCCGAGACGGTGACCGGTGTACCCGTCGTCGCCGTATGCCGTGCCGTGGTCGGAGCAGATGATCGCGAAGCAGGGGCGGCGGCTGCTCGCGGTGGCGAAGAGGCGGCCGATGTGCCGGTCGACGTACTCCAGGGCGGCAGCATGGGTCGCGTGGGAGTCGCCGGCCTCGCCGGTGGCGCCGCGCAGATGGAACCAGTTGGGCTGGTGCAGCGCGGAGACATTGACGAACAGGAACAGCCGCTGCCCGGCGGGGAGTCCGGCGACGACCTCCTCGGCCCGGGCCACCTGCTTCTCGAAGGAGAGGGGGGACGCCACACCGAACTCCGGCTCCCAGTGGCTCTCCTGGAACATCCCGGGCAGTACCGAGCCGAGAGGGCCCTGGTGGTTGAAGAAGCCGACGCCGCCGATGCACACGGTGCGGTAACCGGCGTCCGCGAGGCCGGAGACCAGGTCGGGGGTATCGAAGACGAAAGTGCGCTCGGCGGTGGTCTCGCTGCCCGCGAAGCGTGCGGCGAAGAGGCGGGGGTGGGGGCCTGGCGCAGCGGGTGTGGGCAGGAAGCCTGCGAAGATCGCCTGGTGCGAGGCGTAGGTGAAGCTGCCGGGCGCGTGCCGCTTCTCCCAGACACCGCCCGGAAGATGGCGGACCAGGTTCGGAATGCGTCCGGCGGCGGCCAGCTCGGCGGCGACGTCGTGGCGCAGGGTGTCGAGGGTGACGAGCAGCAGATCGTGGCTGCCCACGATCTGGGTCATGTCCGGCGTGTTGGGGTCCAACTCGTTCTTGCTGGACTCCAACTCGTTCGCGTCCGGCTCGTTCATGTCAGGCGATTGCATCGTGGTTCCTTGTCGTGCGCTGTACGGCGGCGACCTGCGCCGCGTAGGTGTCCAGGCCCTCGGCGCCGCTACCGGGCAGGCCGGTGAGGTTCGGCAGCAGGTCGCCGAACGCGTTGACCTCGCCGACCGCGAAGCGGCGCCAGCCGACCGCCGGCAGCAGATCGACGCCCACGCAGAGCGTGCGCGGGAAGCAGGCCGCGGCCCGCTCACACACGTCAAGGGCGCCCGCCCAGCTGCCGCCCGCCGCCTCGACGGCGGCTCGGGCCTCGTCGAGGTCCCCGCGGGCTCCGCCGAGGTGGAGGTTGGTCATGGGGGAGCGGCTGGTCCGTACGACGGCATGGGTCGCCCGGCCGGCGACGACCACCACCCGCAGGTCGGTGGCCCGGCCCCGCTGGGAGGCCTTGGGGAGCCAGCGCTCGACGTGCAGGCCGTCGGGCGCCAGAGCGTCGACGATCGCGGCGACCTCACCTTCGGTCGTACAGCGGCGTACCCGAAGGGAGTTGAAGAGCCGTCCTTGGCTGTCGCGCTCCACCGACGTGGTGGCCCGTACCCGCCCGGATCCCGCCGTCTCGACGGCCAGCACACCGGAGGCGGACGAACCGTGCGCGAGCTTGACGAAAGCGCGCGGCATCCGGTGCGCGCGCAGCAGTTCGCGTACGTCCGACCAGCCTTGCACGGGCAGGACCGGGGCCCCCGATGTGGGCGAGGGCGGCACGGGAACACCTGTGCGGTGCAGTGCGGCATGGCACAGCCGCTTGTCGAACAGCACCGCCAGCTCGTCGGGGTCGTCGAGCAGTGTGCAGCCCTCGGCCGCCTGCCCCACCTCCCGTACGGCCGCGGTGAACCGCTCGTACCAGTGGGCCGAGCCCTCCACCCGGGTGGCGTCGCCGACGCCGCGCAACAGCCGCTCGACGTCGGCGTCTTCCCCGGGCGAGTCGATCCGTACAATCTCGCCCGGCTGGAAGGAAACCCCTTGGCGGAGCACCTCCAGCCAGGGCACGACGCGCGCGGCGGGCAGGCCGGCGGCGGCCACGGCCCTCTGGAAGAGCGCGACGCGGCGGTTGGCGGGGTTGCCGACGACCGCGAATCGCGGCCCCGCCGCGCTACTCGTCGACGGCGACATAGCGGGGCTCGTCGTTCTCGGGGTCCCAGTAGTCGGCTTGGTCCAGGTTCAGCCGTACGCCCTGTGGCTCGAGCTCCTTCCGCAGGCGCTGCTGCATCGCCTCCTGCATGTAGTGATGGTGGAGGTCCAGCTCCCGGAGGTGAGTCAGCGGCTGGCCGCCTAGCAGGGCTTCGGCGCCGGTGTCGCTGAGGGTTCCCATCGACAGCGCCAGCGAGTCCAGCTGCGCGACGACGGGGGCCGAGGCGACTGCGACAGCGATCTCGTCCTGGATCTCGCTGTTCTGCACCCCCAGATGGCTCAGGTGGGGGAAGGCGCCGCCGGACAACAGCGGCGCCAGGTCGGCGACCGTCGCGTCGCCTCCGTAATGCGTGACGCCGAGCCAGAGTTCGAGGCGCTCCAGGGCGGGCAGTGTGGAGGCGCCGAGGGCCCTGACGACGGAACCCGGCAGGCCACCCGATTCGAAGCGCAGCACCTTCAGCGCATCGTGGCGGACCGGTCGCAGGGACAGGACGTCCTGTCCCGAGATGGCGTCGCCACAGCCGCGCACCGTCAGCTCTTCGAGCCGGGGGAACGCTTGGAGGCAGGGGGTGACGTCGGTCATCTCCAGCCAGGACACCTCGCACTCCTCGCTCGTGACGTCGGCGAGGAACAGGGCACGCAGCGCGGGGAAGCGGTCCGCGTCCGCGATGATCAGGTCGAGGACGGGACGCAGAGGCGAGTATTCGTCGTGCCACCACGGGCCGAGTATCAGCGCACGGACCTGCGTGGAGTCGACCGAGGAGAGGAAACGGCCCCACAGCTCGGGGAACGGATTGTTCTCGTTCCACAGACAGTCCAGGCGCCAGGCCACGGAGTCCGCCGACGGGAGCGGCGGAGCGTGCTCGTCGTCGGGATCGGGGAGCGTGTGGACGGGAAGTCCGTGGAACGTCTCGGGGTGGTCGATCCCGGTCATGGACAACTCACTCCGCCACTGCCGTATAGCGGCCCTCGGCGCCACGGCCGTCCCACGGCTCCTCGCGCTCCGATACGTCAACACGCACCCCGTGCGGCTCCAGCGCGTCGGCGACCCGGCGTTCCATCTCCTCGGAGAGGAAGTGGTGGTGCAGGTCGAGGCATTCGAGATGGGTGAGCGGCTGCCCTTCGAGCAGCGCGGCCGCACCCTCGTCGCCGAGGGTTCCGTTAGACAGGTCGAGGGTGCGCAGTCGGGCGACGACGGGGGCCGACGCGACCGCGGCCGCGATCTCGTTCTGTATCTCGCTGTTGCGCAGGCCGAGATGGCGAAGCCCCGGGAAGCGGGAACCGGACAGCAGCGGTGCGAGGTCGGTGAGTTCAGTGTCGCCGCCGTACTCCGCGACGCCGAGCCACAGGTCGAGGTGGTTCAGGGAAGGGAGTTCGCTCTCGATGACGCCGCGCACCACCTCCGCCGGGAGGCCGCCGGACTCGAAGACGAGCGAGCGCAGCCGCGGGTGGTGCACCGGCGGGAAGCGGAGCTGGCTGCCGCCGCGCACGCCGAGCTCCAGCAGGCGGGGGAACGCGCTGAGCAGGCCCGTGACATTGGACTGCTCGATCCAGGAGATCTCGTTCTCCTCGGAGGTCATGTCGCCGACGAAGACGGCCTCCAGGGCAGTCAGCCGGTCGGCGGCGGCGATGACGAGGTTAATGGGGAAGCTCGAATCGTTGTCGTACGCCTCGCCCCACTGGCCGATGATCAGTGCGCGTACCTTCCCGGGGTCGACGGTTTTCAGGAACTCGTCGAACACCTCGTCCCAGGGCGGGTCGTCGTCGTACGGGTTCACGGAGATGCGCCACGCGGCGGCGTCCGCGGCGGGCAATGGCGAGGGGGTGGGGTGGAAGTCGACGGCCGGGAGGCCGAGCAAATCCTGCAGATGGTCCACGTGGGACATGGCCCTGATCTCCTGACGCTGAGCGGTCGACTGACGTGCGAAAGGTTTACCAAGCCGCACTGACAATGCTGCGAGCGGGCCCCCGTCGTCCCAGGTCGGGGCCGATTGTCAGACCCGGGCCGTAGCGTTTTCCACGTGGTCGGCACAGCGTGTGCGCCAACGAGGGGAGTCAGCCATGTACCGGCAAGGGGACGTTCTGATCATGCCGTTGGGGGAGTCGGCGGTGCCGGCGCACCTCGTGGACGCACACGGTGAACCGCGCGACGGGCGGGGACGGTTGGTGCTCGCACTGGGCGAAGTCACCGGGCATGCGCACGCGGTGCAGGGGCCCGGCAGGCTGGTGCGTGAGGCGGGCCCTCTCGACCCGATGCTGCTTCACCTGCCCGACGGCGGGCGGGTGGTGCACGAGGAGCACGCGGCGATACCGCTGCCGAAGGGCTGGTACCGCGTGGTGCGCCAGCGGGAGTACGTGCCCGGCTCGGTCCGTATCGTCGCCGACTGAGCCTCGCTCGTGGCGGGGCGCGGCAGAGTACGAATGGACAGCGCAGTGCCAGGAGTGCAGGGCGGGACAGGGAACAGGGGACAGGGACTTCTGATGCAGAACGTAATGACATGGCGGGCTGTCGCGGCGGCGACGGGAGCGGCGGACCGGGCGGCCGCGGAAGAAGGAGTGCGGCTCGCCTACCGCACGGCGGGTCTCGAAGCGCCGAAGACGATCGTCTGGGCCGCGTCGCCCAAGGCGGCGGTCGAGGCCGTCGAAAAGCTCAACGGGGCGGGACCTTCGGTGCGCGACGAGGTCCGCACCCGGCCGTGGGCCGATGAACGACGTCGTCTGCACGACGAGTTGGGACCCCAGGGCTGGTCCGCTCTATGGTCGGCGACCGGCGCGCAATTGTGGGACACCACCAGGGAACTGGCCGAGCGGATACGTGCCGGAATCGTCGCGGAGCTTGTGGAGCACCCGGAGGACGAGTCCGACGTGCGGTTGCTCCTCCTCGACGCGGTGCTCGGCCAGCACGACGCGGCCTGGCTCGCGGCATTCGACGGCCGTGGCGAGCGGCTCGCAGGGCTGGCGCAGGTGGCCAGGACCGCCGGATGGTGGTGGCCGTACAAAAACGCGGTGGTCATCAGCGAGCGGCCGGTGGAGCTGCACCGCGACGAGGCCGGACGCCTCGACCGTGGCGACGGCCCGGCTCTGGCCTTTCCGGACGGCTTCGCGCTGTACGCCTGGCGGGGTATGCCGGTACCCGCCGCATTCCTCGACGAGCTGGCATCACTGACCCCCGCGCGCATACGGGCCGAGGAGAACGCGGAGCTGCGCCGCGTGATGCTGGAGTTCTACGGCTACGACCGCTATCTCAGCGAGTCGGACGCCCAGCCGGTGCACCGCGACGAGACGGGCATCCTCTGGCGGATCGCGCTCCAGGGCGACGAGGACGTGGTGATGGTCGAGGTGGTCAACTCCACCCCCGAGCCGGACGGCACGCACCGTACGTACTGGCTGCGCGTGCCGCCCACGACACGGACCGCGAAGGAAGGCGTGGCCTGGACGTTCGGGCTCGGCCAGGAGACCTACGAACCGCTGCGCCAGACCTGAGCCGATCAGACCTCAGTGATAGCCGGTCGCCGGGGCCGATCAGGTCCGTGTGGGGCTCGGTCGGCAGGCGTGGGTGCCGGCCCGCGCGCCCAGACGGGCGCGCTCCTCAAGGTCCGGCCGGCCGGCTGCCGGCCCATGCAGGAAGCCGCTGACGAACGCGTCCCCGGCACCATGGGAGTCGAGGACCGGCCTCACCCGGAGTCCCGAGGGCCCGGCACCCCACCGCGACGTTGCCGCTGGTGACGCCGTGACCGCCCGGGCGTCCGGCGCCTAGGGCCCGTCGCACCACTTGCCGGAGGCTCAGATCCGCACCTTCTGGCCGGTACGGGCGTCACCGGGCCCCTGATCGATAGGTCTTACCGCCGACGCGAAACAGTCTGCGTCCCTAGCAAGGAGAAGCAGCGGAATGAGAGGTTCCACCCTGTATCTCGAACCACGGCTGGAACTGCGACTCGCGTCGCTGCTGCAGTCGGCCGGGCTGCTCCACACGCTTGTGGACGCGCCGGCACAGCTGCCCCGCCCGCGGTGGGCGGGGCCGCAGCAGCTGGCGCCCGGCGCTGCTAGTCCTTGTCGAAGTAGCTGCTCGTGCAGAAGCCGTACCGCGTGTTGTTGTACAGGTAGTCCATGCAGGCGCGCATGTAGTAGTTGAGGTTTTTGGCCTCCAGAGACTTGGAACCCGTCGTCTTTGAACAGGCGCTCCACGTCGAATTGTTTGAGGACCGCTCGACCCAGACACGCATGGACGCGCCCGAAAGGTACCCCTGCGAAATCAGTGCGTGAGACCAGTCGCTGATGCGCTCGTTCTTCAGCTCCAGCTTGATGCTGGTCGAGCCCCCGTCGGTGGGCGTGTAGACCGGCCCGATACTACGGACGGCGACGTATACCCCGACGTGAGCGCCGTCGCAGGTCAGTGCCTGCGCGGGTGTTGCGGCGAGCGTGACGAGCGGAGCTGCGAGGGCCGTTGAGGCGGCAATGCTGACGATGCGGCGCATGGACATATCAGACCTGGTGCCTTCCGCCGGTGAATGGTTTTGCGCCAGATCCTCTGGTACGTACATGACATCAGTCAAGGTGCTGGACACCATGTGCGGTCGGTCTGGACTGGACCGGGGACCGCCGGGCACCTCAGCCGCCAGTTCCGGCTGGCCTACGGCGAGTCGCCGCGCGTACCTGATGACGCATCGCATCGAGCGCGCGACGGCGTGCTGCGTAGTGGCGACCTCAGCATCACCGAGGTCTGCTTCGCGGTCGACTGCTCATCGCTGGGCGCCTTCAGCACCCGCTTCACCGAGCTGGTCGGCATGCCGCCCAGTGACTACCGGCGCCGCGCAACGGGCGCTGCGGCGGGGATGCCCGCCGTGTATGGCAAACAGGTGACAAGACCGGTCAGGAATCAAGAAGCGCTGGCCATGGCATTCATCGAATCCGTCACCCTCGACGTGGCCGACCCCACGGCCGCCAACCGCTTCTACACCGCCGCCTTCGTTTTGGACACGCAGATACGCCTGCGGGCCTCCAAGGCACCGACGACCGGCTTCCGTGGGTTCACGCTGACGCTCACGGTGTCCCAGCCGGCCACCGCCAACAGCCTCATCGGCGCCGCCCTGGAGGCCGGTGCCGCGCCGCTGAAGCCTGCCGCGAAGTCGCTCTGGGGCTACGGCGGTGTCGTACGAGCCCCGGACGGGACGATCTGGAAGGTCGCGACCTCGGCGAAGAAGGACACCGGCCCGGCAACCCGGCGGGTCGACGAGATCGTGCTCCTGCTCGGAGTCGCGGACGTGGCCGCGAGCAAGCGGTTCTACCTCGACCAAGGCCTTGCCGTGGCGAAGAGCCTTGGCCGCATGTACGTCGAGTTCGCTGCTGGGTCGAGTCCCGTCAAGCTGGCGCTGTACAGGCGCCGTGCCCTTGCCAAGGACGTCGGCGTCTCTCCCGACGGCACCGGATCGCACCGACTCATGATCGGCGGCGATGCCGGGCCTTTCGAGCGGCTTGAGGGCGAGGCTGTCGTGCATGTTCGCGCCGGACACGGCGACGGCGAGCGGGATGCCCTGGGCATCGGACAGCACGTGCAGCTTGCTGCCCTTCTTGCCGCGATCGACCGGGTTCGGCCCGGTCAGCGATCCCCCCTTTTGGCGCGAACGGAGGCTGCGTCGACGATCGCCGGGGTCCAGTCCACCTCGCCCCGGGCCCCGAGTTCGTCCAGCACCGCCCGGTGCAGCCGACGCCACAGGCCGGCCTCGGTCCATACCGTGAAGCGGCGATCCGCGGTGGCGGGCGACGTGCCGAACGTCGGCGGCAAATGCCGCCAGGTACAGCCGCTGGTCAGCGCGTACACCACTGCCGTGAACACGGCCCGCTCGTCACACGGAGCGGTCCCACCACCTTGCGGACGAGCAGCGAACGACGGCAGCAACGGGGCGGCCAGCTCCCAGAGTTCATCAGGAACCAGACACTTCGACAGATCAGCACCCACGACCGGCATCATGCCGCACGAACATCAAGTCACGTGAGACAACTTCTAAGCCTTGATTGGTGCGGCCGACCTGGCGGCCTGCTCGATCTTCGCGCAGTAGGCTGCACGGGCTTCCTCGTCGATCTGCTTCTCGAGTTCGGCGCGCAACCCGGTCCGGCCGTCGAGGCCCTCGCGCAGGATATCGGCGTGCCCGGCATGCCGGATGGACTCGCCGAGGACATGGACCATGATGGCGAACAGGTTGGTGTCGGCATAAGGCTCCGGCCACCACGGCACGTGGCCGGGGGCGTCGAGGGGAAGCTCGTTGATCGTCGCGTCCGAGTGTTCCCACGTGCGCCGGTAGAACCCGATGATCTGATCGCGGGTCTCGTCCTCGGTCGCCCACAGATCGCTGCCGTTGGAGTCCTGCCACCGGGGCAGCGGTTCCGGGGAAGGGCGGTCGAAGACCTCGCCGAAGTACCTGGCCTCGACGGTGGCCACGTGTTTGACCAGGCCGAGGAGGTTGGTCCCGGTCGCTGTCAAAGGTCGGCGGGCGTCGTATTCGGACAAGCCGTCGAGTTTCCAGAGCAGCGCCTTGCGGTCCCGCCGCAGTCTCTCGTGCAGGTTGTTTTTCGCGAATTCATCGATCATGCGGCATGAGCCTGCCATGGGCTGCTCGTGGTCTCAAGATCCCGTACGTGGTCCGCAACGACAGGCAGAGCCGAGGCCTGGCCATGGCCGCCGCCCTGACCTGCTACAAGAAGCTCGCGAAACTTGCCACGTGAGACAACCTCTAAGGCTCTTCGCCGGCCCGCGGGGCCGTCCGCTTCGAAGAGCTGGTCCGGATGCACGATTGCTGAGCCTGGTCGAGGCTGGATTGCCGACTCCCTGACAGGGCTGGTGAGTTTCGCCGGCTCACCAGTCTTCCCCGACTTCTGGGGCGTGCGGCCCTTCTCGGGATTCCCGCCGGTACGAGGAAGGCCCGTCATGGTGTGGCGGGCCGATGGATGTCGTGGGTGAGCGGCAGTTCAGGCTGGCCTCGGGCTTTTCACCGGCGTCGGTATCCGAAGTTTGATCAAAAAGTGGAAAGCGCTCCTGACCTGCATCGATGGGACATGTCGAGGGTCCTTCTGGCTGCAAGGAAGGAAGCATTTCCCAGGTGAAGAAGCGTCTCGGGTCGTACCCGTTTGTGCGTGCCGAGGGCGGTGGCCGTGGGGTGCTCGCTCAGGCCGGGGCCGTCCCGCTGGTGGAGACAGTCCGCAAGTCCGGCCTGGACACGGCGTATCGCCCGCGTTGGGCTCGTGGCGACGCAAGCCGCAGACGGTGCACGATCCTGGCAAGGGTCCTGCTGGATGTCGCGGTGGTGCTGGCACTGGGCGGGGACTGGCTGGCCGACGTGGCGATGCTGCGGGCCGAGCCGGACCTGGTCGGGCCGGGTGGCCTCCGACCCGACCGTCTCCCGGCTGATCGCCACGTTCGCCTCCAGCGGGAATCACTGGCTCAACGCGATCTGCGGCGCGCGCTCCCACGTCCGCGAACGCGTCTGGGCGCCGGCCGGTGACGCCGCCCCGGACGCGCGCGAACGTGTGATCGGGGCGAGGGGAGCCCGCCGGTCACGCCCGGTTGATCGCACCGGGAATGATCGCGTCCGCCTTGTGCGTTGCGTGGAACGAAGACTCTTCGACAGCATGGAGATGGGCAACATGCCGCTCAAAGGCGAGTACGAGCCGAGCACGATGCAGTTGGTACGTGACCAGGTGGAGCTGTACGAAAGCTCCGGTGGTAGGGAAGGAACGACGCTGAGCAGCCTGGTCGGTTCGGAGGACGCGAAGCGGCGGGACCTGCCTGTCGTCATCCTGACCACCCTGGGCGCGAAGAGCGGCAAGATTCGCAAGTCCCCGCTCATGCGGGTGGAGCACGACGGCTCCTACGCCGTGGTCGCCTCCTTGGGAGGAGCACCCAAGCACCCGGTCTGGTACCACAACGTGGTGGCCGACCCTCGGGTGGAGCTTCAGGACGGCCCGGTGCGCCAGGACATGCTGGCACGCGAGGTGACCGGGGACGAGAAGGCCGTGTGGTGGGCTCGAGCCGTCGAGGCGTTCCCGGACTATGCCGAGTACCAGAAGAAGACGGACCGTGAGATCCCGGTGTTCGTTCTGGAGCCGGCGGCCGAGGAGCACTGACGCGGCTCACCGGTTCACCCACGGAGGGGATATGCCACCCGCAGCGCCAGGCTACGCGCACATGAAACCCGTAGTCGGTCCCGAAGCCGGGGGTCAAGTCGGCTCCGGGACCTGCGAACCCTGCAGGGCCGGACCGGGTTCGCGCCGAGCCCGCGGGTGAATCGGCCTGCGATGCATCTGGTGGCGCCCTGCGGGTGTGTCAACTTAACGGCTGATCTTGGTTGTTGAGTGGTCAGCTGTTGCTCGGGGTGAGGCGGCCCTCGAAGGCGATCTGGAAGGCGTTCAGCGGCGCCTTCCAGCGCATGGTCCACCGCTTGCGGCCCTTGCCCGTCGGGTCCAAGCTCATCAGCGCCATGTAGACGCACTTCATGGCGGCAGCCTCGTTCGGGAAGTGGCCGCGGGCCCGGACGGCCTTGCGTATGCG
>NZ_JBFBAS010000045.1:0-41310 GCF_040682335.1 Streptomyces sp. NPDC051219
CGATCTGAGACTGATCTTGGGTGACATCGCGGTGAGACAACAGAGAACCAGCAGGTCACAGAAGATCGACATGTCATCGGCGGCGAGACCCTACATCTCAGGCTCACCTGGATCTGCAGCCCCCGACGCCCCTGACCGATCTGCCGAGCATGGGAGCGCCCCCGCGGCCGGTGCGCGGCAGAAGGGGAATGGTTGTTCCGCTGCGGCTGCGCGCCGGCGGTCAGGCAGGGGTGGGGCGCACTCCGGGTTCACGAACTGCCTTGTGTCGTGCGTCACATGACGTGGCGTGAGGTGTTGCACCGGTGTTTGCGCAAAGCTCCGTTGGGGCGGCACGCCTCGAGTCGGCATGGCAGGTCAGGAGGCGTGGCGTGCGGGGGTGGGTGGGGTGGCGGGGATCGGCGAAAATGACATAAGTCGGTTGCTGCGAACAAGAATGCGTAACCAGAGCGACGCGCTCGGTGAGATTTTCTAGGCTTGCTGTTGCACAAACGGGCGCCCCGGGACGTCATCGGAACGAAGGCGCACACCAGCGCCTTTCCGAGGCCGCCTGGGGGAATCTGGGCCTCGCCTTTCGCACAGGAGGGGCCCGAGGGCTCGTGACGATGGAGCTTGCGGCGGACGTACTCATGGCGGCGCTGGCACTGCGGGTGTTCGGCCGCGACGCCGTGATACTGGCGCGCCGCGCGGCCGTAGCCGGGGTGAAGGCAGGCATCAGCGAGATGCGCCGTACCAGCCGCAGCGAGGGAGCAGAGTGAGCCGCGGACTCCCACACCGGACACCGGGCGCCGCGCCGATGACAAATAAGTTGCCGGTGGACTTCAGCGCATTCCACCAGACGCACCGCCCGGCCTACATCCGCTGGGCCCATACCTACCTCAGCAACCGCGCCGACGCCGAGGAAGCCGTCGACGCCGCCTTCGAACTACTCCTGAAGGCATGGACCGTGGTGCTCTCCAGCGAGAACCCGGCCGGCTACGCCTGGCGAGTCCTGCGCAACAGCACCATCGACGTCGGCCGGGCCCGCGGGCGGCGCCCGGCGCTCCTGGACGCGGCCGCGTTCGAGGTCGTGGCGTTACGCGAGGCGGTGGACCCCATCGGACAGCTGGAGGAGACGCTCAATCTCTTCCAGGCCATCCGGCAGCTTCCCGAACGCCAGATGGACGTGATGGTCCTGCTGTACCTGCACGGCTACACCATCACCCAGGTCGCCGACGAAATGGGCATCACTCCCGCCGGCGTTCGATCCACCGCCCGCCACGCCAAACGCCGCCTGCGCCACACCCTCGGTCTCGACGTCACCGACAAGGAAGAGGGACGCGCTGATGACGTCGCCCATTGACGATCTGCTCTCCCGGGCGCGCCA
Source organism: Streptomyces sp. NPDC051219 (assembly GCF_040682335.1). Taxonomy (NCBI): domain Bacteria; kingdom Bacillati; phylum Actinomycetota; class Actinomycetes; order Kitasatosporales; family Streptomycetaceae; genus Streptomyces; species Streptomyces sp. NPDC051219. Next base: position 1,364 of record NZ_JBFBAS010000045.1, read on the forward strand.
GATCCACCAGCCCTACACCCAGGCCGACATCGACGCCGCCGAATCCCGTCTCGCCGCCCGGGCCGCTTCGGCCTTCCTCCATGAGCTGGAAGAAGGCGGCCCCCAAACCGCCCGCACGCCGCGGCAGACACCATCGGAACGCAAAGCCCCCAGCGAGGAGAGCACTGCGGCACAGGATCTGCAGACTCTGTGCGAGACCGTCGTCACGCACACCGGGGCACTGGCCGATTTGAAACTCTTCCTGGCCCGGGCCCTGCCCGAGCCGTCCGGCGCACGAGTGCTCGGCTGCATGCTGCAGCTGTCCGAACGCGAGGAATCCGCCCGCTTCTGGTGGCAGTACGCCGCCGGAGCCGGCGACACCGCCGCCACCTACTGCCTCTACCTCCACCACAGAGCACTGGGCGAGTACGGAGAAGCCGACTGGTGGCACACCCAGGCCGACATCGTCACCTCCCAGGACACCGGTGACGACCAAGTCGCCCTCGCCCCCACCACCTCCCTGCGGATCCTGCGCGCCCTGAAAATCGATACCCCGGGCGTGCCGGACTGCGTCAGCGCGGTGCTGGACTACGTACCGGTCGCTGTCACCTACGTCGACGACGACCTCGACCTGCCCCTGCCCGACCCCGACTTCACCGATCACATCCGCACGCTGACCGCCGCCGCACCGGCCGACCCCACGCGCGGGCCCCGGCCCGCGCCCCTGCCCAAGCGCAAGATCCCCCGCAGATCCACCTGCCGCACGCGAGCGGGCTGGCCGTGACACCTCCCGCACGCAGCGGCCCAACTGCCGAGTACGACGGAGGCGCAGCCGTGGCCATCTTCGTCCCGGAAACGGTCGAATCGGAACGCCACGCCGACGACGTGCCGGCGCCCCCGCAATCCGCGTCCAGATAGGCGTCCCGAAACTTCGGCAACGCCCGCCAACGACGAAGGCCCTGACCGCGCCGGGCGGGGTGGTCAGAGCCTTCATCCACACGGAACCATGGGGGGACCTGGTACGCACGTGTCCATCGGATAACGCCCTTCACGGCGAGAGGTCACGCCCGTCCTGTCCGCTGTCCGCTCAGGGGAGCGCCCGGACCTCAATCCCACGCGCGAGACCTCCGTACCGATCACCGATCCGGGTCTCGCTCTCGTCCGTCTGCCACCAGGAAAGTGATACTAGGTCGTAAAATACCCACAGAGGGCAAACCGTGGCGTAGATGCTGTGAATGGAAATCGGGCCAGGCCGGTGCCCTCTGGAGGCGTCAGGTCGGCGACGAAGATCACTAGCCCCTTCCCTGACCAGTTCACCGATCGACAGTGGGCCCGGTACATCAAGCAGGGCCGTGAAATGGTCGAGGAGGAGACCCGTATCCAGTTTCGGCTGGGGGATCTGACCTTGAAGATGGTCCCCGGCGTGCGCGGGGTCGGCGCGGCCGTCCCGTCGCTGTCCGTTCTCGCTGCCGAGCGTCAGGTTGCAGGGGCGGGCAAGCATGCAGCGTCGCTGCGGTTCGCGGAGAACGTTCCCTTCAGCACGGCGCACGCCGTCGATGCGATGGACTGGAGAAACGTGGACTGGCCGGTGGCTCACGCCGCGGCGATCGCCTGGCAGGCGGTCAAGGCGGGTGAGCCGCTCACGGTTTTGTCACTTGAGCCCGAGTTGTACGCGGGAACGGGCATCACCCCGCTGAATCCCACCTGATCGCGTCGCATCCAGACGCCGGCGCACGTCGCGGGAACGGCGGCCGTTTCCACTGGAGACGGCCGCCGCCTTCATTCTCAGCGCGCGTTGCGCAGGTACTCGCGCCGTGCGGTGACCAGCGTCCGCCATCGGCTGCGGGTGGGCTGCTCGCCGTCCAGCCACCGCGCCGCGGAGGCGCCGCTGAGAGAGCGGTCGGCCATGAAGTGGGCGATGTCGTCGTAGTACGTGTAGTCGCCGCCGCGAGTGAGGTTTTGCAGACGTGAGATCGCAGCGCTGAGCTTGTCGTAGTCGTTTTGGACGGCGTGGTGGAAGCACAGGGCCAGTTCCAGCGCGGCTTCCGCAGATGCCAGGCCGGCGTTGCTGATTTCGGCGCGGAGCAGGCGTACGGGCTCGAGGCTGCTGATTGCCCCGGCGTCTCGGACGAGGGCAGCGATCTTTGTGGTGAGGGTGGTGGCGCGGAGGTCGAGCCCGGTCAGCAGCTGTTCGGCAAGGTGGAGTTCGTCGTCGGCGGCGTCGGGGTCGGTGAAGGCGAGGACGAAGGCACGCTGGGCCTGGCTGGTGGCGCGTTCGCCGGCGACATTGTGCTGTTCGGCCTCATCGCGGGCGGCTTCGTATGCGACGGCCGCGCGTTCCATGTCGCCGTGGGGCCAGAGGATGTCGCCTTCGACGCGGTAGTGGCGGCCTTCCCAGCCGAGGGTCTGCACGACGTCGTACGCGGTGGGGAAGTCGCCGGCGAGGCGGGCGAGGTGGGCCAGGCCGCGCCGGGCAGCGGGGGCGAGGCGGCCGCCGCCGTCGGCGACGAGCTGCATTCCTTGCCGGGAGTCGTCGGAGCGACCGATGTCGCGCTGGGCCTTGGCGAGGTAGTAGACGGCCATCTCATGCAGGTCGGTGGGGAGCAGTCCGGCGCCGACGACGGTGGTGAGCCGGTCGGCGGTGACGGTGCGGTGCTCGTGCTGGCGGCGGGCGAGCGCGCTGAGCAGTTCGACCAGGGCGTCGGCCGCGGTCTCCGACCTCTCAGCGTCTGGCCGGGCGGGTGGGGCGATGGGCTCCCATACGGAGTCGCTGACGTAGCTCCATGCCGCGCTGGCGAGCCAGTCCAGGTCGAGCCGGAAGTCGCGGGCAAGGGCGAGGCCTTGGCGCAGACACCCGACCAGCAGCACCCGGTCCCGCCCGGAGCCGGCGGCCCACTGGGTGCCGAGCGCTTCGAGGGCCCGTTCGGCGGCCTGCTGCCAGTCGCGCGGGGACCAGCGGTCGTCGGCCTGGTCGTCAGCGCCTCGGACGGTGGAGCGGATGAGGCCGTGCAGGTGGTACGGCCACAGCCCGAAGGGCTGCTCTCGGACGAAAGGCCGCTCGATGAGCCGCATCGCCGGCGCCTCATGGGTCATGCCTGCAGCCCGAGTTGCCAGGGCGAGGTCGAAGGCGTCCAGCAGCGCGACGGAGCGCAGGACGTGACGCTCATCCGGTGTGAGGTCGGACAAGGTGCGGGCGATCAGGGCCGGGAAGTCGACCTCGAAGTCGGCCGGCTGCGGGTCGCGGCCCGTACGGCGGATTTCCAGGAACCGCATCACCGACAGGTCAAGGTAGAGCGGCAGGCCGTGGGACCGGTCGGTGATGACCCGGCGGATCTCGTCGCCGATGAGGGGCTGTCCGTCGCGTGCGAGCCGGCGGGCGAGGTAGTCGTCGCAGTCCTCGGGGGAGAAGTCGCCGATCAGCACCTGCCGCCTGCGGCCGCGGCCGGCGAGCGCGGATGTGGTGCGGGCAGCTGGCATGTCGTGCGCGACCAGGCCGGGCCAGGCGGCGGGCCCGGTGTAGTCGAGTTGGCCCTGGAGAGCGGAGTCGGCCCACTGCAGGCGGGAGCGGCCGGTGATGACAAAGAAGGCATTGGGCATGAGCCACACCACCCGCTGCAGCAGGCGCTCCATGTCCCGGTGGGTGCGGTCCCCGACGTCCTCGAAGGTGTCCAGCAGGATCACCGGCGTCACCTTCTTGTCCGCCGGGAGCTGCGCCAGTTCCCAGGCCAGCAGGTGCGGGTAGAAGGAGAGCGTCTCCAGATCAGGCTCAGCTTCCAGCAGGTCGGCGAGCCGCGCGCATCCGGCGAGCGCCCGGACGGTCTGCCGGCGCTCGCGCAGCGCCCGTACGAGGGAGCCGGTCACCGCACCGACCGCCGTGCCGACGCTGCCCGGTAGCAGCAGCGCCTGGGCGACGTCCGCGAGCGCGGACTGCATCTGCTGCGGCATCGCCTTGCCGAACCGGCCGGCCAGGCCTCCGCGGCGCAGGTACTCCTCCAAAGGTTCGCCCGGGTGCTGCTGCTCCCAGTAACGCCGTAGCGCCAGGTCGAAAGCGGGCAGCGGCCGGCCGAGCTCCGCGAGCGCGGCCCGGATCGTCAGCACGACCTGCTCGAAGTCGGTGCCGGCGGAGCGGGCCAGGTCGATTCGTACGGGCAGGATCCGCTCACCGGACCAGGTGGGCTCCCCCCACTGGGCAGGCCGGTGCTCAGCACCGGCCAGCGCGGCCTCCAGCTTGCGGGACAGCGTCGTCTTGCCGATGCCGCCGACCCCGTGGAACACCTGCAGGTTGTCACGCGGGGCCTCGAGGTCCTCGGCGTCGAAGGCGGGGTCCGCGGTGCGCCGCAGGTGCTCGGTGAGCGCGGCACCCACCAACTCCCACTGAAACTGGCGGTTCGTGAACGCCTCCGCCGTCGACAGGCCGCGGTCATTCGTACTGAACAACGCCCTGAGATCCCGACCTGCCACGCCCAACCCCCGAGAAACGATGATCACCTGGGCCCAACCTATGCCGGAGCGAGCCCCCTTGAGGGAAGCATCCCCTGGATGCTGTGACGTGCGCAGGAGCTCCGCCCGCCGATCGTGGCGCGTCGCGGCACTGTGCCACCGGAATCGGCCAACGAGACAATGGCCGTTTCACATCAAGATCAACACAAAGGTGGTACTGCCGTGTCCGACACCCCCAACCGCGACTTCTCCCAGCTGGAAGGCGGCGATGAACTGCAGGCGGCGGACATCGTCCGGGACGTGGTGACCTGGTACAACACCCAGCTCGCCACTGAGCGTCGCTCCCCGGTGCCCGACGAGGACCGGATCGAGGAGCTGAAGGTAGGCCGGCAGGCCGCGCTGGACGACCAGCAGCGGCTGGGGACCGCCGACCCGCAGGAGACGGCCCGGATCGCTGCCCTCTACGCCGCGCGGCTGAAGGAACTCAACGAGTCGTAGTCCGTGGCCCTCCTCAGTACGGGGAGCGGCCAGACGGGCGGGTGCGGCCGGTCGATCCGGGCCGGCTGCACCCGCGCGGGCATCAACGGCCGTGCCAGCGCGGCGATCTCGTCCAACTCGCGGCGGTGCTGGGGCAGCGCCAGGCGCAGCGCGTGATGGAGTCGGAGGAACTGGGCGGCCTCCTGGTCGGTGTAGGGCCGCTGCCGCTCCGCCGCCAGCGCCCACGACACCCGCGCGCCGCCGCCGGCCTCGTGGCGCAGCAGGGCCTCCCCATCCCGCCGGATTACCGTCACGGCCGTGATCGCCGGATGCGTCTGAGCGAGCTCCACGACGTTGGCCAGAGCGCGGAAGCACTGGTCGTGCCCCGCTCGCGAGGTGAACCGGCCGTTGCCCCCGATCTGCAGGGAACGGGCATACCGCAGCGCCGTCGCCAGCCGGCTGTCGGCCTCCCTCACGGCCAGGACCACCAGCTCGACCGGATAGCCGCCGGTCGCGAACGGCAGCGCACTGCCCAGGAACTCCTTCACGCTGCCCGGCGCTCCCTCGATGAGCACGTCACCGCGCCGGACCCGCACGTACGCCTCCGCCTCGGCGAACCAGGCCCGGTAGTCCGCCCGGATCGCCGCGCCCGCGTTGCGGGGATCGTCCCTCAGCAGCTGGAAGTAGTCCGGATGCGACGCCTTGAAGTCGTCGCCCACCAGGTGGACCGTCCCCGGCCGCATGGCCCGCCTGACCATCCTGGCCGCCAGCAGCTTCCCCGCCCCCGGCTGGCCCAGTACGTAGACGGCCCGCGGGTCGTCCCGGCGGATGATGCCGTTCAGATAGGACGGGGCGATCAGCTCGTCGAAGACCCAGCGATGTTCGTCGGCCGACAGCCGGTGATAGTCCACCCCCGGCGCCTGGCTGCGGGGCTGCGCTATCCGGCGGACCGGCTCGGCCAGGGCGGCAGCGCGCTCGGCATCCCGCTGGACGGCCAGGCGCCGGTCCTCACAGGCCAGTTCGCGGTGTAGGCGCTGGTCGGTCCGGGCCAGTTCCCGGCGGAAGACGGCCGTCTCCCGCGCGGACCACGGCCGCGACCGCTCGTACGCCACCGCCTTCTCGGCCGCCGGCCGCCGTCGCCACATTCCGTCCACGAGGTCGTTGTCGTACAGCACCGTGCCGTCGCGGCGTACGACGGTGATGCGGTCCGCCAACTGCTCGGCCTCGATGACCGCGAGCGTCGCAAGCATCTGCTTCGCGCACGTGTCGTGGTTCTCCCACGACACGTACCGACCGCCGCCGTCGATCGCCTCGCACAGGAAGCGGTCCAGGATTCCGAGCTGGCTCCACGCCTCCGCTGTCGCCACCGCCACCACCTCGACGCGGGAGCCGGCCTGCCGGTACGCACCAGCAGATGTACGGAACTCGGCGGGATCGGCCAGGGCCGACTCCACCACTGCGTCGAACCCGTGGATGCGGACGTACTCCTCGACGGCGGCCTGCCAGCGGCGCGTGTCTGGCCGGACCTTCACTCCCGCCGTGCGGACATCGACGGCCAGCAGTTCGGCGTAGTGCTGGTGCGCGGCCTTGTACAGGTCACTGCCGATCCGCACTGCGCCGCCGCGACGGTCCAGCACCGCCTGGACGAGGTCAGCGACTTGGGTCTTCCCTGCGCCCGGCTGGCCGCCGACGATCACGACGACCGGCCGGTCCTGGCGGGCAGCGTCTTTCGTCCACGCCGGAAGGATCACCCGGGTCAGAACGTCGCGGCTTTCGTCGTCGGACAGCATGACCGATACGACGTGACTGTCTCTCACCGGTTCTCCTGGGCGGCCACGAGCGTCTCCTTGCTGATCTGCAGGTCGTGCTCTTCGTGCATGTCTTCGTGTGCTGGCCAGCCGCCAGACCCGATGAAACAACTATAACATGCAAACATCACGATCGAACGGCATGGCTGCGGGAGTCTGCCGTGCTGCCAGTTGGCGTGCGACGGGGGCCGCTTGGCGATGCGCGGGCACGCAAAAGGCCGGCGCCCAATCCGCCGAAGCGGGTGGCAAGGGCACCGGCCAACCGAAAACACACACTCCGCGGGAGAACCCGAGAGGTGGTCTCGCTAGCGAGTGTATCGGCCCGACGTCACATTCGACACGCGCTTCCTTGCCGATAGTGATGCAAAGGGGTTATTGTTGTCTCGTTGGCGTGTCGTGGCAGCGCGCCGGCACCGAACACACCTCACGCAAGGAGAAGCTCATGCCCGTCTACCTCGCCCGGCGAGATGCCGACCACCACGTCCAGGAGCTCGAAGCCCCCGCCGTCACCGACGCCGCCGAGCGCGCCGCCGGCGACAGCGCGCACCTGGCCTGGCCGGCCAGCGCCGCGGCCGCGGCCGCCGAACTCGCCGAGCTCGCCCGCGACCTGGCCGACGCCGACGTCACCGTGCAGTGGCACCCCGACGGCCTCCTCCTGCCGAACCTCGCCTCAGGCCCCGGCGACACCGCCGGCATCCGCGTCCACACCACGCGCCGCGCCCCGCACGGCCTCTACGTCATCACCGCCGCCGCCCTGGTTCCGCTCACCCACGCCGCCGGCGCCCTCGCCTTCCTCCAGCCGTTCATCGACGCCGCCGCCCGCAGCTGCGACGGATGCGGCGCCGAGCCCGGCGAGCCGTGCCTGCCGAACTGCCTGCCGGACCCCTCGACCACCTGAATCGCCCGCTCCGGGCGGGGCGCTGACACCGGCGCCCCGCCCGCCCTCTGATGGAGATACGAACAAGATGATTCGCGCCGGACGCCTCAAGTACGCACAGACGATGGCCGACCTGGCTGCCGCGGTCGGCAAGCCGCTGGGCACCTTCCGCAACACCAAGCCGTATGAGCAGGAGGGGCACCCCGCCCCGATCAGCTCGCCCGACGCACGGGCCAAGCTGTGGGACAGCGAGCAGACGAAGGCCTTCTGGGCTGGCGAGCCCGTCCCCGAGCTGCCGGACGTCGATGACGACGAGGACCTGCTGGACCGCCATGAGGCCGCTGCCGAGCTGGGCGTTTCGCCGGCCAGTTGGAACAAGTACAAGAGCGACCCGAAGCTGACTGAGCACGTCGTCCTGGTCCCGAAGGAGAACGGCACCGAGCACTGGCCGCGCCGCGTCGTGCGCGAGTTCAAGGCCTCCCGCCCCGGCCGCGGCGCCGGCGGCGGCCGCCGCACCGGCAGCGGCGACATGATCCCGCGCGACGAGATCCTGCCCCGCATCGCCGAGCTGCTCGACGACAACCCGGCGATCACGCTCACCGAAGTCGCCGACACCCTGGGCATCGCGAAGTTCCCCACCGCCCAGGCCGGACTCGCGCAGGTCCGCGGCCGGCGCATCGCCGACCTGGTCGAGGCCACCCCCCAGCTGACCCCGCTCGAGGCCGCCGAGCGCCTCGGCTACCCCACCGTCACCCACCGCGGCGCCGCGACGATCGCCGAGGCCGAGCTGTGCACCCGCCGTGCACGCCCGTACCTGCAGCAGGTGGCCGACGCCCTGGCCGAGGCCGGCGTCGCCGAGCCGGTCCAGGTGGAGGTGCGCCAGCTCGCCGACGAGCACCTGGCGGCAGCCGTCCCGCTCACCGCGAGCCAGACGTCGCCGGCGCTGGTGTGGGACGAGCGGTACGGATGGCGCACCGCGACCAGCAGGCGCCACCCGAGCGGCAAGGAAACCGGCACCGCTCCGGAAGGCGAGGGCATCCGCTACCTCGGCAGCAGCATCCGGCCGGAGTCGGCCGAGCTGCTCGAGCAGCTCGCCGACGGCCGCAAGGGCTCCAAGCGCCCCAAGGCCTAACCCTGCTGAGAGGTTCAGCCGGCCCGCGGATAGCTCGCCGCAGGCCCCACCGTGCCGGAACCAAAGCGGGCGTTGAGCGCGTCGATGGCCTGCTCGGCGCGCAGCCGGTGCTCCCGGTCGGGGTCGAAGGAGAGCTGCTCGCAGGCCGCGGCCGCATCCACCAGCTGCTCGCAACGCAGGGCGACCGCCCGCACCCGGGCCCGCTGCAGCCCCAAGGCCCGGTACATCTCGTACGCCGCGTCGCGCAGATCGTCGGTGTGCGCGGACGGCCCGCCGGGCAGTTGGCGGCTGCGGTGGATCTGGGTGCGGTCGGCGAAGGTCACCGTCATGGTCACGGCCTTCGCCGCCTGCCGGCGCGTTCGCAGCCGCTCGCCGAGCTCGACCGCCAGCGACAGCAGCGCGGAGCGCACCAGTTCCGGGGCCAGGGTGTCGGTCGGGAAGCGCCGCTGGGCGGCGGCGCTGTGCGGCAGCTCGGCCGGCACCACCCTGCGGCGGTCAACTCCGCGGGCCCGCTCGCGCAGCAGCCGGCCCGTCTTCCCGCCCAGCACCCGCTGCACCGTCGACTCCGGCAGATTCGCCAGCAGCCCGATCGTGTGCACCCCGTACGTCGTCAGCGTCCGCTCCTGGGCGCGCCCGATGCCATGGAGCTCACCAACCGGCCGCGGGTGAAGGAACGCCGCCACCGCCTCCGAACTGGAGCCGACCGCATACACTCCGCCCCGCCCCGGCTCCCGGGACGCCATCGCCGCGACCGTCCAGTTCGGCCCCACCCCGATCGCCACGGGCAAGCCGTACAGCGCCAGGGCCCGCGCCCGGATCATCCGAGCCAGCTCTGCCGGATCGCGATCGAAGAACCGCACGCTGCCGGAGACGTCCGCCACGGCAGCGGATGGCGGCAGGGCCTGCACCATCGGCGTCACGTCCCCCACCAGGCCGAGCAGCAGCCGGTACAGACCGGGATCCACGTCCATCGGGCAGCGCAGATGGAGGATCGGCGAACCGGCCCCCACGGCCTGGTCGTGCTGCTCGTCCATGGCGACACCTCCCACCCTCACCGTACTCGAACAAGAATCGAACACACATCGTCCGGGGCGTCCCGGCCAGGGCTTGCCCACCTACACCCGAGGCTTGCCCAGCACCACGTCCCCAAGGCTTGCCCAGCACCCTGACCAGCAGCAACGCCATCGGGTATGGGACGCCTCCACTGGCCCGCCATCGTCGACCGCGCCCGGGCAATCGTGACCGCGTACGGGGAACTGGGCTGCACGCTGCGCCAGGTCCACTACCGGCTCGTCGCCGAAGGGCTCATCCCCAACACGGCGCCCACCTACCGGCGTCTGTCCTCCCAACTGGCCCAGGCCCGCCGCGACGGCCACTTCCCCGACCTGATCGACACCCTGCGCGAAGTCCACGTCCCTCCGGCCTGGTCCGACGCCCCCGCGTTCCTCGCCGACGTCCCCGGATGGTTCGCCCTGGACCGCACCGCCGGCCAGAGGACCGCGCTGTACCTCGCGGCCGAGAAGGACACGCTGCGCCGCATGTTTACCGACTGGCTGGCCGACCTCGGCATCCCCGTCCTGGTCGTACGCGGCTTCGGTTCCCAGTCGTACGTGGACATCGTGCGGGCCCGCACCGCCCGCGACCCGCGCCCCGCCGTGCTGCTCTACGTCGTTCTCCCGGGCGACCGCGAGTGTGGCGCGACGCTGCGTCTGATCGTGTGAGCTGAGGTTCTTCCTCGCATCTCTGGAGCTGTCGTGATCGTTGCGACACGTTGCAGATGGAGTGGAGAAACCCTTGCGAGCTTTTCGTGTACGGCTGCCTTCGGGGGCCGCGTACTGGACGGTGCTGGACGAGGACCTGGCGGTGGTGCCGGCGGCGGATGCGTTCTTGCGGTATGTGCGGTTCGGCCGGGACCAGGCGGAGTTGACGACGCGTACGTACGCCGGGCACGTCGCGCTGTACCTGCGCTGGTGTGCCCGGACCGGCCGTGACTGGCGGACCGCCGCGGTGGATCTCGGGCTGTTCACGGTGTGGCTGAAGTACGGGACTCCGGCGGCCACGGGGATCGAGCGGCCGGTCGCGGGCCGCGGGGTGGTGATGGCCGGGCCGGGGACGGAGCCGCACCGCCAGCCGGGCCGGATCGGGAACGTGCTGACCGGCGTACGGCAGTTCCTCCTGCACGGCATCACCGCGAAGAGCGTGCCCTCGGAGGTCCTGGTCCAGCTCTACGAGGTGGCCGAGGACTGGGACCTGCCGGAGGAGGCCCGCAGCGAGGGGATGAGCTACCGGCTCAAGGCCCGCCACCGGGTACAGGTGCCGCGCAAGCGCCGGGACCGGGCCACGGACGCCGAAGCGGTGGCACTGTTCATGGCCTGCCGCAACGCCCGCGACCGCTTCATCGTGCTGCTGCTCGCCCGAGCCGGACTGCGCCGCGGCACAGCGGCGGGCCTGCGGCGCGAGGACATGCACTTCATGCCGGACTCCACCGCGCTGGGCTGCCGGGTGGCCGGCTCCCATCTCCACGTGCTGCGGCGGGAGAACGTCAACGGGGCGTGGGCCAAGCGGCAGCCGAGCGCGGGGCCGGGGAAGGCCAAGCCGGTCGACTTTCTGGTGGTCCAGGCCCACGACCAGTACGTGATCGAGCGGATGGCGCTGCCACACGGCGTCGCGAGCGACTTCGTGCTGGTCAACCTGTTCGCCGAGCCGCTGGGCGCCCCGATGAGCCCGGACGGCGTCACCGAGCTGTTGGTGCGGCTGTCGAAGCGGGCTGGGCTGTCGCGGATCGTGACCCCGCACATGCTCCGGCATGCGATGGCCAGCAACGTCGCGGACGCCGGCGGCAACCTGGACGAGGTGGCCGCCCTGCTCGATCACGCACGGCTGTCCAGCGCCGAGCCGTATCTGCACCCGGACCCGGCCCGGCTGCGCCGGGCCGTGGATCGGGTGCCTTCGCCGCGCGAACTGGCGGGAGGAGGCCGATGACTACGGCAATGACTCTGCCGGCGGCGCCGCCGGCTTTGGGCGCCCGCGAGGAGGAGCGGGCCGCGTTCCTGTGGTCGCTGATCGAGCCAGGGTTCTTCACGGAGGTCGGCTGGGACGGCGAGCGACGTGTCCTGAGCGCGCCGGTCGACCATCCCCTGCTGGGCATGCGGGCCTGCCCGGTGCCGGAGTGCGACCTGCCGTCGAAGAGCCGTGGTCTGTGCCGGACCTGCCAGGACCAGCACCGCAAGTCCGGACTGCCGTTCGAGGAGTTCATCAAGCTCCCGCGCACCACTCCCCGCGTGGGTGCGGGCAGGTGCCGGGTTGGCGGATGCGAGAGGACCTGGATCAATTCCGGCAGACAGCCGCTGTGTCGCTCGCACTGGTACCAGCACCGGCAGTCCGGCGGCACGCTGACGGAGTTCCTCGCCGACCCCGCGGCCCTGGCGCTGCCACGCTTTGGCGACTGCGGTGTGCTCGCCTGCACCCGGCAGACCGTGACCGGGGTGGGGCACCGGCTCTGCCATCCGCACGGCAAGCAGCTCAACCGCCTTCGCAATGCGGATGCGGACGTCGACGAGCAGATGTGGCTGCGGACCGTGCCGTCGGGGTGCAGCGGCTCAGAGATCAGCTTTCGGGGCCTTGCTGATCTGGTCGTCGCGCAGCTGCTGTTCGGGTTGCAGCACCGCTGCCGGCGCGGTGCGAAGACCGACATCGGCGGGCTGCGCGCGCTCATCGACCGCACCATCCGCCCCTCGCTGGCGGGCCGCCTGGAGGACGTCCCCGGACCGGAGGCGAACGGCACGGCGAAGGTGCTGCTCAACCGCCTGACCGCCTACGCGCTGCGGGCGTTCAAGTCTCCGGAGGGCGAGTACGGCAAGGACACCTGGGACCTGTCGGTCTTCGGGCATCGCGGATCGGTGGAGTTCACCGAAATCCACCAGCCCTGGCTGAAGGAGACCGCCAAACGCTGGGCCCGCGACTACCTGACCCGTGTGCGCTCGCGCAGCACCTCCTCCCACGCCCGCCAGCACATGATCGGACTGGCCTTCTTGTCGCGGAGTCTTGAGGCCTGCCCGGACCAGGGCATGGACACGGGGGCGCTGGGCCGCGCGGACGTCGAGAACTACTTGAACCGGATGACGTTCCTTGAGGCCAACGGCCGCATCGCTGGCGGCACCCGCACCAGCTATGTCCGGGCTGCCCGTAATGTCCTGCGGCAGGGCCGGGTGATGGCCTGACCAGGTCCGACGGGCCGATGGCCGGGTTGCCGGACGACTTTGTGATCACCCGGCACGACGTCCCGAAACCGCCGGAGCCCTCAGAGGAGGGCCAAGATCTGCCACCGGAGGTGATGCGGCAGCTCTGCGCGCACTTGGATCTGTTCGAGGAGATGACGTGTCGGGAACTGCGCGTCGCGGTGGAGCTGATGATGGACACCGGCCGTCGTCCGGAGGAGATCTGCAAGCTGGAGTTCCACTGCATGAATCGGGACCGGCAAGGCAAACCTGTCCTGGTATACACCAACTGGAAGGAACAGCGGATCCGGCGTGAGCTGCCGGTCCACGAACCCACCGCCCAGCTGATCCGCGAGCAGCAAGAACGCGTGCGGCTCCTCTATCCGGGCCGGCCGCAGTCTCAGCTGGCGCTGCTGCCGTCATCGGTGATGAACCAGTTCGGGGCCAAGGGCATCGACTCCACCCACTTCAGCGGGGTGCACCGTGAATGGGTTACTGCCCTACCGGAGTTCCGGCTCGATGACGGCACGATCTTCGACAAGGAGAAGATCTTCCCCTACGCCTACCGGCACTCCTTTGCCCAGCGCCACTCGGATGCCGGCGTTCCTATCGAGGTCCTCTCGCCCTTGATGGATCATGACTCCTACCAGTCGACCCGCTGCTACTACCGGGTCAAGGAAGTAAGGCTGCGCGAGGCCGTCGACAAGGTCACCGCGATGCAGTTCGACCGCCACGGACAGCGCGTCTGGGGAGCGGTCACCACCTTGCTGGACGCCGAACGCGTCCGACTGGCGATCGGCTCGGTCCAAGTCCCCTTCGGCACCTGCTCCGAGCCGTCCAACGTCTCTGCCGGAGGCGGTGCCTGCCCCCTGAGGTTCCGCTGCATGGGCTGCGACCACTACTCCACCGACGTCTCCCACCTCCCCGAGCTCGCCGCCTACCTCGATGGTCTGCTGCGGCAGCGCGAACGGCTGCGGTCGATGACCGAGGCTGACGAATGGGCCCGCGCGGAGGCCACCCCGTCCGAGGAGGAGATCTCCCGCGTCCGGCGGCTGATCCGCCGCGTCACCGAGGAGGTCGACCAACTCACCGACACCGAACGCGCCGAGATCCATCAGGCCGCGGACATGGTCCGAAAGACCCGCCAGGGCTTCCTCGGCATGCCCCGCGTCCCCCAGCCCCTGCCCGACCTCCGACCGGAGCGACCCGCATGACCTCACCCGAACCGGCCGTCCAGGCCATGCTGGAAGGCCGCCGAGCCGACACCGGCCGGCGCCGGCAGCGCGTCCTCGCGGCCTTGGCCGAAGCCGCTAAGGACGGCTCGCAGACCAGCGTGGCGGCGATCGCCCGCCGCGCGGGCGTCGACCGCACCTTCCTCTACCGCCACCGCGACCTGCTCGGCCAGATCCACGCCCAGGCCGCCGAGCCGCCCACCGTCCCCGGCGGCCGGGGACCGGCCGTCAGTCGGGCCTCGCTCCAGGCCGACCTGGCAGCGGCCGACGCCCGCACGGCCCGCCTTGCCGTACACATCCGACGCCTCGAATCCCGGCTTAGCCAGGTCCTGGGCGAACAGGTCTGGCGCGAGTCCGGCATCGCAGGCCCCAACGACACCGAACAGCTCCAGGCCCGGATCACCACCCTCGAACAGCAGGTCATCGACCTGGAACTCAAGATCCAGGACCGGGACGACGATCTCGCCGCAGCACGCGCGGCCAACCGCGAACTTATGGCCCAGCTCAACCGCGCGGCTCCGGCGAATCCCCTCGCCTCGAATGAAGCCGCAGGTCACCGGCTGCTTGAGTGAAAGAATGCCGTGGTGGACAGCGGTGGCCGGGGCGGAACATGGAGTGAGACCCAGAATTTCAGTTCGTTGAGGTGAGACGTCGCACCTTGGCATCCTCCAGGACCGGCGCGGGCCGCTCGATAGGGTGACCTTGCCGAGGGACGCCTCGGCCCCCTGCACCCAACCGGTACGGCGCGGGTGGTCTGGGACGAGTAGGGGGTTGGGGTGGCGGACGTTTCGCCCGCGCAGGCGCTGGCCCGAGCGACGGCCGTCGGTGGGCGGATGGCCGACCTGGTACGAAGGGAGCCCCGAGGGGACGACCAGACGTGCAGCTGGGAGCTCGTCGTGACTCTCAACGGCAGCCCCGAGGACCGGGCGGCCGCCGGGTGGATCATCGCCGACGAGATCATGCGGGAACGCACCGGCGGGCGCCCGCGGAGCTATGGAAAGTGGCGCGAGGCCACCTTGAACGGGGTAAAGCTGACCGGGAAGGACCACGTCCTGGTGGAGCACTTTGCGAAGCCCGTCTTCGAAGCGGCAGCCGCGAAGAAGAAGCACAACCACGGGCTGGCTGGGTACGTGGGCGAGTGGCTCTGGTACCTCCTGACCCGCGACCTGCCCGAGGATCCAGCGCGCGCCGTGGAGATCCTCGGACCACCGAAGGCCGCCGTCAACGACGGAGGCGGCGACGGACTCATCGTCTACCGGGAAGACGGAACGGCCCGAGGCTTCTCCTTCCGTCTGTGGGAGATGAAGAAGTACACCGGGAAGGACAACCGGCCGGATGGGGCGATCTACAAGGGCTGGACGCAGCTCAGCACCAAGGGAGCGACCTACCTGGGAATGCTCTCCTGGGGCGACAAATTGCTTGCCGACGACACCCGGGAGTTCGTGGGCAGTCTGGCCGAGCAGTGGGTCGATGAGGAGGAGTCGGCCGGCGGCGGCGTCAGTGTCGCGCTGAACACCACGGCGATCCCGGCGAAGGCCTTCCATCTCGCGCACGAGCACTTCACCACCCACAAGCACCCCGGCGCGCTGCAGGGCCTGGTGGTGGCGATCGACGATTTTGAGGGCTTCGCCCATGAGGTGAGGAAGTACGTGTGGACCGCACTCTAGATCCGGCTGTTCTCGCGACCGCCCTCGGCGAACACCGCCCCGACGGGGTCTTGCCCTCGGTGCAGGAACTGCTTGCTGCCATCACCCAACTGGAGATCGCCGCCTTTGGCAGGGACCAGGAGATCCCGGACGACGTGCTGGCCACGGCATGGCTCCTGCACGGACTGGCCGCGGTCGAGCCCGAGACACCCGGGTTCGACCCGATGCGGACCCGGCAGGCCCTTGCGGTCAGCGCGCACGTGATGGACCTGGCCCTGGCCGACGAGCGACACTCGCCCACCGAGCGGCTGAGGATCGCCTTCGCCGCCCAGGCCGGGTACCGCCGGTGCGAGCAGGAGCCCAACGCCACAGCCGTCTATCGCCAGGTCAAGAACCTGGTGAACTTCACCTCCTCGCTCCCGGCGCACATCGACACCCTGGCTCTAGAGGCCGGCGTCGTGTTCCTGGCATTCGACCGGCCCGACCTGAACCGGGCACTGTCCGCTTGGCGCCGGCAGTTCGCGGAACTCCGTGAGCTGATGGACGGCGATCCGCTCGCAGGCACGATGTACGGACCTGCCGAAGCCGTCGTCGAAGCGGTCCACCTCCTGCGCCTGTTCCTCTCGTTCGGCGATCCGGACCGCCTGCAGGACGCACAGGATCTGCTGGGCAGCGTGCTCGACGGCCGGGCCGGCCGCAGCGACCCGCCCGCCCGGTGGGTCGCGGCTCACCTGCTCGGCCTGAGCGGCGAGATGGCCGCCAGCAGCCTGTACACGCTGCTCCCGGAAGGAACTCCGGATGCGGTTGCCCGGACCTTCGCGATGTCCGACCCGCCGGTGATGACTCTGTGGCGCCCGCAGCGCCAGTTGCTGAACCTGGGACGAGGCAACCCGGTCGACCCCGCCACCAGCCGGAGCCTGATCAGCGTGCCCACCAGCGCGGGCAAGACGCTGATGGCCCAGCTGGTGATCTGTTCCCACCTGGCGCAGAAACCCGGCCGCGTGGTCTATGTATCGCCGATGCGCAGTCTGGGCCGGGAGATGCGGGCCGCGCTGCGGGGCCGGCTGCGGCTGCTGGAACGCAAGCTGGTCGCCGAGCAGCCGGACTTCCCGCTCGCCGACGGCAGCGGCTCCCTCGTCGGAGACGTGGACATCGTGACCCCGGAGCGGCTCATGCACATGATCCGCAACAACCCGGGCGCAGCGCTGGACGAGGTCAGCCTCATCGTCGTCGACGAGGCCCACCACCTCGCGCAGGGCCGACGCGGTTTCGTACTGGAGAGTCTGCTCGCCCTTCTGCGGACCCGCTCCGACACCCGGCTGGTGCTGCTGTCCGCCGCTGTCGGTAACCGGGGTGCCCTGGCGTCGTGGCTGGACCCGGCGCGGCCGCCGGAGGAGGTGTACTTCACCGACGACTGGCGCGGCCCGAGGCGCCTGCACGGCCTCATGTACCCGCAGCTGCTCAAGGGTCAGGCCGAGCGCACCCTGCGCAAGCCAAGCAAGAAGCAGCCCTCCACCACCCGGGCCACTGTGCCGGTGGCCCCCCGGCTCGACATTCGGCCGACCGCCACCAGCGGCACCTTCGGCCTGACCATCCCCAGCGTCGGCACCAGGGCGTACGCCTCCCCCAACTCCGGGCAGTGGAAGGCTGCCACCAAACTCACGGGCGGTATCGCGGATTACGAGGTGTTCGCCGCCGGTGCCGCCGCCCTGACCCGGGCCGGCAGTGTCCTGATGGTCGTCGCCAGCAAAGTCATCGCCCGGAACGCCGCACGCGCCATGGCAAAGCACCTGGACGTCCACCCCAAAGCGGCGGCGCTCACCGAGTTCCTGGCCGAGACCCTCGGCGAGCAGCACCCCCTGGTCGACTGCACCCGCCACGGCGTCGCCTTCCACCACGCCGACCTTCCCGACGATGTCCTCCACGCCGTCGAACAAGGACTTCGTGACGGAGACCTGCTGGCCATCGCCAGCACCACCACCCTCACTGACGGCGTCAACCTCCCGGTGCGCACCGTCATCATCAATCACACAGTTGAGGGTGATCCAACACGTGGGAACCAGCACGGCCTCAGTCCCGCGAAACTGCTCAATGCCATCGGCCGGGCCGGCCGGGCTGGGCGCGAGAGCGAGGGGTGGGTCATCCTCACCCGCCCCTACCCGCCCCGAGCCGCGGAGTTCGAGACGCTCACGCCCGACAGCGAGCGGCTCACCGTCACCTCCGAACTGCTCAGCGAAGACGCCCTGCGGTCACTAGCCCATGCCGAGCTGCAGCTGCAGAGCTCGCTCGACGGCCTGTTCGGCGTGATGGGAACGGTCGCGGCCGACTTCGCCGCGTTCGTGTGGCTCGTCCTGCAGTCCCACGCCGAGACCCTCCACGCGCCCGGCGACCGGCTGGACCCGGTGCGGTCGCTGCTCGCGATGGAACAGGCCGACGACCCTTCGGTCCCGGCCCGCTGGATTGCGCTCGCGGAGAAGGTCACTGCGGTCTACGACGCCACCGACCCCGTCTCGACCCGTCGGTGGGCCAGCACCGGAACCAGCATTGGATCCGCCCGCTTCCTCGACCAACTCGCTCTACGCCTTGCGGAACAACTCCTCGCCTACGCGGTCCCCGAGGACACCCCAGACGAGATCAGCGTCTTCTTCGGGCCGCCCGAGTGGCCGCTGGAGCAGACCTTGGACTTCCTGGCCGAGCAGGGCGCCTTCAAGGACCTTCTGCTGACGCCGGAGGCCCACGGGAGCTGGAAGCTCACCAACGAGCAGAGCAAGAGCCTTACATTCGACGTGCCGATCGATAACGCGGTCCGGGACTGGATCTCTGGCACATCCATCCCGGAACTGGCCCGCACCTGGATGCCCGACAGCATCCCGTCCCATCCCCAGATGCTGGAGCTGACCGTCCAGAGCATCAAGCAGGCATTCGAACACGCGATCAGCTGGACAGCCGGTGCCCTAATCAACCTCGTCAACACCCACTCCCTTCTGACACCCACCACGCCCCGTCTCTTCGCGCAAACGGCCTGGCACATCCGTCACGGCGTCGACACCGAGCAGGCCATCACGCTACTGACCTCCGGCATCACCTCCCGCCGCCTGGCCCACCAGATCGGCCGCGCCGCGGCCGAGGCCGGCGTCGGCTCCGGTCAGCTCCGCACCTGGGTCGCCGATCAGCAGATCGACGGCTGGACCACCGCGTACAAGGCCAACACGTACGAGATCGAGGACCTCCTCGACTATGTGAGCAAACCAGCCAACCTGCTAAACGAACTGCTGCGAGGCCGTACCGTGACGATCCCTGTTGCACGGGTAGGCCCGGGCACCGGAGACGGGCCGGTCACCCTGACCCACCCAGGCAAGAAGCCGACGACCATCAGCGTCAACCGCGACGGCAACCAGATTGCCGTCATCCCCGCCGCCCGGCACCACGCCGTCCTCACCCTGATCGACAGCGGCCTCGACCTCACCCATCATCTCGAGGCCGGGCAACTGGTCACCACCCTGGTCATGGCCAGCCTGTAGGGCGCCCAGGGTTGGCTGGCGCCGGCCGGGTTTGGCCTCCCGGTGACCTACTGTTCCGGGTCGTCAGCAGGGCGGTAGACAGCTCGATCGGTGTCCAGGCGCTGGAGGATGCCGTCCGCGGCGAGGTGGGCGTGTGGCGTATCCATGGCCGAGGCCGTGGCGTACAGGTGGGTGAATCGCTCAGCGACACCGTGCACCACAGGTGTTGCACCGGCTATGGTCACGTCGACGGCTTCTGAACTGCGTGGACTCGAACCGCACGCTCGCGGTGCCCCGGAGAATGGTCGGAGACTTCGACTGCTCCGGCGCCGACATCGAACGCGACTGGGTCGCCCGCACCAGCTGCTGGTCGAAGGTCGAGCGCGTCGCCCTCACCAACGAGCAGACTCAGGCCTACGAACTTCCCGCGGCCGCGGGCAAGCGGGATGACCCCCGCTGGCCGGCCTTCGCGCGACGGTACGGCTTCGACGTCGACCGGCCCGTCCAGTGGGAGGTCGAAGCCCTCGAGCCGGCCGAGCTCCAGCGCCTGGTCCTCGAAGCGGTGGAGTCCCACGTCGACCGCTCCCGGCTCGCCCGGCAGCTCGCCGAAGAGCAGCGCCAGCGCCGCCAGCTGGCCGACTTCCTGCGCCAGTTCGACGGCTCGGGCGGTTCGTGAAGACTGGGCAAGCCTGCCGGCGGGCCCTCGAAGAGGGTTGCATCCACAGTTGTCTGCACAGTTGTCTGCACAGGCGGACCCAAAGGTGCACCGGAGGTACTACCGGAGGTGTGAACCCCCCTTTCGTGATCTTGAGCGTTTTGCCTGTTCAGGCCCCCTGGGCAAGCCCTTTTCGTACGCCGACACCTCTTTCTCCGCGATAGCCGGAGGAAGAGGCTTGTTGTTCTGACGGCCCGGCGCGGCCTGCTCGCTCTGTCGTCCCTCCTCTCGTCCCTCCTCCGCTTCCCAGCTCCCGCATCACGCCGGCGCCCTTGTCCGCCGCCGGCCTTGACTGCCTCCCCCCGGCTCCGTTTGTCCGCCGGTCCACCGCTCGCCAGCGCGCGGCGAGCCAGGCGGCAAATCGGGCACGCTCGCAGCGCTCTCCTGCCACACTGAATGCGCCCCGCCGCCTCCCCCGTCGGCGGGGCTCCTGCGCATCTGGCCGCCGCTCATCCCGCGCTGCTGGCGGAACGCGAAACGGCCCCGCCGGGGCGGGGCCGTTTCGTCGGGGCCGACTCAGTGTGCGTCGCGGTCGACGCGACGGCGCTGGGGTCGGGGCGGCTCGCTGCCGGTGCGCAGCGCCCGCTTGACCGCCTCGCGGTCCCGCTTGTGCGCCGCCCGCTGAAGCCACGTCCGGCTGCCGTCCTTCAGGAAGGGGGTCAGCCAGGGCCGCTCCTCGTACTGGAGGTGCGCGGGGCGGTCGTGGAAAGTACGGGCCATCTCGGGGGCTCCTGTCCGCTGTTGACTTGTTTGAGGTGCGTGTTTCTCGGTCGCCGCCCGGCTGCCACTGCCTGGGCGACTGAGATAACTATATCCACTATGGATCACAAGTCAACAGGGTGGCGCGTCGGTGCTGCGGCGGGGGCTCGGAGGAGATCGCCGGGGCCGGTGGGGCTTCCGGGAAAAGTTGAGATGAAGGGTGTTTCCGCTTCCCCTGGTGATGCGTGTGGGATATAGTTGTCTTGTTGGTCGGCGGTGGCAGTCGGCCAACACCGAAGACACACCACGTCGCTGGGAGAGCCCGATGTTCAACACGATGAAGCGCACCGCCCGTCAGACCTCCACCCGCACCCTGGCCGACCTGATCCGCGCGATGGACGGCAAGCGGGCCGTGACCATCACCTACATCGACAGCGACGGCGAAGAGTCGGTGCGCACCATCGAGGTCCACGACATCCGCACCACCAACAAGGGCGGCATCATCGTCCGGGCCATGTGCCGGATGCGCGGCGAGATGCGCACCTTCCACCCGGAGCGGATCGTCTCCTACACGATCCACCGGATGCGCTTCGTGCTGGACGCCCCGACTGGCGAGACCCGCTTCACCCATGCTGCGGAGACCGCGGCGGAGCTGATCTCCCTGGAGATGGACCGCGATTACCCGGACCTGAAGCCGCTGGTGCTGGCCGCGTAGGCCGCGCGGGCCCGTCCCTCACCGGGCGGGCCCACCGCCCCGGCCCACCCCCTTCAGCACTGCGCGGCGGCGCGGCGCACACCTCCCGCGCCGCCGCTCCCCGAACATCCCGGAGTTGCTCGCATGTCCGTCCACGCCCCGGCGTCCCAGCTCGCCCCCGCCCGCACCACTCCCGCGACACCTGCCACGTTCCATCCCAAGCGCCCCACCGTCCTGTCCTACGGACTCGGCGCCGACAGTACGGCCATCCTGCTGATGTTCCTGGCCGATCCGGCCGCGCACGGCCTGGAACCGGACCTGTCGGACCTGATCGTCGTTCACGCCATCACCGGGGATGTTCTCTAGCTGGTCTGTGCGTGTTGCCCTGCCTCTTCTGGGCACCCCGCTGAGATGGCAGAAGTACCTGACCGGGATCGCACTATTCCGGCTTGCGGACCATGAAGCTGACAATCGCTGCCTTCGCCTCTTCCGCGGGAGGCTCCACCAGTCGAGCGGTGACAACGAACCCCGTCTGCTGCAGCAGTTCAGAGATCGTGTCCGCTGGCAGTCGATAGGACTCGAAGGTCGCCGGATTTTCACCATAGGCAAGCATTCGACGCCGGCGCTCACGCTCTCCAACCCGACAGACAAGCATCAGGTATCCACCAGGCGCCAGCGTCCGGTGGAACTCGCCGAACACGGCCGGCAGCAACTCCGGCGGCGTGTGGTGAGTGGAGTAGTAGGCCAGAATGCCGCCAAGATCGTGGTCGTCGATGGCCAACGCGGTCATGGAGCCCACCGCAAACCGAAGGTGCGGATAAGCATCCCGGGCCAGTTCGATCATCCTCGGCGACACGTCGATACCGAACGCCGAGAGCCCCAGGTCAGCCAGGTGCGCTGTCACCTTGCCAGGACCGCACCCCACGTCCGCAACCGGCCCACGTCCGGCCGCCTGCACAAGTTCGGCGAATGCGGCCAGCATCGCGCGCGACAGCGGATCCAGTTCGGCAGGGGCTACGACGCTTGCTGCGTAGTCGGCGGCCACAGTGTCGTACGACTCTCGGACCGCGGCGAGGTAGGTGGTGTCAGTCACCCCGCGAGCCTAGCTGTAGGGGCACCAAGGACATCCGGGGAACCTGCCAATCCTTGATCACGCGCGTCTCCCTATGCCCCCGCCTGGGGCGGGTGGTTGGGATGCCAAGGGAGCGATGGCCCCGGACGGTGCCGATCTATCGTTGGAACGGCGCCAGTTAGAACCGGGTTGCGGGCATTCAGCGGCTCTTCCGCGGTGCCAATGGACGAGGGGTCCGTCCCCCAGAGGGCTCGGTCCGTTGTTGTGGGGCGGTAGGGAGGGCGGTGACGCCCAGGGCGGCGTCCCGCGCGGTGAGGGCCTCGTCCCGTTCGGCCAGGGCCTCGGCCCGTTCCCCCGCCAGCTGTTCGATCATGACCGCGTAGATGCCCACCAGCTCCGTCAGCTGCCGCTTCTCCTTGCGGACCCGGGCCAGCTCCTCGCGGAGCTTGTCGATCTCGGCCTCGGCCTTCTTGACCGGCTCGCTCTTGTGCCGGGCGGCCTTGAACTCCGCCTGGTACTTGGCCATGAGCTTGTTCGGATACTTGTGTGTCAGCAGCCACCGCTTGACCTGGGCTTCCTCGGCCAGGTCAAGGATGGTGAGCTTGCCCGAGGAGTGCAGCGGCGTCCCAGCCAGCAGCCGGTCGGCGGCCGTCCGCAGCTTGACGCACAACTCGTCCGGCGGATCCGGCTCAGGACTCACGACACGCCTCCCTCGGGCCGTCCGCGTTCATGCTCGGCAATGAGGCTCTCCAGATGGGCGAGGCGTCGGCGTTCGCGTCCGTAGCGGATCTTCGGGCTGGCCTCGTCGGCGACGATGAGTGAGTCGGTGATCATCGCGTGACCTTGGACGGCCTGCGTCAAGACCGGATCCTTAACGAGGCATTCGAGAGCGCCGACCCGCTGAAGCTGATGAGCCTGTTCGGCATTACGGAGAAGACCGCGATGCGCTACGTCGGCGTGGCCCACCCAGAGAAGACCTCCCAGCTTCCACGGTGTCGGCCTGTGCGAGAACAGCAGCGGCGGGGCCGCCCGGAGCTTCCGGGCGGCCCCGCCTGCGAGTGCCGCTCAGGCCGACACAACAGCGGTCGCCGGCTCGGTCTCTGCTGCGCCACGGGCGGCGAGATACCGCTCGGCGTCCAGCGCCGCAGCCGCACCAGTGCCGGCGGCCGTGATGGCCTGGCGGTAGGTGTGGTCGACGACGTCTCCGGCGGCGAACACCCCGGGCAGGCTGGTGCGCGTCGTCGGGGCGGCGACGGTGATGTAGCCCTCGGCGTCGAGGTCGAGCTGGCCGGTGAATAGCTCGGTGCGAGGGTCGTGGCCGATGGCGATGAACAGCCCCGTCACGTCGAGGTCGCGGGTGGCGCCGGTGAAGACGTCGCGCAGGACGACGCCGCCGAGCATGCCGCCTGTTTCCTTGATCTCGGCGATCTCACTGTCGAAGGCGAAGGAGATCTTGTCGTCGGCGAACGCGCGGTCCTGCATCACCTTCGAGGCCCGCAGGGTGGAGCGGCGGTGGACGACGGTGACCGACTTGGCGAAGCGGGTGAGGAAGGTGGCTTCCTCCATGGCGGTGTCGCCGCCGCCGACCACGACGATGTCGCGGCCCTTGAAGAAGAACCCGTCGCAGGTCGCGCACCAGGACACCCCGCGGCCGGACAGTTCGTCCTCGTTCGGGAGGCCGAGCTTGCGATAGCCGGAGCCGGTCGCGATGATCACCGTCTTCGCGCGGTGGACGGTGCCCGCGGAGTCGGTGAGCAGCTTGATGTCATCGGTCAGGTCGACGGCCACGATGTCGTCGTCGATCATCTCGGCGCCGAACTTCTCGGCCTGGGCCCGCATGTTCTCCATCAGGACCGGGCCGTCGACCCCTTCGGGGAAGCCGGGGAAGTTTTCCACCTCGGTCGTAGTGGTCAGGGAGCCGCCGACGAAGATGCTGCTGCCGAACAGCAGGGGCTTCAGCTGGGCGCGGGCGGTGTAGAGGGCGGCGGTGTATCCGGCGGGGCCGGAGCCGATGATGACGACGTCGTGTCTCTCGCTCACGCCGTCGCCTCCGGCTTCGCGGGGGCGATCTCGGCGATCAGGTCCTCGACCAGGGTCTTGATCTCGTCGCGGATCGGGCGGACGGCTTCGACGCCCTGGCCGGCCGGGTCCTCGAGCTTCCAGTCGAGGTAGCGCTTGCCGGGGAAGACGGGGCAGGTGTCGCCGCAGCCCATGGTGATGCAGACGTCCGACTCGCGGACCGCGTCGATGGTGAGGATCTTCGGCGTCTCCTTGGAGATGTCGATGTCGACTTCGGCCATGGCCTCGACGGCGGCCGGGTTGACCTGGTCGCCGGGGTTGGAGCCGGCGGAGCGGACCTCGACGCGGTCTCCGGCCAGGTGGGTCAGCCACGCGGCGGCCATCTGGGAGCGGCCGGCGTTGTGGACGCAGACGAACAGGACGGACGGCTTGTCGGCCATGGTGATCGTTCTCTCTCGTCGCATGGCGGAACCCAGCCGCCAATGACTTCAGCCCCCGCTGGTATCAGCGGGTGATGATGTGAGAATATCAGTGCATGCTGACTTCAGTCGATCCTGACGTGATCCGGGTGCTGGGCGATCCGCTCCGCCTTCAGATCGTGACCCTGCTGGCGCGCGAGACGCTCTGCACGACGCACCTGGTCGAGGAGACCGGAGCCAAGCAGACCAACCTGTCCAACCACCTGAAGGTGCTGCGCGAGGCCGGGCTGGTGGAGACCGAGCCGTGCGGCCGCTTCACCTACTACAAGCTCAAGCCCGAGGTCCTGGCCGGGCTGTCCGAGCAGTTCGCCGAGCTGGCCGCCTCCGCCCGTACCGCTGCCGAGAACAAGAGGGCCTGCCCGTGACCTCCACCGAGCCCACCACCGCCCCCGCTCCGGCTGGCAGTGGGGACGACTCGATCGTCAAGAAACTCTCCACCCTCGACCGCTACCTCGCGGTGTGGATCCTCCTGGCCATGGCCGTCGGCCTGGGCCTGGGCCGCCTCATCCCTGGCATGAACGACGCGCTCGCCAAGATCGAGATCGGCGGCATTTCCCTGCCGATCGCGCTCGGCCTGCTCGTGATGATGTACCCGGTCCTGGCCAAGGTCCGCTACGACAAGCTCGACCGCGTGACCAGCGACCGCAAGCTGCTGGTCTCCTCGCTGGTCATCAACTGGATCGTCGGCCCGGCGGTCATGTTCGCACTGGCGTGGATCTTCCTGCCGGACCTGCCCGAGTACCGCACCGGCCTCATCATTGTCGGACTGGCCCGCTGCATCGCCATGGTCATCATCTGGAACGACCTCGCCTGCGGCGACCGCGAAGCCGCCGCCGTCCTCGTCGCCCTGAACTCGGTGTTCCAGGTCCTCGCGTTCGGCCTGCTGGGCTGGCTCTACCTCGACCTACTGCCGCGCTGGATGAACCTCGGCGACGGCCAGGGCCTGGACGTGTCCGTCTGGCACATCGCCCTGAACGTCGTCATCTTCCTCGGCATCCCGCTGCTGGCCGGCTTCCTGACCCGCCGCATCGGCGAGCAGAAGATGGGCCGCACCGACTACGAGGCGAAGTTCCTGCCGAAGATCGGCCCGTGGGCGCTGTACGGGCTGCTGTTCACGATCGTCATCCTCTTCGCCCTGCAGGGCAAGACCATCACCTCCCAGCCGCTGGACGTCGCCCGGATCGCGCTGCCGCTGCTGGTGTACTTCGCGATCATGTTCTTCGGCACCTTCCTCCTCGGCAAGGGCCTGGGGCTCGCCTACGACCGCACCACGACGCTGGCGTTCACGGCTGCGGGCAACAACTTCGAGCTGGCCATCGCGGTCGCCATCGCCACCTTCGGCGTCACCTCCGGCCAGGCCCTGTCCGGAGTCGTCGGCCCGCTCATCGAAGTACCGGTGCTGATCGGCCTGGTGTACGTCGCGCTCGCCTGGCGCAAGAAGTTCGCTGCAGGCGCGGTGACGACGGCCCCGTGACGCAACACGTGGATGTGGTGGTGGTCGGCGGCGGCCAAGCTGGGCTCGCCGCCGGCTACCACCTGCGCCGCCAGAACCTGGACTTCACCATCCTGGACGCCGACCCGGCGCCGGGCGGGTCCTGGCAGCACATGTGGGACTCCCTGCACCTGTTCTCCCCGGCCGAGCACTCCTCGCTGCCCGGACGGCTCATGCCCGCCCAGATCGGTGAGACGTATCCGGACGCCGGGCACGTGGTGGACTACCTCGCCGACTACGAAAAGCGCTACGACCTGCCCGTCCAGCACGGCACCAGCGTGGACGCCGTACGCCATGACGGAGACCGGCTCCTGGTTGAAGCCGACTCCGGCACCTGGCGGGCCCGCGCGGTCATCAGCGCCACCGGCACCTGGTCGCGGCCCTTTCTCCCCGCCGTTCCCGGCCGCAGCGTCTTCACCGGTCGGCAGCTGCACACGGTGAACTACCGCCGTCCGGCCGACTTCGCCGGACAGCGCGTCATCGTGGTCGGTGGCGGGAACTCCGGCGCGCAGATCGCCGCCGACCTCGCCATGGACGGGCACGTCGGTATGACGTGGGTGACCCAGCGCCCGCCGAGGTTCCTGGCCGACGACATCGACGGCCGCGCCTTGTTCGGTGTCGCCACCGCCCGCCGCCGCGCGCTGGATGCGGGCCGCAGTGACACCGGCGGGGTCGCCTCGCTGGGAGACATCGTTGCGGTTCTCTCCGTACGGGCCGCCCGCGACGCCGGACTTCTCTCTGCGAAGCAGATGTTCACCGGGCTCACCGCCACCGGCGTGCAGTGGCCGGACGGAACCTGGGAAGCGGTCGACGCGGTGATCTGGTGCACCGGGTTCAGGCCAGCCCTGGCCCACCTCGCTCCGCTCGGGCTGCGCGGCCGGCGCGGCCACATCGCCACCGACGGCACCCGGGCCATTGGCGAGCCGCGGCTGCACCTGCTCGGCTACGGCGACTGGACCGGACCGGCCTCCGCCACCCTCATCGGCGTCGGCCGCACGGCCCGCGACGCCTCCCAGCAGATCCGTGACCTCCTGCACTGAAATACCGAAGAGCGAAAACCCGGCGCGATGAGGGCTGGTCGGCACGTCTAATGAGCATTTGTGACTGACCAGCTTTCATCCGCCCTGTGGCGCTTCGTTGAAGACGACGACCCCAACGGCCTCACACTCGTCGTCGACACGCCCCAGGGAACACATCTGCGTCGTATCCCGCCTGCCCTGCCCCTGCCGTCTCACGTCGATCACGGAACTGGCGCGGAAGCGGCAGTCCACAAGGCCGCAGCCACCTGGGGCATGCCCGACTTCGTCTTCCAGCAGGCAGCCCACGCGGCCAAGGGCTCGGGCCGGCGGGAGCTGGGCGACCGGCTGCTCCTCGCTGGCGGCCGCGGCGCAGTCGTGCAGGTCAAGGCCCGCACGATCAAACCCAAGCCGGACGATCAGGAAGCGGGCTGGATACAGAAGGTGGCGGCCAAGGCGATGAGCCAGGCCAAAGGAACCGTCCGCCAACTGCGCATGGTGCCCGCGGACATGGTCAACGGCCGCGGCCGGAAACTGAGCGTCGACGGCACCGCCTACGAGTGGATCGCGGTGTTCCTGCTGGACCACCCGCGAGTCCCGGAGAACACCGTGGCCACCTGGCAGCCGGTCGGCATGCCCGCCATAGCGTTGACCCGCCGCGACTGGGACTTCCTCTTCGACCAACTGCGCTCCACCACCGCCGTGCTCGACTACCTCTTCCGCGCCGCCGCCGAACCCGCCATACCGCTCGGCCAAGAGCCGGTGCGGTACTACGAGTTCGCCGCTGCAGACGCCGCCGAACCGCCAGCCGCCGTCAATACCGAGCTGGTGGGGCCGGGCGGCACGCTGTTCTCCGCGCCGCAGCTGCCACAGGCGCCAGCCGGTACCGACGGCACCAACGTCCACCTCATGATCCGCATCATGCTGGAGGACATAGCCCTCAGCCCGCTCAGCGAGACACTGAACGAAGGCAACCGCTTCACGGTCCTCTCCGACCTCGACCGGCTGCCCGTATCAGCCCGCGCAGAGTGGGGCCGCCTGCTGCTGGACATGCTGCGCGACGTGCCGCAGGTACCGGACGAGCACTGCAAGTGGCGCTTTCGGCGCATGCTCGACGAAGACGGCACCCGCCAGCTCATCGTGGGCGCTGCCACTCGCTTCGACCCCGTTATCCAGGCCAGCTTCTCGGCCTACGTACAGCTGCGGCACCACGAGGTGACCTCGCGGACCGGCCGACCGGAAGACTCCTCCACCCTGGGAGTGCTGCTTACCCCGCGCCGCGACGGGAAGCGCCCGTGGGACACCAGCACGGTGCGAGTCCACGGCGACCTCGAATTGTCCGAGGAGGAACTGCAGGTCTACAGCGATGGGTGGAACCGCGCTCTCGAAGAGGGCACTGTCAGCGTGGCCGACTGAGCGCCAGCCGCATCAGGCAGCGGCCGGCAGGGCCAGCAGCTTGCCCATCGCCGCCAGCACGGACGGCTCGACGCGGTAGTAGACCCAGGTGCCGCGCCGCTCGGAGGTGAGAAGCCCGGCTTCCTTGAGCTTCTTCAGGTGGTGGGAGACGGTGGGCTGGGAGACCCCGACGTCGGAGATGTCGCACACGCACGCCTCGCCGCCCTCGTGCGAGGCGACCGCGGAGAACAGCCGAAGGCGGACCGGGTCGCCGAGCGCCTTGAACATCCGCGCCGCGGTTTCGGCCTCCTCGGCGGTCATCGGCCGCTCGGTCAGGGGCGGGCAGCACGGCACCACGCCCTGACTGTCGGCGGGCTCGAGCAGCGGCAGCACCTTGGCATTCGACATACGTCTATGTTGACACACGTCGAACCAGTCGGGGGAGGGGCGCCCGGAAGCCCGGGCACCCCTCCCTCGGATGTTCAGAGTCCGGCGGCTGCCGGTGCCTTGCGGACGTGGGCGGCCAGCGGCGGGATGACGTAGGCGGCATCTCTGGCCACGCCGCGCAGCGTGTTGGAGGCGAAGGACCGCTGGAACTCCAGGCCCAGGTAGACCAGGCCGGGGTGGGTGGTGGAGATGCCGCCGCTGTGCAGGGGCATGCCGTCCGGGGTGAGGGCGCCGAGGGGTCCCAGGTAGTCGAGGCTGGGCCGGTATCCGGTGGCGAGCAGCACCACGTCGACGGTTTCCCGCGTGCCGTCGGCCCACACGACGGTGTCGCCGTCGAGTGCGGTGAACATCGGCTTCCGCTCCACGTGGCCGGCGGTCAGGGCGTCCTGGTACTGGCCGGTGTCCATGACGAGGGTGCCGCCGACGAAGTGGATGAGCCATTCGAGCGGCAGGTGGTCAAAGCCGGTGCTGGTCAGCCAGTGGTGGATGTCCTTGCCGTCGCGCAGTTGCGGCAGGAACCGGATCGGGTGGCGGCTGGCGAGCGTCACGTGCGCGACCTCGGCGAGTTCGTGGCCGACCTGGACGGCGGAGTTTCCGCCGCCCACGACCACGATCCGCTTGCCCGCGTACGGTTTGGGGCTGCGGTAGTCGGCCACGTGCAGCACCTCGCCGGTGAACCCGCCCTGTCCTGGCAGGTCGGGCCGCAGCGGGTTGGCGAAGGCGCCGGTGGCCGCGACGATCCCGGCAGTGGTGAGGCTGCGGCCGTCGGTGGTGCGGATCGCGAAGCCGCTGTCAGCGGCCACAACGGCCTCGACCCGGGTGCGGGTGCGGATTTCGACGTCCAGGCGCTGCGCGTAGCGGGCGAGGTAGTCGACGACCTCTTCCCGGCGCGGATAGCGGTCCGGGTCCCCGCCGAGGGGCAGTCCCGGCAGGGCGCTGAACCGGGCAGGCGAGAAGAGCGTGAGGCTGTCGTAGTAGTGCGGCCACGACCCGCTCGGCCCATCTGATGCATCCAGTACCACCGGACTGAGGCCCAGTTCGCGCAAGGCTCCCGCCGCGGCCAGCCCGGACTGTCCGCCTCCGATCACCACTGCGTCGACGTGCTCCATGAACATCCCCCTCGTTTCGACAGGCGTCTATGTTGACGCTCATCAATACAGGTGCAATGCTGAGTCGCGCAAGCCATCGACAGATGTCGAAACATGCAAGGAGTCGCCGTGAATGCGCCCGCCACCACCGAGCTGCCCGTCGTCGTGATCGGAGCCGGACCCACTGGCCTGGCCGCCGCAGCCCATCTGGTCGACCAGGGCATCGAGCCCCTGGTCCTGGAAGCCGGGCAGAGCGCCGGCGCCGCGGTGCGCGAGTGGTCGCACGTCCGGTTGTTCTCCACCTGGGGCGAGGTCATCGACCCGGCCGCCGAGAAGCTCCTCGCCCCCACCGGCTGGACACCCCCCGACCCGGCCGCCTATCCCTCCGGCGGCGACTGGGCCGACCTCTACCTGCAGCCCCTCGCCGACGTCCTCGGCGACCGCGTCCGTCTCGGTGCAACGGTCACCGGCGTCTCGCGCACCGGCCGGGACCGCATCGTTGACGCAGACCGCGAGCAGCAGCCCTTCGTCGTCCACACCACCCGCGCCGACGGCCGTGAGGAGCGCCTCTTCGCCCGCGCCGTCATCGACGCCTCCGGCACCTGGGCCACGCCCAGCCCGGCTGGCGGCAGCGGCCTGCCGGCCCTCGGCGAGCGCGCCGCCGCGGACCGGATCACCTACCGCGTCCCGGACCTGAAGGACCCGGCCGTTCGCGCCCGGTACGTCGGCAAGCGCACCGCTGTCATCGGTTCCGGAGCCTCCGCCTTCACCGCCCTCGCCTACCTTGCCGACCTCGCCAAGTCCGACGACGGCGCGGGAACGAAGGGCGTGTGGATCCTGCGCCGGGGCATCTCCGGCTCGACCTTCGGCGGCGGCGAAGCCGACCAGCTCCCCGCGCGCGGCGCACTCGGGCTGGCGGCGAAGGCCGCCGTCGACGACGGCCACGCGGACGCGGTCACCGGCTTCCGCACCGAGGCGATCGAACGCGACAACGAAGGCCGCCTGGTTTTGGTCGGTGAAGACGGACGGCGTCTCGACGCGGTCGACGAGGTCATCATCCTGACCGGCTTCCGGCCCGACCTGTCCTTCCTCGACGAGCTGCGCCTGAACCTGGACGAGCGCCTCCAGGCGCCCGTCGAGCTGGCTCCGCTGATCGACCCCAACCAGCACTCCTGCGGCACCGTCTACCCGCACGGCCACCGCGAACTCTCCCACCCCGAGCAGGGCGTGTACCTGGTCGGGATGAAGTCCTACGGCCGCGCCCCGACCTTCCTGGCGATGACCGGATACGAGCAGGTCCGCTCCGTCGCCGCCGCGATCGCCGGCGACCTCGAGTCCGCCGACCGCGTGGAACTCACCCTCCCCGAGACCGGAGTGTGTGGCGGCGCCGGCCTGTTCGACGCCCCCGACGCCGCTCAGGGCGACGGCGGCGGTTGCTGCGCACCCGCACCGCAGCTCGTCCAGCTCGGCGCCCCCGCCGCGGTCGGGGCGGCTTCCGAGCAGGCCCCGGCGGGCGGCTGCTGCGGCTCGTGACCGACCTCAGCACCCGAGGTGACGGGGCCGCGACCGGAACGGGGGACCGGTCGCGGCCCCGCGCCGCCCTGCCCGCCCTCTGCGCCACGCAGATCGTGAGCTGGGGCATCGTCTACTACGCCTTCCCCGTTCTCAACCCCCAGATCACCGCCGCGACGGGCTGGCCGACCGGAGCGACCACCGCGGCGTTCTCCCTCGGTCTCGTCGTCTCCGCCCTCGCCGGAATCCGCGTCGGCCGCATCCTCGACCGGCGCGGCCCGCGCGCCGTCATGACCGTCGGCTCGGTGCTCGGCGTGGTCAGCCTGCTGATCGTGGCTGCGGCCCCGAACGTCCCGGTCTTCATCGCCGGTTGGGCGCTGGCCGGACTCGCGATGGCCGCCACCTTCTACCAGCCTGCGTTCGCCGCCCTCACCCGATGGTGGGCCCCCGACCACGTCCGGGCCCTGACCATCGTCACCCTTGCCGGTGGGCTCGCGTCCACCATCTTCGCGCCCCTGACCGCAGCCCTCGCCGACCATCTGTCCTGGCGCCACACCTACCTCGTGCTCGCCGCGATCCTCGCCGCCGTCACCATCCCGGCCCACGCCCTGGCCCTGCGCGCACCCTGGCCCGACGCCCCAACCGTCCCTGCACACGTGGCCGCAGGCGCTGCGGGTGTCGGACGCAGCCGACCGTTCCTCCTGCTCGCCGCGTCTTTCACCCTGTCCAGCTTCGCGATGTACGCCGTCGTCGTCGCCCTCGTCCCGCTCCTCCTGGAACGCGGCTACACCACCAGCCAGGCCGCCTGGGCCCTCGGCATCGGCGGCGCCGGACAAACCCTCGGCCGCACCCTGTACGCCGCCCTCGCCCGCCGGACCACCGCCACCGCCCGCACAACGATCCTCATCGCCCTCGGCGCACTGACCACCGCCGCCTTCGCCGCCGCCCCCGGCCCGTACGCCCTGATCATCGCCGTGTCGGTCGTGGCCGGCATGGTCCGCGGCAACCTCACCCTGCTGCAGGCCACCGCCATCACCGACCGCTGGGGCACCACCCACTACGGCCGCCTCTCCGGACTCCTCGCAGCGCCCGCCCACACAGCAGCAGCCCTCGCGCCGTTCGCCGGCGCCGCCCTGGCCGTGCCCCTCGGCGGCTACGGGCCCCTTTTCTTCCTCCTGGCCGCCGTCTCCATGGCCGCCGCGCTCATCGCACCGTGGACAGCCACCGGCGCCGTACGCCGCCGATCCCCACGGCTCTGACAACCGCCGCACCCCCGTAGGCACAGACGAACCCGCCCTCGTTACCGGCTCCAATCCGGCAACCACGCGCGGGTTCAGCGGCTGACCCCTCCAGGAATTCGCGAACTCGCGCGCTTTGCCGTGCAGCGCTGCCAAGCTCGCCACGACCATCCCCGTCCCGGCCGCGGACCTCTACGTCGGACCGTTCCACCGGCTGTGCCGACGGGCCGCGCACGCCATCGCCGGCAGCGCCGGCACAGTCCTGGTCCTCTCCGCGGCCCACGGCTTCGTGACGCTCGACGAGCCGCTGGCCCCGTACGAACTGCGCATGGGCGAGCCCGGCAGCGTCCGGCCCGACCAGCTGCACGCCCAGGCCGGCCGCCTCGGCCTCCACCACGCCGCCCAGCTGGTCGCCCTCGGCGGCCGCGCCTACGTCGATGCCGTCGCCGCCATCCGGCCGGACGTCCTGCGCCCCCTGGACGGCTGCCGCGGCATCGGACAGCAGCGCGCCCGGCTGTCCCGCATCGCCGCCGCCGAGCAGCCGCTGTTCCTGGCGCAAGAGTTCGCCGTCGGCCGCACCGGTACACCCGCCCGCCCAACTGCCGCCCGCTAAGCCTGTGGAAGGGCGAGCCGACCGCCCATCCGGCCGACCGGCACGGACGCCACCGGTCCCGCGGGATCTGGCACACGAGCACAAGGCCTCCGCCGACGGCGGGGGCCTCGTTGCATCTCCGGGCGGTGAACGGCCTGCGACCTGCGGAATCAGTGCCGTGAAGACGCCCTGCCTCACCCCAAAATGTGAGTGATATAGGGTATAGTTGTCTTGTTAGTCGGCGGTGGCAGTCGGCCAACACCGGAATCCCACACCCGAATTCACAGGAGAGCTCTGTGTCGACGCAAGTCACCGACCTGTTCGCGGTCCGCACCTTCGTGACCCTCCGCCCGGACCGCCTGGTCCGCGAGCGTGAGCAGGGGCCGGACGGCCACCTGGATCTCGCCGAGCTGTTCTCGGACCCCGGCCCGTACAACACCGTCCGGCTGGCCTGGGGTGCGGAGATGCACCACCACCCCGCCAGCACCGACGCGCCCAACGACATCGCCGCCGCACTCGCCGAACTCTGCGGATATGACCCCATGGACATCCGGGGCACCGTCCACTTCACCGGCAACAGCCGCGAGACCGACAACGCACCGGGCATGGACGACGAGAACCACTTCGCCCTGCTGGAGGCCCTGGCCCAGGTCTGCAACACCCACGGGGTGCGCCTGTGGCGCCAGTACCAGCCGCACCACACCGTCATGGTCCAGGCGACCGACTACGCCCTCGGCGACCCGATCTGGGACCGCACCGGCACCCGGCGCCGCTTCGCCTCGCTGGAGCCGTACCCGGCCACCAGCGACCTCGCCCGGCGCCACCCCAAGGCTCGCCGCTACGTCTGCGCCGACGGCCACTCCATGCCCGCCCCCTCCCACGGCCACGGGATGCGAGCCGACCGCGCCCCGGCTGGCTACTGGCAGCGCACCGGCAACCAGCTCCTGCCCGCCGCCGACTGACCACCCGCCCGCCGCCCGCCCGGGCCGGGCCCGGGCGGGCCCTCCCCGAGGAGCCGCCATGCGCACCACCGTTGACCACTTCACGACCGCCGAGAAAGTCGCCCTCGACCAGGCGTGCGGCCTGGCCCGCACGATCGCCGACACCTTCACCGCCATGTACCCGAGCGCCGCCTACCTGGTCCTGGAGCGCGATGAGGACGATCCCGATGTCCTGTGGCTCCACAGCATCCGGGACGTCACCGGCGGCATCCTGTGCGACTTCGAACCCGCCTCGGCCGCCCTGCCCGGGCTCACCGACGCCGATCTGCGGCAGGCGTGGGGCGAACGGGACCCGCAGCTTCCTGGGGACCTGCTGGACCTGGTCCGCCGCATGGGAGACGTCGGAGGCTGCTTCGACTTCCTGCCGGACTCGGCCGAGCGCGAGGACGACCCGGGCGACTCAGGGCCGAGCCTGCTCTGCCTGCTCCTGAGCGACCAGGCCGAGCCCGGCCTGTGGGACTGGGGCGGGGAGGCGATCCTGCGGCCCTACAGCGCCCCCAGGCCGCCCACCGGCGCACCCGGACACGACTGACCGCCCGCCGCCCGGCCGGAACGCCGGGCGGCCGCCAGCGGCCCCGACCGCACCACGCAGAAAGGCACCGCGATGCATCACGACACCCACCGCCCCGACTACTCCTCCGCCGGCGAACCCGCCGCCCGCGCAGCCGACCTGAAGGCCGGCGACCAGATCCCCGTCCTCGGCGGCGCCGCCGTCCTCACCGTGCTGGAGGCCGTCCACGACACCGCCAGCGGCTCCACCCTCCTGCGCCTGACCCCGGCGGGCGGACCGGACACGGTCCAACTCCCCTCGACCGCCCTGGTCAACGTCAGCCGACCACAGCCCGAGGCGGAGCAGGAAGCCGACGAGGACGACGGGGAGGTCACGGTGACGGTCGCGCTCACCGTCACCGAAGAGGTCACGTACGAATTCGAGGCCGAGCTGGAGCTGCCCGCCCGCGCCGTCGCCGCCCCCGAGACGCTGCGCGACTACCTGGCCGAGAACGAAGAAATCTGGCTCGACCACCTCAACCCCCTCACGCACTGCGCCAGCGTCGACGAGCGCAGCCTGGACAACGCGACACTCGTCCTCGCCGCTTGACCCCCGTTGGCCGACCGACTGCGCCGTCGGCCGACGCCCCCGCCTCGCCTGCCAAGGAGAACCGTGCCCGAGTATCACGTCACCTGGGAGATCGACCTTGACGCGGCCGACCCGGTCGACGCTGCCCGCAAGGCCCTCGCCATTCAGCGCAACGCCGCATCCTGGGCCACCGTCTTCACCGTCCACGGCGACACCCAGACGGCCACCGTCGACCTGGACCCCGACTACTGCGACCCGTCCGGCGGCGGTGTCCCGCACGTCGTCCTCGCTGCCTGACCGCCACTCCCTGCGCCCCGGTACGGCCACGCGGCCGCGCCGGGGCGCACCTGTCTGGCCGGCTGGCCGCCCCGGCCCCTGGCGACCGCTCGTCGATGCGCCGGCGGTGCGCGGCGATGCAGGGCCGGCCATCCCCCAATTGGCCGCTGACCTCGTAAAACGCTGGGAGAGAAGAGCAGCACCGACATCCCCGAATGTGATGCATGGATGGTATAGTTGTCTTGTTGGTTGGCGGTGGCAGTCGGCCAGCACCGAAACCCGCACTCTGATCAAAGGGGGCAGCTATGCCCGCGACTGCAGCGGCCGCCTAGACCTTCGCGCTCTGGGTGTCGCCCACCGGCACGTTCCGCCTGCTCGACTGGGACACCGCCACCGCCCCGCAGTACGCGCTGTGCTGCGACACCGCCCAGCCGGTGAGCCTCACCGGCGAGCTGACCATGTGGAGGGACGAGGTCGCCATCGGGCTGCGCCGCCCGCGCAACCCGCACGCCTCGGCCCTGCTGCTGGCCTTCCAGCCGCACCCGGGCCTGCACTTCGGCGACGTCGTCTTCACCGGCGCCACGGACTCCAGGACCGACACCGTCCACGGGCTCGCCGAGGACCAGGCCCTGACGCTGCTCGACCTCTACCTGCTGCGCATCAACGCCCACGTACCGGGCGCGCGGCGCCACTGACGCCAGGTCACCCCGGGCCACGGACGTGAATTCCGGGCCCGGCCCTCCGGATTAATCGAGAAAGGGAAATCCATGAAATACACGTTTGTCGGCGACTGGTACGACTGCTGGGATCTCGCCTCGGCTTTCGCCGTCGTCGCCGAGGGGGAAACCCTCGACGAGGCCAAATGGAACGCGGCGGAGGCTGTTCTGGAGCACTTTCCGCACCGCGCCGAGGGCGAGGACGGTGAGAGTCCCGAAACCCTGTGGGGTGGCGACAACGGCGCCTACGTCGTCGCGGCGTTCGAGGGAGACCTGAGCGCCCGGGCCATCGAGAGCGCGACGTTCGAGCTGATCGCATGACTGCAGCAGCTGCCCAGATGTTCACCGTCATCGGCCTGGCCCTGGACGTCGACTGCACCGAGCTGCTCATCGCCGCCGTCCTGCCCGGCCCGGTCGCCGACCAGATCGAGCTGCTCGCCACCAGCGAGGCCGACTTCACCCGCTGGGCAGAGGAGTTCGACGCCCCCGACCCCGACGCGGCCGTCGCCCTCGCCTACGAGCACTGCCGCAGGTGGGACGACGAGGTCTGATCCACGGGGCGCAGCCGTCCGGCTGCGCCCCACACTTCTCTGGCCCCCCTTTGGCCGCCGGGCAGGGGGAGGCCGGCCGGAGCCTCGCCGAAGCCGCCGGCCCCGCGTCACCGCCCGCGGGGAGCCTCGGCGCAGCAGTCCGGCCAGGCGCATCACCGTGGGGCGCAGCGCCCGTTCTCTCCCCGGGTGCGGGGCGCTGCGCCGTCCGCGCCGCCCGGTGGGGGCGGTCCGCTTCGCTCCCCGCCCCCACCTCGCTGCGTGCCGGGCACTCCGCTGCGCTCCGGCCCGGACCGAGCGCTGCGCGCTCTCACGCACCGGGGGCCCGGCAGCCGGTCGACGGGGACGCTGCGCGCCCCCGCTCCCTCGCTTCGCGCTGCCGTTCCCCTCGGCCCACGGCGCTGCGCGCCATGGGGCGGCGACACGGCCCGCGCAGTGCCCCGCACCCGGGGTCCAAAACCCGCCCCGACCACGGGAAATGCGGCCGCAAATTGATCCAGAACCCTTGAAATGAATACTCATAGAATGCATAATTGGAGTATGCGGATCGGGAGTGGCAGTCGATCCGCAGCCGAAAGCGCACACTCCGAACCGAGGAGAACCATGCCGAACGAGAACGCCCGCCGTCACCTCTGCGCCGTCCCCGCCCCGGCATCGGCCTCCGAGCCGGAAATGCCCTACACCGAGGCTGAGATGGAGGACGCGATGGGCTATCTTCTGGCCCGTATGGTGCCGCTGACGCAGCGCACCGGCTGGACGATTGAAGAGATCATCGAATCGGACATCTTCGGCCTGCTCGCCCTGGCCTACGTCGCGGCCCTGCGCACCAACCCGCCGCTCCCCAAGACCGGCCCGGCCAAGGAGCTCGACGCGCTCGCGTTCTCCTACTACGTCCGGATGCTCGCCAGCGCCCCCCAGGGCTTCGACGACGTCACCGACTTGATCGTCCTCGACAGCATCCAGTGGTGCACCCCGGCGCTCGACCGGGCCGCCCAGGCCCGTGCCTTGCGACTCGTCCAGGACTGACCCAACTCCGGGGCACAGCCGAGCCGCTGCGCCCCAGCCCTGGCAGCGGGGGAGTGGCACCCCCGCCGCGCCGAGAACGCCCACTCGAAAGCGAGGCAGACCCATGACCTACAGCCTTCCCCCGATGCCCTCCACTCCCGATCCCGAGCGCGCCACCGATCTGCTGATGGGCCTCTTCGGTGCCGTCGGCGACGGGTGCCACACCCTGACTGTCTCGGTCACCGGCCGCGCCGGTGGGGCCGTGTCCGTCCTGCCGTTCCACAACTTCGGTGAGTACACCGATGTTGACGCGGAAGCCGCCCTCGACGTCATCGCGCTGCTGACCCTGACGTCCGGCCGCATCGGCGGCGCGGTCGTACGCACGAACCACGCCGACGACACCTCCCGCGTCCTCGGCTGGCGACTGAGCGACTGCACCGCCCACCCGCTGGGCAGGGCCGAGATCTTCAGCGCCTACTGCACGGACGCCGCCACCGGCGAGCCGATCCCGCCGGAGCCGGGCACGGAGTACGCCGACGCCCCGCCCGTAGAGGCCTGACGCCCGACATCGGGGCGCAGCCTGACCGGCTGCGCCCCGGCCCGGATCGGCCGCTCGGATTTCCCGCCGGTGAGGGGTGGTTCGCTAGACGCGCGTGATCAATATGGGATATAGTTGTCTTGTTGGTCGGCGGTGGCAGTCGGCCAACACCGAGAACACACCTCTGCGAGAGATGGAGTCACCCATGACCCGCACGCCCGACGCCCTGCTCATCACCCCCGAGGCGGACATCGTCCCGGTCAACCTGCCCGCCGACTCCGAGTCCCGACTGACCGTCATGTACTCCGTGATCCGTTGCGAGCGGGTGGACGTCGTGGGGCTCACCAGCCAGCTCGACATGTGGCTGGACGACGAAGGGCTCTACAACCACCCGGTCAACAAGCTCGCAACGGTGCTCGCGGTCCGCTTCGGCTTCACCTACCAGGACTACCACGGGCCCGTCCTGCTGACCGGCGGCGCGGACGCCGAGGGTGACACGGTGCCGCTGAGCAAGGACAAGCTCCTGGCGCTGCTGACCAGCCTCGAAGAAGAGCTCTAAGCCACCGCCGGAGCAGCCGGGAGGCTGTTCCGGCCCCTGGCAGCGGGGGAGTGGCACCCCCGCTGCGCCGAGAACACACAGCCTTTCTGAGAGGAACGCAGATGTCCGACACCCTGCTCCGCGACCTCGACCTCATCGAGCCCGGTGACCTGGTCATCTACCACGGCAGCATCACCGACCGGCACGGCCTGTACGTTGCCAAGCCCTGTGACTGCTTCTACTGCGTCCGCGCCGACTACTTGGGCAGCGATGACGTCCGGTACCGGCTGACCGACCCGTACTCGGACGACCCGAACGCCCTCACGCTGCGGTGCGTGCGCCGCCAGTCCGTCACCCGGTCCACCGCCAACGCCTGACCCAAGAAGCACGGCCGGAGCAGCCGGAAGGGCTGTTCCGGCCCCTTGCGGTGGGGGAGTGGCACCTCCGTCGCGCCGAGAACACCACTCCGAGAAGGGCACCT
>NZ_JBFBAS010000046.1:0-41100 GCF_040682335.1 Streptomyces sp. NPDC051219
CATCATCAGCAGACCATCATGAACACCGGATCGGAAGGAACCGACGACGATGCCATCGAGCCACAGGTATGACAGCACTGCGGCTTGCTCGTCTCAACGGCATGCCGCTCGCGATAGTCGGCCCGGTCGAACTTCGGCGGCCGGCCTCCGCGGGAGCCGCGTTTCCAGCGGTTGCGGATCTGGTCCTTCTTCTCCGGGATCGTGCACCGGATCTTGCGTCTGCGCAGGTAGGAGCGATTGGCGCGGGAGCCATAGGCCTTGTCAGCGCGGACTTTGCGGGGTCTGGTGCGGGGCCGCCCCCGCCCGCTGCGGCGCACTGCGATGCCTTCCAGGACCGGCTGGAACTGAGGACTGTCGTGCCAGTGGCCGGGAGTGATGACCAGAGACAAAGGCTTCTGTCCGTGCTCGACCGCGAGGTGGACCTTGGTGGTCAGACCTCCGCGTGACCGGCCAAGCCCATGATGGTCCGGCTCCGCCGAAGCGCCGCCCGGCGGCTCCTTCTGGAGATCCCCGTTACCGTTTTCGTGGCCTCGCAATGGGGCTCCCGGCCTTCGGCCCCGGTATGACTCGATCCCCCAGTCGATGACGATCGAAAAGGTGGTGTCGCCGGTGTCGGAGGCATTGGCAGACCGCTGATTAGAGGCACGAGCGCCGGACCCACGGATGGGCGAGGCAGTCTCTTCGTAACGTGGATGCCGGCACGCTGATGCCGCAGGTGAGGCCGGGGAAAAAGACAAGCACGGGAGCAACGGGCATGACCACTGACGATGGCATCGACGTCTATCTCGGTCTGGACGTCGGCAAGGGTGAACACCACGCCACCGCCGCCAACCGGGCCGGGAAGAAGGTGTTCGACAAGCCGCTTCCCAACAGCGAGCCGAAGCTGCGAGAGCTGTTCGAGAAGCTGCAAGCCAAGCACGGGACGGTGCTGGTGGTCGTCGATCAGCCGGCTTCTATCGGGGCTCTTCCCTTGGCGGTTGCCCGCGATGTGGGCTGCCCGGTGGCCTACTTACCCGGCCTGACGATGCGGCGGATCGCCGATCTATATCCCGGCGAGGCCAAGACGGACGCCCGTGACGCGTTCATCATCGCCGATGCCGCCAGAGCGATGCCCCACACCTTGCGGACCCTCGATCTCGCCGACGAGACAGTCGCGGAACTGGCCATGATCACGGGCTTCGACGACGACCTCGCCGGCGAGTCCACCCGGATCGCCAACCGGCTTCGTGGCCTCCTGACCCAGATCCATCCGTCCCTGGAATGGGTCCTGGGACCACGAATCCAGCATCCGGCTGTGCTCAGGCTGCTGGAACCAGTTCGGCTCCCCGGCCAGGATCCGCAAGGCAGGAAAACGACGTCTGGTCACGCTGATACGGCCGAAGGCACCCCGCATGGCCGAGCGGCTGGTCGACGACATCTTCGCCGCACTCGACGAGCAGACCGTCGTCGTCCCCGGCACCAACGCGGCCGCGCTGATAGTGCCCAGCCTCGCCAGCTCACTCCAGGCAGTGCTTGAAAAGCATCCCTCGAAACGCGGCAACAAACAACTGAAGCGGGCTTTTTACCTCGCCGCGTTCGCCTCACTGTCCCAGCCCGAATCACGCGCCTACTACGACCGCAAACGCCGCGAGGGAAAGCACCACATCGCCGCCCTCATCGCACTGGCCCGACGCCGTATCGACGTCCTCTTCGCCATGCTCCGAGACGGCACCTTCTACCAGCCGCCCACACCCACTTCAGCTTGACGAAAGCCATAGAGGCACCTTTTCACCGCACCAGCGGCGTGCTGGTGGGTCCGGCAGACGGTGGAGTCTACCGACACGTCCCACGTGATCAAGCCGTTCGCATCGGCATCGGCCTGCAGTTGAGTGACAATCCGCGCCCACGTTCCATCGCGCTGCCACCGGCGGAACAACCCGTACACCGTCTGCCAGCAACCGTACCGATCAGGCACATCACGCCAGGGCGTGCCCGCCCGGGTCCGCCACCGTATGCCGTCTATCAACTGCCGCTTCGACCACTTCGGGGGCCCGCCCCGGCTTCACACCCACAGGCAACAACGGCTCCAGCCGGGCCCACTGCTCATCCGTCAGATCACCACGTCCCACCCGATGATCATTCCAGACCTTGATCCACTTCCAAAACAGACCCTAGTCCGCGACACGCTTCAGGACCCCGGGTCACGTACACGGAAGAGGGAAGTTAGTAAGCTGACCCCATGGTCACTCCTAGTCCCAGTGGAGACAGAGAGAAGGTCGTCTCCAAGTTGCCGTCCTGGCTGCGCCAGGATTTGAAGGTTCGCGCTGCCGAACTCAGCGTCGACATCCAGGACGCCGTGTCAGAGGGAATCTCTGCCTGGCACTCCACAGATGCTGACTACTCCCCCATCGACACTGCTGGCTCCACCTCGTTCTCTACGTGGCTTCCCCCGGGCCAGTGGGAGGAGCTCAGATCCACCTGCACCGAGCGAGGTATCCCCTTCGTCCAAGGACTCGCCCAGGCCGTTCAGTTGTGGTTGAGCACTCACCCCTCCCCCAAGCACCGGCCGGTCACTGGTATCCCTCAGCGGAAAGTCGTTATAAACCAGAAGGGTGGGGTGGGTAAGACGGCCATCGCTGCGGGCATCGCCGAAGCTCTGGCCGAAGACGGCATGCGCGTCCTGCTTGTGGACTACGACCCCCAGGGGCACCTCACCGACCAGCTAGGCGTCGAGCAGATTGCCCCCGGGGCAGACAGCCTGGTGCTGCACATGTGCGGCGAAGGCAAGGGCTCACTGCGGGACATGGTCGTGGGCATCGAGGAACCACGGTTCGAAAAGCGCCTGCACGTCCTGCCGGCCTGTCCCGACGGCTTTCTCTTGGACGCCAAGATTGCTGTCGCTCGCATGCGCAACAAGGAAGCTGCGTTGGAGCGCGCTCTGCAGCCCTTGGAGAAGGACTTCGACGCAATCGTCGTCGACTGCCCGCCAAGCCTGGGTATGGCGACCGATGCGGCCATCTACTACGGCCGCCGCCGCCAGGGTGAAGGTCAGGGGATCTCCGGCATGGTCATCCCCGTCCTCGCAGAGGACTCATCCGCGACCGCATACAGCATGCTCGCCGAGCAGATCGAATCTCTGCGCGAGGACCTGAGGCTGCAGATCGAGTATCTGGGGCTTGTCGTCAACCTCTACGACAGCCGCCGCGGCTATGTCGCCACTTCCTCCCTAAAGGAATGGCGGGAGATCGGGGACCCGCGCGTCCTCGCCGTCATTGGTGACCTCAAGGAGCAGCGCGAAGCCGTACGGATGCACCGGCCCTTGCTGGCGTACGCCCCGCACAGCGACCAGTCGGAACTCATGCGGCAGATCGCCAGGGAGATCTCATGAGTAAGGCGGACCAGCTCGGCGCATCGTCGTCCTTCGCCAGGGCAGGACAAGCGCGCAGTGTGCGGCGACAACTGGCTGACGCGGCCTTCGGCAGCGGTGACCCGAGCGTGCTGTCTCTGGACCTCATCAGCGCGAACCCCGACAACCCACGCGAGAGCTTGGGGGACATTTCAGGGATGGCGTCCAGCTTGCTGGAGGTCGGCCAGATCCAGGCCATCACCGTGGCATCGGTCGAGGCTTACCTCCGCGATCGCCCCGAACGGGCCTCACAACTGGATCCCGGAGCCGAGTATGTGGTCGTGGATGGCCACCGCCGTCTCGCCGGAGCACGAGAGGCGGGGCTGCCGTCCGTAAAGATCACCGTCGATGATGCGCGCGTCTCCACGGATGAGGCACTGCTGGAAGCCGCATTCGTCGCCAACGCACAGCGGGAAAATCTTTCCGATCTAGAGGAGGCCCAGGCACTGAAGACCCTGGTCGCCTTCTACGGATCGCAGCACAAGGCAGCGAAGCGGCTCGGCGTCACTCAGCCCTACATCTCGCAGCGCTTGTCCCTGCTTGAGCTTGAACCGGAGCTTCAGGCAGACCTAGAAGCCG
Organism: Streptomyces sp. NPDC051219; assembly: GCF_040682335.1. Taxonomy (NCBI): domain Bacteria; kingdom Bacillati; phylum Actinomycetota; class Actinomycetes; order Kitasatosporales; family Streptomycetaceae; genus Streptomyces; species Streptomyces sp. NPDC051219. The sequence goes on from NZ_JBFBAS010000046.1 coordinate 3,965, forward strand.
GCCGCCGCAAGGTCGAGCACGTTCGGGGACTGGCGAAGCTCTCACCCGCTGAACAGCGCGCCACAGCTGACGCGCGAGCGAAGCAGGCCCAGGAGAAGAAGCAGCAGCGCCTGGCAGCGCGAGAGACGCCGACCGCTGATAGCGGCGTAATCACCGTCCCAGGCGAGGCACCAGCCGATGGACCTCGGGCGAGTGATAACGCCGTAATCACCCCCAGGCCCTCTGGGCAACGGACGCCTGCTGCGGGTCGTGGTGATAACGACGTAATCACCGCGCCGCACCAAGAGCAGGCTCCAGACGGCCCGCACAGTGATAACGCCGTAATCACCCGGCCCACAGCAGGCACCTCCACTTTCGAGCCGGTCGCTGTGAGCCAGGTGCCGTGGCACAACCCTCAGGCCCTCAATCGCCTGGCCCGCGAGCACATGACAGAAGAGGACCGGAACATCCTGGCCAAGCTCCTGGCCCAGGACTGATCACGAACATTGGGCGTCCTGTCTCTCCGCATCCCTGAGACATGGGCGTCCGTCGTGTCAGGGTGGATCTTCACAGGATCCAAGGAGCGGTTAAGGAGCGTCTGTTGAACACAAACCAGGGAGGGGATCGCGGGTGGCCGCGATGCAACTGACCCGCACACACCGCATCCTCATCAGCGTCGTCGTCACCGGAGCGGTGATCATCGCCGCGATCGGTTTCGCGGGATCGTACGCCGCCGTGCGCGAACTCGCCGAACAGAAGGGCTTCGGCAACTTCTCACTGGTCTTCCCGATCGGCATCGACGCCGGCATCTGCGTCCTACTCGCCCTGGATCTTCTGCTGACCTGGATGCGCATCCCGTTCCCGCTGCTACGCCAGACGGCATGGCTGCTGACCGCCGCCACCATCGCCTTCAACGGCGCGGCCTCCTGGCCCGACCCGCTGGGCGTCGGCATGCACGCCGTCATCCCGATGCTCTTCGTCGTCTCCGTCGAGGCGGCACGGCACGCGGTCGGCCGGATCGCGGACATCACTGCAGACAAGCACATGGAGGGCGTGCGGCTGACCCGCTGGCTCCTCTCCCCGATCCCCACCTTCAAGCTGTGGCGCCGCATGAAGCTGTGGGAGATCCGCAGCTACGAAGAGATCATCCAGCTCGAACAGGACCGACTGATCTACCAGGCCCGCCTCCAAGCCCGGTACGGCCGCAGCTGGCGCCGCAAGATTCCGATCGAATCCCTGATGCCGCTGCGGCTCGCCCGGTACGGCGTCCCGCTCGCCCAAACGGCACCCGCGGGACTGGCCGCCGCCGGCATCGAAGTTCCCATCGTGACGGTCCAGCGGGTCGACACCGCGACCGATGCACAGCCGCCGTATGGCCATGACCGTGCGCTGGACGCGGGGGAGAACTCTGAGGCGGCCGGTCACCAAGATCAGGAGCGGGCGACACCACGGAAGCCTGGGATGCCGGCCGCCTATGAGCCAGCCGCCGAACACGAGGCTGAGCCGGTGGACTATTTCGAGGCCTTCCGTCACTACGTCACCCAGCACAGCGACTTCCCCAACGCCCGCCAGTTCGGGCTGTTCCTCGCGGAGATCTACGGCGTCGTCGACCCGGTCACGGGCGGACCACTGACCGAGGCACAGCTGCGTCCGGTGCTGCACGAACTCCGCCAGTACGCCGCCGAACAGGTGACGGAGCCGGTGGCAGACGAATCTGTCATGACCGATGCCGTGCCCGATCTGCTGAACCACGAGGGCGTGACCGATCCGGCTGCGGCTCTCAGCTTTGCGGACTCCCATCCGTTCTTCGGTACGTCGTCGATCGAGACGGTCGGCGCAGCGCAGCCGCAGCCGTACGAGGCCCAGCGGGTGCCGACACTGACCGCCTCGGTGGCCGATGATCCGATGGCTAGCGGCGGAGTTCAGCAGGAGCCGTCCCTCGACGCGCCGGCCCCCCAGTCATCGGCCACAGCTGCCGCGCCGACGGGGGAGTCCGCCCTCTGGGAGGCGACGGTGACCGACACAGGTGAGTCCACCGCGCGGGTGCCGGAGCAGCGGGTCCCGGAGTTGGATGCCGAGGAGCAGCGGATCGAGACGGTCGCCGGGTGGCTGGCCGAGGCCGAGGAAGCCGGCGTGAAGCTGTCAGGCGCGGAGGTTGCCCGCCGTCTTGAGGTGTCGCCACGCACCGGTCAACGTCTGCTCGGCAAAGCGAAGGAGTACCGGCAGGAGCAGCTGCGGCAGCAGGGCCGCGCGCACCTGCGGTCGGTCACCAACCGTCCCTGACTGACCTCGTGGCCGATGACCGATCCGGATCCGGGCATCGGCCACAGCCATGTCGCGCCCACCAGTCAGGACCGAGCCCCAGGCCGTGCCCTTTGGCTGAAGACCGCGTGGCCGATCCGTACATGACCGATCCTGGCACGCGTGGCCGACTCGATCTCCACCGGCCATCGGCCATGACCGATTCGGCGGCCGTCGGCCACTGCCCTGCTGTGGCCGACGGCACCCGACCGGCCAATCTCAATCTTGGCGACGCTCATGCCGCGAAGGTTCAGGATCCACCGGTCCTCGTGTTCGACGGGACTCTCTTCAGTGCTCACTACTGCACCTTGGCTGATTCGACAGTCGAGAGCCATGGGATTTTGCCCCCCATGCTCAGGACGGGAAGCGAGCCGTGCCAGGGTGGCATGGCTAGAACTATGTTCTGGTTGTGGACAACGAGCAGATCACTATCAAGCTCACCCCAGATGAGGCCCTGGTCCTGTCGGACTGGCTGGAGCGGGTGCAGATGACGGACCTCAGCCGTCTCGTGGACGATGAAGCGGTGTGGGCTCCAATCCACAGGCTCGCAGGAACGTTGGACAAGGCCCTCCCCGGAATCTTTGCAGCGGACTACTCCGAACGTCTGGAGGCGGCGCGTCGTCGCCTTCGCCCCTCCGCGGATGACGCCGGTGAGCGGGACAACTCCGAGTGACCTTGTGGGCGACTTCGCCCAAGTTCATTGCGAACGGACAGCTACTGCCGCTCTCTCCACCCAGCGTGGCCGCAGAGAGCGGCAGTTGATAACGCCGTTATCACTCGGCTCGAGGAAGCTGCCGAGCCGACCGCCAACGGGTTTCGCAGCCGTACCCGGCCGAGCCGGTGTCGGTGCCGACCGCATCGGCGGCAGGCGACCGTATGGCTGGCGGGGGAGTGCCGTAGCAGACCTCTCTCGATGTCCCGACGGGTGTGGCTGCAGAGGCAGCCGCGGGAGAGCCGGCCGCATGGGAGGCCTCGGTCACCGACACAGGCGCGGCCACGGCGCGCCTGCCCGAGCAGCAGACCCAGGAGCCAAACCTGTACCCCGTGCAGCAACAGACCGTCACCGGCGCCGAGTGTTGGCCGAGGCCGAGGAAGCCGGGCAGAAGCTCTCCGGCGCGGAAGTCGCCCCTCGGCTCGGACTGTCCCCGAAGACCTGGCAGCGGCTCGTGAACGCCGCAGCGGAGTCTCTCAAAAGAGCGGCGCCGGCAACAGGGCCGCGCACACCTCCGGTCGGTCAGCAGCTGACCGACCGTCCTTCCGTGAGTGGCCGATGACCGTGCCCGGTCATCGGCCACTCTCATGTCCCCACCAACTGCAGGGTGACCGATGAGCCGTGACCGATACCGGTGACCGATGACCGACGGCCCAGTGACCGATCCCGTCGGTCATGACCGATGACCGATCCGGGCCTCATCGGCCATCGGTCATGACCGATCCACCGCGCATCGGTCACCCCTCACCCCGCCCGCCCGTACGTGGTTCCAGCGCGCCGAGCGCAGGCTTGCCCACCCCCCAATGGGGGCTTACCCAGGGTTGCATCGACCGGTCACCAAGGCTTGCCCACCCCCCGGACAGGCTTGCCCAATCGGTCACCGGAGGCTTGCCCAGCGGATGGGCAAGCCTGCCACCTGCTCGTTTAGGGAGCTGGGCAAGCCTTCGGGCAAGCCGCGCTGAGGAGAGTTCACGGCACGAGATCCGAAAGGAGACGTGCCGTGCTCGACGTACAGCACCCCGCCCACACCGCCGGCGGGATCTTTCACCGCCTGGATGCGGAGTGGGCAACGCTGTGCGCTGACGCCGACGTCCAGGCCGCCGTGGCCGATTGGCTGGTGACCGATCGGCTGGCCGACGACGTCGCCGCCGTGACCGGTGCCGTGACCGATTCCTGGGTGCGCACCCTCGGCCCCGCGCAGCTGCTCGCCGCGCTCCGGCCTGGCAGTGGTCGCCTGACCGACGAGCTGACCGATGCCATCCTGCGTGCCCTGCTGCGTCGTGCGGCCGGCCATGACCGATCGGCCACCCTCGCCGCCCGCATCGTCGTCCAGGCGATGATCCCAGCCGCCGTCCGGATGACCCGCGGCCAGGTCCGCCCCTTCGGCGGCCGCTTCTTCGACGACATCGGCCACATGACGGTGGCCGCGCTCTTCGAAGTGGCGCGCTCCGGCCGGATCCACACCCGTCCCGGCCGGCCCACCGCGAACCTCGCACTGGACACGCTGCGTTTCGTCTGCGCCGAGCTCGCCGCCGACCGCGAAGCCCGCGCCGAGGACCTGGCCGCCGCCGAGGACCTGTCCGACCGCGCCCCGGGACCGGCCCGGATGGCCGAGGCAGCCGAGGTCCGCACCGGTGCCACGGCCGCCGGCCTGACCCCCGCCGGGCCGGCATATGAGGCCGAGGCAACGAGCGCCCGCCTGGAACTGCTCGAGCTGATCCTGGACGCGATGGACGCCGGCGCCCTCTCGCCCGCCGACGGCCGCGCCATCGCCTGGCACTACACCGCCGCCGTCCCGGACACCGAGGCCGCTGCCCGCACCGGCACCACGGCCGGCGCCTGGCAGCGCCGCCGCTCGCGTGCCGTGGCCCGACTGACGGCCGCGCTCCAGCTGAGGTGCGCGGCATGACCTCGACTTCCTCTCCGGCCACCGTCCGCCCGCTGCCACGACAGGAGATCTGCATGCCCCCGACCGTCAAGGCGCCCCTGGACGCCGACGAGGAGCGCGTCACCCGCGCCCAGCGTCTGCTCATTTATCTGGGCGCCGCCCTGGTCTCCAAGCCCTTCGACACCCGCACCCACGACCAGCTTCGGGCCTTCCTCGCCGACGACGCCGACGACGTCCTCGCCTCCCTGCAGGCGCTGCAGCAGCGCCCCGAGGCCGAACTGCGCCGCCGCGTCGCCGAGCTGGTCGGCCACAACCTGCTTCCCGCTGGAGGTGCGGCATGAAGAAGGCCGCATGGATCCGCCGCCCCCCGAAGGGCGCTGCCACACGGCCCGATGAAGGCGAGCCGGAGGACTGGGACATCGACGAGGGGCCCAAGGACGTGGCCGGCTGGTCGACCGGCGCCCAGGCGAACATGTCAGCCGTGATCCGCTGGACGGCCTGGGGGCTGCTCATCCTCGGCCCGCTGCTGGGAGCTGCCGCGTACCTGTCGGCGCCTGCGCAGGCCGGTCCGTCGCAGAAGAAGCCCGCCCAGGCGGCACCGGCCACGACCGGCGCCCAGGGCGCGGCCGGCTTCGCCCAGCTCTTCGTCGCCGCCTGCATCGAGGCGGGGGAGGGCGACCAGGCCAAGCTCGCCGCCTATTACCCGGACGCCATCGGCCTTCGCTTGGAAGGCGATTCGGGACGGCGCCGCGGTGAGCAGCTCACCGTCGTACGGCTGCGGCAGACCGACCGCGGTGTCTGGTCGGTCACGGTGGCCGCTCGCGTCACCGACACCATGTCCCCGGCCAACCCGTCGGCGGGCGACCGGCCCGACGACAAGGGCGACGCCAAGGCCGCCGCGGCCCGGGCCGTGCGGTACTTCCAGGTGCCCGTCGCCACCGCCCCCACGGCCGACGGCGCAAGCGGCTACACCGCCCTCGCGATGCTGGCCGAAGTCGCCGCCCCGGAGCACATCAAAGCCCCGGCACTCGTCTACGGGCCCATGCGGCCGGCCCTGCCCGCCGACCCGCGCACGCAGGCCGTCACCGAGTTCCTGACCGCCTACCTCACCGGCGCCGGGGAGCTCGACCGCTACCTCGCCCCCGGCACGAACCTCACCGCCATCGCCCCCGCGCCCTACACCGGCATCGCCGTCGACAGCCTGGCCATCGAGGGCGAGAAGGGCACCGAGCCCGTGACGACCGTGCCCGGCGACGGCACCCAGCTGCGGCTGATGGTCGCGCTGCGCGCCACCGGCCACGACGAGGTTCGGGCCCCGCTCGCCTACGCCCTCACCCTCAAGGCCCGCGCCAGCCGCTGGGAGATCACCTCCCTCGACGGAGCCCCGGCCCCCGCGCCCGTCCGTACGGCCGCCCCCTCCGCTGGCACCACCCCCACGCCCTGACAAGGAGAAACGTTATGCACGACACCGTCACGCTCGCCGCCGGTTGGATCCAGACCGGAACCGGCCTCGGCAACGACATCAAGGACCTCATCTTCAACGTCGCGATCCCCGTGCTGTGCGGGGCCTTTGTGGTCATCGTCGGCTGGAAGACCAAGGCGCCCGGCCCGACGATCATGGCCGTCATTTTCGCCGCGATCGTCTGGGGCGGCTCCGCGAACATGGACACCCTCAAGGACAAGACGACTGAGGACATCACCCAGTACGACGGCGGCACCATCACACCGATGGGCGGCGACCAGTGACCGCCGCCCTGGTCGAGCCGGCCGACGTCGACAGCGAGTTGATCGGACGCTGCTACACCAAGGCGCGTCGTACCCCACTGGTCGTCGGATCCGTTCCCGGAGGTGCCGGCCGCAGCCTGCGCCTGCCCGGCGGCCCGTACACCCTGACCCAGCTCACCGCGATCGTCGCCACGTTCGTGGCGCTGATCCTGTCCCGGCCCTTGTGGGGCGGGCACGGCCTGATGGAGGTCATCGTGCTGCTCGGCTGCCCGTTCGGCGCCGCGTTCCTGCTGCGGCACTTGCACATCGACGGCCGTAACCCGGCCGCAGCCGCGGCCAGTGTCGCCGTGATGATGACCGGCCCGCGCTGGGGGCTGCTCCACGGCCGGCCCTTCCGCCCGTTTCGCTCGGTCAGGGGCGACACCCTCATCACCCTCGCCGCCGACGGCGCCCGGGCCGATACCGCCCCCGCTGCGGTCCGGCCGGCGCCCCGGCCAGCCCCGGCCACACCCGCACCTGATGCAGCTGCCGGCGTCCCCGTGGCGTCCGGTGTGCAGGCCCTGCTCGCCCGCCGCGCCGCATCCGTACGCACCCAGCTGGAGGAGTGAGATGCGCCTGCCGATCCGGCACGTCGAGGGCAACCTCGTCTTCACCACCCACGGCACCACCTGGGCGATCTGGCGGGTGGCCGCAGCCAACTACAGCCATGCGCCGGCGACCGCGAAGAAGCGCCGGCTGAAGGCGCTCGAGTCGCTCTTCAAGAGCCTGACGGGTGAGCCGATGCTGATGTCGCTGTGCCCGCAGGTCGACCCGATCGCCGTCGTCCGCGCCATGATCGCCGACGTAGACCTGAAGAAGTCGCCGCGCTACGAGCGGCTCGGCCACGCCGTGCTGGACCAGCTCGAGAACATGGAGCTCACCGGCCGCACCGACTGGCTGGCGATCCCGCTGCCGCCGCTGTCCCGCAAGGACGCCGCCCTGTCTGCGTTCTCCGCCGCCAAGAGCGAAGTCGCGCTCCAGCTCGGCCTGATGCCCGCCCCCATCACCGCCGGCGAGATCGAGCGGCGCACCGAGCAGGCCAAGCGGATGCACGCCCAGTGGCCGACCGGCGTGACGATGCGGCCGGCCACCGAGGCGGAAATCCTATGGATCTACGGCCACAGCGCGCGCCGCGGGCTGGCGGAGCCGTTCCTGCCCGACGGCACCGAACCCGCCCTGCGCGGCCGCGGCCGCACCGTCACAGCCCTGGGGGAGGTGCTACTCGCCGAGGGCGGCGCCAACTTCCACGACCGCAAGGCCTTGCCAGGCAACCCGTTCGAGCGGCGCTTCCTGCAGGTCTCCTCCGAGTGGGGCGACTCCTACCAGGCAATGCTCGCCCTGTCCGAGATGCCGGAGGCCTTCGCCCTGCCGGGGGCTGCGTACCTGCAGCAGCTGGACGATCTGGCCTACCCGGTCGACTGGACCGCCCGCCTGATCATCACCCCGGGCGCCAAGGCCGAGGCCAAGACCCGCAAGCGCGCACGCCACCTGAAGGCCCAGGCCGCCGAGTACCAGGGCGACCCGGCCGGCCCGCCCGCCGCGCTCGCGAAGAACGAGGCAGACAACGACGAATTCCGTGACCGGCTCACCGCCTCGGCGCGCGAGGTCGAGATCCGCGCCATGGTCACCCTCGCCGTCTGGGGCACCAGCCCGGACGACGCCCAGGACCGCGCGGCCGCCCTCGCCTCCGACTTCGGCGCGACCGACTACACCTTCGCCCGCCCGGTGGGGGAGCAGGCCAACCTGTGGCACGCCATGCTGCCCGGCTGCCGCACCCCGAGGGTGATGACCGGGTACGCCCAGTACCTGCTCGCCCGGGACTTCGCGATGGCCATGCCCTGGTGCGGCCCCCAGCTCGGCGACGAGCGCGGCGGCCTGTTCGGTCTGCAGCTGGCCTCCGGCGGCGCCCGCCCGGTCATGCTCGACCCGGCCCGAGGCCCCCGCGAGAACGCATCTGCGTCGATGGCGTTCCTCGGCGAGCTCGGCGCCGGCAAATCCGTCGGCCTGAAGTCCGCCGTCTACAACGTCCTGGCCCGCGGCCACCAGCCCGGCAAGCCCAACAGCCGCGGCCGCGCCGTCATCGTCGACCGCACCAAGGAAGAGGAATGGGCCCGCTTCGCCACCGCCTGCCCCGGCACGACCCAGGTCATCCGCATCGACCAGAGCGCCGAAGTCACCCTCGACCCGCTGCGGCTGTACGTCAAGGACAGCCCAAAGGTCGCAGCCCGGTTCTGCGAGTCATTCCTCACCCTGCTGCTCGGCGTGAAGCCGATGGACCTGGAGGGCGTCGCACTGTCCGAGGCGGTCCAGGCCGTCCTGGAACGCGCCCAGCCCTCCATGCGCGCCCTGGTCGATGAACTCACCGCCCGCGGGGCTGAGGACAGCGCCGCTCGCAACCTGGCCCGCAAACTCAAGGCCGTCTCGCGCAAGGACCTGGCCGCCGTGGTGTTCGACGACAGCCTGCCGGTCGTGGACACAGCCCGCGCCGACAGCGTCGTCTTCCTCGTCAACTCCCTCGCCCTGCCCAAGAAGAGCGAGCTCGCCTCCGAGCACCGCATCGAGCGCCTGGAGTTCGAAAAGGTGCTGGGCCGCTCCCTGATGTATCTGATCGCCGCCGTGGCGCGCGAGACCGTCATGCGGCACAAGGACGAGTTCGGCGTCGCCGTCTTCGACGAGTGCTGGTGGCTCACCAGCTCGGACGAAGGCCTCGAGCTGCTGCTGGAGCTCATGCGCGACGGCCGTAAGCACAACGCGGCCGCGTACGTGGGCAGCCACGACCCGCACGACATCGGGCCGGCCGACAGCGAGAAGGGCGCCATCATCCGCGGCCTGATCCCGCACCGGCTCCTCTTCCGCCAGACCACAGGTGCGCTGGCCTCCCGGGGCCTTGAGTTCCTCGGCGTCGATGCCACCGACGCCGCCCTGCTGGACCTGGTCACCGTCGGCCTCTCCCCGATCGACCTGCCGGAAGAGGAAAAGCTGGCCCGCGCAGGCGAGTGCCTCTACCGCGACCTGGCCGGACGAATCGGCCTGATGAAGGTCCTCATCCCGATGGACCCGGCCGTCATGCGCGTCATCCACACCACACCCAGCAACTATCAGACCTCGGCATGACCACGCTTCTCAACTGGCGGACGCGGTTGCGGATGCTGGGCTCCGGGCGGTTACGCCTGGCGCTGCTCATCGCCGCGCTCGCCGCCACGACCTTCACCCTCCTCACAGCGCTGCCCGCCCACGCCGAGCCCACGCCTGCCCCCTCGCCGAGCGTGCCTACGGCGCCAGGTCAGCGCACCCCGACGCCGCAAGAGATTGAGGCGATCGAGGAGATCATGCGCGAGCAGGGCGAGCGCCTGTCGAAGGCAGCTCAGGAGGGGATGCTCGAGGCGGAGAAGGAACGGCTGCGCAAGCTGCTGCCGGACGAGGGCGGCGTGCTGGGTGTCTTCAACGTCACCGACAAGAACGGCCTGCCGATCAGCGCCTACACCGTCAAGTCCGACACTGGCGGCCTGCTGGACTGGGACCTGGGGATTCAGAACCTGCTCACCGAGCTGTGCTTCATGGTCACCAAGTGGCTGATCGCGTTCTGCTGCTGGCTCATCGCCTGGGCACTCTCCTTCGGCCTGGCCAAGCTCCTGCTCGCCCCCGTGCTGTCGGTCGCCAACTCCCTGCACACCAGGGTGATTATGGAGATGGGCCTGCCGACGCTGTTCCTGTCGGTGTGCGCGGTCATCTGTGTCGCGCGGATCTTCTTTGGCGACAAGGCCAGGGGTTGGGGCGATGCCGCGCTGTCCATCCTGCTTGCCGCGCTGACCACCACGCTGCTGGCCTCCGCCCCGCAGACACTGCTGGGGGAGGAAGACGGCGCCATCGCGGTCACCCGGGGTCTGGCGCTGGAAGTCGCCGACGTCATCCTGGACGCCAACCCGGCCACGCCGCAGGCTGACACCGGGGTCACCACCGAAGCAACCGGCAACACCCTGTCGCGGCCGCTGACCGACGCGCTCACCGACGCCTTCATCGTCAAGCCGGCCATGCTGCTGCAGTACGGGCGCGTCTTCGAAGGGGAGTGCGCGACCGAGTATTCCGAGACCAAGCTCGCCCAGCTTGCCTACGACCGTCAGATCTCCACGTACACGGCCAAGATGAAGGAGATCAACGGGCTGGCCGACTACATCGACCCCACCGGCATCACATCCACGGTCCGGGACTGGGAGGTCGACGTCGCGGCACGATGGGCGGTCGACCACTTCGGCAACCCGCCCATGGACGCCTTCGAGGACAAATGCGTACCCGGCGACGCCGACGCCGCGAAGAAGGCCTCGCTCGACAAGCTCGGCGGCGGCTTCTTCCTCCTCATCGCCGCCCTCATCGTCGCTGTCCTCATCTCCGGCCTGGCCGGCAACTTCCTGGTCGCCCAGTGCCGCATCGCGTGGGACGCCATCCGCGGCGAGCCCGCCCTCGTCGCCGGCACTATCCCGGGCGCCGGCCGCGCCTTCCTGTGGGACTGGGCCGCATCCGTCCTGCGCTCGCTCGCGCAGATGCTCACCTCCGTCATCGCGCTGGCGGTGTTCATCGTCATCGTCCAGGCCGTCCTCGATCCCGCGCAGGAGGACTGGGGTCGAGAGCTGACCCTGCGGTTCCTGATCGTGGACATCGTGTGCATCGGCGCGGTCAAGAAGCGCAAGCAACTGGTCGCCCGCTCCAAGCAAGTAGCGAGCAACTTCCGCGCGAAGATGTCAGCCGGCCGGGTCGGCGGCACGCACGGCTCCATTTTCAGCCCGCCCGCTTCCGACGCTGTCACCAAGCGGCCTCGGATCGCCCGGGCCACCGCCCGAGGTCTGGTACGAACCGCCCTGGTCGGCGTCTCCCTCGCCCAAGGCAACCCGCTCGCCGCGATCGGCTACTCGATGCCGCGGACCGTTGGCGCCACCGTCCTGGCTTCCCGCCTCAACGCCGGTCGCCGGGGCACCCGCCGGCGTCCGGCCGCCCGACCAGCCGGTCGCCCCGCACCGCGCCCGGGCACGCGGCCGGGCGCCCGGCCGCAGGCACAGCGCCCCGCCCCGCCGCAGCCCGCCAACCCACCGCGCCCGACTCACCGCCCCGGCAGCCACCCCGCCCGCCGGCCAAACCCGGGTACGGCCCGAACCCCCCGGTCGCGGACCGTCCGCGCTCCTCAGCCGACCGGCACACAGGGAGCCGCCCCGGCGAACCCGTCCCGCCGGTACGTCCAGGCCCAGCGCGCTGTCTCGCGACGCCAGCAAGCGGCCCAGCCGCCCCCCAACCGCGGAGCCAGTGGGTCGGGAGGATTCGACGCCTGGCTCGACCAGCGGGAGGCGCAGGAGCTGGCCCGCCGCCGCAGGCCCCCGCGGGGAAGTGCATGAGCAAGCAGCGCAAGAGGTGGCTGGCGGGCGGCACCGGACTCATCGTGCTGGCGATCATCCTCATGGGGGCAATCGCCGCGCACGTCACCGGTGTCGCCCAGAGCGACGCAGAAGCTGCCGCCCGCACCCGGGCCCGCTGCACCACCGGCGGCGCGCCGGGCATGGACGTCGACACCGCCCAGGTCGCCCAGCAGGTGAAGGCCGTTCTCGCCGACAGCACCAAAGACATCAACGTGTCCGGCCTGTTGTCACCCAAGGAGCAGGTCCCCAACGCGAAGGTGATCGTGGCCACCGGGATCCAGATGAAGATCCCAGCCCGCGGGCAGGTCATCGCGCTCGCCACCGCCCTGCAGGAGTCCACACTCCGCAACCTCGATCACGGGGACCGCGACTCGATCGGCCTGTTCCAGCAGCGGCCCTCCCAGGGCTGGGGCACCCGCCAGCAGATCCTCGACCCTGTGTACGCGTCCACGAAGTTCTACAAGGCCCTCAAGTCCCTGAAGGACTGGGAGCACATGCCGGTCACCGTCGCCGCCCAGAAGGTGCAAAAGTCCGGGCATCCACGCGCCTACGCCAAGCACGAGCCACTGGCCACCGCACTACAGCAAGCCATCGCGCCGACCCTTGGCGCCCCGGCCGCGGGCCCCGCGCTGGCTGGCGGATTCGGCTCGGCCGGCTGTGTCACGCAGGCCGGCACCGACTACGGCAACATTGCCCCGGGCACGTTGCCAGACGGCTACCAGATCCCCATCAACGCCCCGATGCAGGCCCGCAATGCGATCCGCTGGGCGCTCGGCCAGCTCGGCACGCCCTATCAGTGGGGCGGCACCTGCACCAACCCGCACGGCAACGTCGCACGTGATCGGTGCGACTGCTCCTCCCTGATGCAGCGCGCGTATGGAGTGGCCGGCGTCGAGATTTCCCGTACCACGTACACGCAGATCCATGACGGGCGTCCGGCGCCGGCCAATGCGCTCGAGCCGGGTGACCTGGTCTTCAGCGAGGGCACCGCGTCCCGGCCCGAGCATGTGTCGATGTTCATTGGAGACGGACTGGTTGTGCACGCACCACGGCCGGGGCGGGTGGTGGAAGTGGCCGTGCTGGGCAAAGTATTCATTGCCCGACGCATCGTCACATAGCCGAGAGGGCGACAAGGCAGCTCCGACGAGGTGATTTTGAGCGACTGCGCATGTGAAACGTGGGCGGTCGTGAGCCCCTCCCCTCCCATGCATGTGGTACTCGTCAGCGTCCAGGGACCCCGCTGGTGGTCGCCAGATCCTGCGGGTGCAGATGCCGGCAGTGCTGCCATCCGGCCAACGGATGCGCGGCCCTGCAACGGCAGGGAGCGGCGCCGCCTCCATTGCTATGAGGATCGGCGGGAGATTGAAGTCGCCCCACCCAAACACTGGTCCAACTGCACGTTGCCAGGCCAACCCGCCGGGGAGCGGCCGCTCAGGGACCGACGTAGGAAAGCCGGGCCGCACAGCGGGTGCGGTCAATTCATGCGCCGCTACCGCACCAGCGCGCCAGTGGCATCCGCGTGTGGCTCACCCCTGCCGCAGTCGATGAAGGGGGCGAAGCAGGCCTTCCAGAAGTACCCAGATGTGCGAGCTGATGGTGAGAGTGGGCGAGGAAGGGGCGCTGTGGGCCGCACCGCTCTCCAAACCGCGACCTTAGCTTCCCCATGTAGGTCAGGACAAAAGGTGCACACGACTCAGTGGCTTTACGATATTTTCTGTCGGTTAATTAGATGATAAAGATCACACAAGTGCGCGGTCATGCCCCCTGACCTTGCCTTTCGCCTATCTGGAGTCTTAGAAGTGTCTCCTCTTTGATCACCATTGTGGGGGGGCAGGTTCGTGCGAGTCGCGCGTCCTATCGTCATATCGCTCGCCTTTGTCATGGCCGCGCTCGCCGGCACAGAACAGGCCGCGCTCGCCGTCGGCCACTGGACCGGGCAGCCAGCCTTCAGAGCCGGTGAACGTCCCGGTCAGCGCTGGGGAAGCGCGGACGGACGAAGCCATGAGGCATCTCCGGCTCGTACGCAAGCGAACACGACGGGCGGCCGGGACGGGGCCCTGACCGCACCTGGGCAACTCGCCCCGGAGCCGGCCGTGTCGGAGCCGGTGCTGCCCGGGAAGCCCAAGCCGCCTGTGATGGGCAAGGCTCAGCCGGTGTCCGCACCGGTGCCAGCGATTGCGCCCGGGTTCGACGAGAGGACGAGCAAGGAGATCGCAGGCGAGCGAGTCGAGCGTGCCCGGACCTTCCTCAACAAGGACGGCACCTACACCACTCGCTTCTACAACGAGCCCGTCAACTTCCAGAAGGCCAACGGCGTCTGGGAGAAAATCGACACTGCACTCACCAAGCCAGCAGGCACGCGCGGCATGAGTGTCTCGGGCAACGCCTGGGAGCCGCGTTCGACGCAAGCGGCCATCTCCCTTGCGGAATTCGCCGACGCCGCGCCCCTGCTCCGTATGCAGGTTGCCGACGGGCTCTCGGTCGGCTACTCCGTCGAGGGTGCTGCCCGCGCTCAAGGCGAGGTGAAGGGCAGCACCATCACCTATCCCGGAGTGCGCACCTCCTCCGACCTAGAGCTGCTCTCCGGCAGCGACTCGGTGAAGGAGACCCTTGTCCTCAAGGGCAAGGCTGCCCCCACAGAGTGGCGTTTCCCGCTGGAGCTCGAAGGGCTGACCGCCCACCTCGACGCCCAGGGCGGCGTTGCTTTCACCGACGTAGACGGCATCGAACGTGCCCGGATGCCGCGCGGCTGGATGGAAGACTCCAACATCGCCGATGATGCCAATGAAGGCGCCATCTCCGATAACGTCCACTACGAACTCACCACAGAAGAAGGTCACCAGATTCTGACCGTCACCCTGGACAAGGAGTGGCTGGCTGACCCCGGACGAGTCTTCCCCGTCCGCGTTGACCCTTCGGTGCAGTCGTTCGATGCGGCCTCCGGGACCTTCGTCGAGCACCCCTACAACACAGATTTCTCCACGAACACCGTGATGAAGGTCGGCACCTACGACGGAGGCGGCCACAAGGCCGCAGCATTCCTGCGATTCAACGGTGTGGAGACCTCTCTCAAGAACGCCTGGGTGTTGAATGCGAACCTGGCGCTCTACAACACCTGGTCCCAGTCGTGCACCGCGCGCCCTGTCACGATTCACCCGATCACCTCCAACTGGTCGGAGAGCACCACCACCAAGTACCCGGGCCCCGCCACAGGTTCCTCCCTTTCGTCCAAGAGCTTCGCGCACGGCTGGCGACCCGAGGGCACCACCAGTTGGTCGTGCGGACCGGCGTGGGAGAGCATCAAACTCGGCAGCCCCGGCCGGCAGCTGGTCGACGACTGGACGCATGGCCGTAAGAAGAACTATGGCCTCGCCATCAAGGCGTCAACCTCCGACTCAAAGAGCTGGAAGCAGTTCGGCTCCGACGACTACCCCAACGGAAAGCCGAGCCTTGACGTCACCTGGACTAAGTACGGCGCCACATACAAGCTCGGTGAATTCCTCACGCCAGTGACCGCCACGGCCGAGGGCGCGATGCAGGTCACCGTAACCAACCAGGGGCAACAGACGTGGCCCCAGGGCGGAAGCTTCAAGCTCCGATACAATCTCTTCGACGCCAGCAACAAGGAAATTACCGACTCAACGAAGATCCGCTGGACCCCCATGCCCAGCGATATCTCGCCCGGTGAGAGTGTGACGCTGTCCGCGAAGATCGCGCCGCTTGCGCCGGCAACCTACACGCTCCAGTGGACGATGGACGAGGCCGGCGTCACGCGCTTCACCAGCCAGGGGATACCCGCCCCCGCTGTGAAGTTCTCAGCCGTCAACGTGCCCCCGCAGCTGACCGCCGAATCCCCGGCCAGCGGAGTCGTTCTCGACACCCTCACCCCGACACTCTGGGCGAACGGCACTGACCCGGACCGCTACCCCAAGGCACTCCAGTACCAGTTCGAGGTCTGCGAGGTCGAGGGTAAGGACACCCGCAAGAACTGCCGCCTCAACACGCGCGAGGCGAGCAAACAGTGGCTCATCCCTGCCGACTGGCTCACCTGGGGCAAGACCTACGCTTGGTACGCATACGTGTACGACGGCGCGGCAACCTCGGTCCGGCCCGGACCGGCGCTTTTCACCACCGCCGTCCCGCAGCCTGGCATCACCAGCCACCTGGGCGGTTCCGACTCCGGCCGTGAGTTCGGCGCCCGCGCAGGAAACTACGCCACCGCGGCCACCGACGCATCCCTCTTCACAGTCGGCCCAGAACTGGCCGTGACCCGCACGTACAACTCCCTCGATCCGCGCACCGACGGCGCGTTTGGCGCCGGCTGGACCACTCGCTGGGACATGCGTCTGCGCGAAGAGCCTCAGACACGCACGGTCCTGGTCACCCTCGCCGACGGCTCCCAGGCTCGGTACGGCGAAAACCAGAACGGCACCTATGCGGAGCCGTCCGGCTCCACCAGCCGACTCGCCCGCGAGAGTGGCGGTTGGGTCATGCGCGACAGATCCGGGTTCACCTATCACTTCGGGACCTCGGGCCGTCTGGTCCGGATTGCCGACGGCGCGGGCCGCGGACAGACACTGCGCCACGAGCCGGCAGACGGTGGGCCGCTGGTCAAAGTCACCGACGATCTCTCCGGTCGCTCCCTGTCTCTCACCTGGACCGGCGGCCATGTGTCGTCGGTGACCACGAGCGCTGTCTCTCCCGGGGATGGCGGCATCACCTGGTCCTACACATATGCCGGGGACCGGCTCACCAAGGTGTGTCCGCCCGCCTCGAGTACCGCGTGCACGGTGTACGAGTACCAGGACGGCTCCCTGTACCGCAGTGCCGTGCTGGATGCTCACCCACAGTCTTTCTGGAGGCTGGGGGAAACCGAGGGGTCGCTTGCAGCCAGCCAAGCGCCGTCGAAGACCGGCCTCAATGCGGCGGCGTACAGAGACGTCGTTCTCGGCGGCGCGGCCGCCATAGGGGGGACGAGTGACAACTCGGCAGGCTTCGACGGTGTCGACTCCTCCATGGAGTTGCCCGAGGACACACTGCGCAGTTCGACGTCCGCCTCGGTTGAGTTGTGGTTCAAAACGAGCAAGCCGGGTGTACTCGCGACACTGCAGGATGCCGAGCTGGGGCAGAAGCCGTCTAAGTACAGCCCGTATCTGAACGTGGACGGGGTCGGAAAGCTGCGGGGGCAGTTCTACACCCTGGAGTACGGCGGAACTAAGCCGATCGTCTCGGCGCAGACGGTGACTGACAATGCGTGGCACCACGTGGTTCTCACCAGCGCCGGAACCACGCAAACGCTCTACCTCGATGGGGTCAAGGTGGGCACTCTCACCGGGACTGTTACCGCCCGTGATGGCCAATTCGCGTACGTTGGTGCGGGCCACGGCAGCGAGGGCTGGATGGGCGTCCCGGCCGGCACGCACTACTTCGAAGGCTCGATCGACGATGTGGCGGTATACGAGCATCCTCTCGACGCTTGGACGATCTCCGAGCATCATGCGGTCCGGGCTCCGTCCGGACTGATGACCAAAGTGGGGTTGCCGTCAGGGCGCACTCACGCCACCGCCGCCTATGACAGTGCCACTGGCCGACTGACGAGCACCACGGACGAGAACGGCGGGGTCTGGAAGGTCTCGGCCCCGGAGTACTCGACCGGATCGGCGGCCTATGCACAGGCCGTGCAGGCCCAGTCTCCCGCTGGCTACTGGCGACTGGGGGACCGCAGGGGCGCGCAAGCCGTGAGCGCTATCGGTGAGGGCACGGACGGTTCCTACCGTGACGGAGTCAGCCTCGGCAGTCCGGGCGTATTCTCCGACGGAGACGACACCTCCATTGAACTCGATGGCGTGGAAGGCGCCGTAGAAGTTCCCGCTGACGCGCTGGCCAGCGCATCCGGGATGGCGATCGAGCTGTGGTTCCGGACTTCTAAGTCTCAGAGCGTGCTGTTCGGCTTCCAAAACACCGAATTGGGTACGACCGCGGGGTCAATCACGCCCGCACTGCTTATCGACGGCGCGGGTAAGCTTCGCGGTCAGTTGGACAAGAGCAAGGCCGGAACGGCCATGGTGTCCCAAACCGTTGTCACGGACAATGAATGGCACCATGTCATCCTGTCCGGCTACGGCGGCGGGCAGGGAATGTATCTGGATGGTGTAGGAGTAGGCAGCCTCACCGGCGCCGTACCCCCGATCACGTTGCCCTATGCCCACCTCGGCGCGGGCTACGTTACGACCCCCTGGGACGGCCAGACCGCCGGAACCAAGTACTTCGCCGGGCAGATCGACGAGGCGGCCATCTACACGATTCCCCTGGGCGCTGGATCTGCTAGCAATCACTACCGGGCCCGCACCGGACTCGTATCCGGCGATGGCTCTCACTACCGTGGTTCCGCTGCCGGCGACGCCCCGGCCGGCTACTGGCGTCTGGACGAACCGGGAGGCGCCACCACAGCCGTCAGTACGGTCACCGCGAACAACGGCAACGGCGCCTACACCAACGCCACCCTCGCCACCACCGGAATCTTCGGAGCCGGGGACGGCTCCGCCGCGCAATTCGCCGGCAACGGACACGTAGCCATCCCCAGCGGACTCGTTACGGCCTCCACAGATGTCTCGGTGGAACTGTGGTTCCGTACGACCAAGCAAGGAGTGTTGCTTGGCCTGCAGAACGCCACCATCGGGACAACACCAACTGACGTCCGGCCGGTACTGAACGTCGGCACCGATGGCCTGTTGCGGGGCCAATTCTGGACGGCCGAGCAGCAAAACGGCGCCACCCCGATGAAGTCGACGGAGACTGTCACCGACAACCAGTGGCACCACGCCGTCCTATCTGCCTCGGGCACCAGCCAGGCGCTCTACCTCGATGGAGTCCAAGTCGCCACCTTGGGCCGAGCGGCCCGCCACCTGCAGGGAGTCAACGCCTACCTCGGCGCCGGGTACGCCAACACCGCCTGGATGGGTGTCACCACGCCCGGCACCTATTACTTCACTGGCCAGTTGGATGAAGTCGCCATCTACCAGCACGGACTGAGCCAGGACCAGGTAAGCGACCACTACTCGGCCCGTGCGCAATCCAGCATCTCCGGTCTGGCTTCGACGATCACCGTGACCGACCCTGCCGGGAACGCGACCCGCACGGCGTACGACGCCTTGCGGGGCCAACGGGCAGTGGCGATGACCGATCCAGAAGGCGGCGAAACCACCTACGCGTACGACACGGGGGGCTTCCTGCACACCGTGACCGATCCCAACGGCCACGCCACCATCAAGGGCCATGACGCGCGAGGCAACACCGTCTCGCGGACAACGTGCAGGGACGCCAACTCCTGCTGGACATCCTTCACGGACTACTACTCCAACACAGCAGACCCGCTGGATCCACGGAACGACAAGCCGATCGCCGTACGCGATGCGCGCTCCACGAAGCCGTCAGACGACCGGTTCAAGACAGCGATGACCTACACGGGGCTCGGCCTCCCCGCCGCCACCACCCTGGCGGACGGACGGACCACCACAACGTCCTACACGACGGGAACCGAACCCGCAGCAGGCGGCGGCACAACCCCGGCCGGCCTCGTGGCCACTCAGAGGACACTGGGCGGAGCCGCGACGACATACGGATACTTCACTAACGGAGACATCGCACAGGTCACTTCACCCTCCGGTCTCGTCACCAAATACACCTACGACGGCCTGGGCCGGAAGCTCACCGAGACTCAGATATCCGACAGCTTCCCTGACGGGGTCACCACCGCTTACGTATACGACAGCATGTCCCGGATCGTCTCGGAATCCGGTGCGGGCGTGAAGAACGAGATAACCAACACCACGCACACGGCGAAGGTGACCCGGACCTTCGACGCCGACGGCAACCTCCTGACGGAATGGACCGAGGACACCACCGGCGGTGACGCCAAGCGAACCACCACGCATCACTACGACGAGCACGGTCTGAACGACAGCGCGACCGACGCGGAAGGCGCAACGACTACCTACAGCTACGATGCCCTGGGCCGTGTGTCCGGCGAGACCGATGCCCTCGGGACGCAGTACACGTACGCCTACACCAGTCGCGGCCAGCACGCCGAGACCGTACTGAAGGACTGGGAAGGCGACCCCTCCGGGCAGGTCCGGGACCTAGTCGTCGCATCCAACGCCTACGACCCTGCCGGCCGCTTGGCCTCCACCACGGATGCGATGGGAGCCACCACCAGCTTCAGCTACTTCGACGATGGACTGACAGCTACGGCCACAGCCAGGCAGGTCACCCAGGCAGATGGCGGTAAACACGACATCGTCCTGGAGGCCAACGCTTATGACGGCGCCGGACACCTGACTCAGCAAGTTACCGGCGGTGGCCGCACTACAGTCGCGCACGTCATTGATTCCACGGGACGCACCACGCGCACCGTGCTCGACCCGTACGGTCTGAACCGCGTCACCACCTTCACCTACGACGGCGACAACCGGGTTACCGAACAGACCCAGTCGATCGACGCATCTGGCAAGAAACTTGCCGCCACTTCGGAATACGACGCCGCGGGCAACCCCACCAAGCAGACGCTTTCCGATGGAACCAGCACCCGCACCACGACCCAGGCGTACGACAAGCGAGGTCTGGTCCTGACCGCGGTCAGCCCCCGAGGCAACATCAACGGCGCAAATGCCGCCGCTTACACCACGGTCAACCGGTACGACCAACTGGGCCGCCTCGTCGAGCAGACAGCGCCGCAGATCCAGGCCGAAGAGAACGGCGGCCCGGCAACCACTGTCAAGCCGACGACTCTCACCGGCTACAACACATTCGGCGAGACCACGGAGAGCCGTGACCCACGGGGCGCGGTCACTCGTGCCGAAACGGACAAGCTGGGCCGCACCACTGCAGTGACACTGCCTGACTACACGCCGCCCGGTGGCGAGAAGATCACTGCCGTCTCCCGCACCACGTATGACAGCCTCGGCCGGCAGTCGGCCATCACGGACCCGCTGGGCCGCACCACCCACTACAGCTACGACCAGCTTGGCCAGTTGTCCAAGAAGACGGACCCGCTGGCCGGTACGACGCCCAGCGGACTCACAGCCCCCGGGAACACGCTGGGTGGCGAGACGACCGAAGTCAACGGCGCTGGTGTCACCGCCTACAACTGGACCCCAACAGGACTTCCGCTTGCGGTAACCGACCAGACCGGCGCCCGCACCGAGGCCACCTATGACGAACTCGGCCGCAGGCTGACCGCCACCACCATCGAGCGCTACCCGTCCCTGCAAAACCTCACCAGCCGCTACACCTGGGACGACGCCAGCAACCAGACCACCTCGACAACGCCGGGCGGCCGAAAGACCATCGCCACGTACAACGCGGCAGGCGAGGTGGTGACCACAGCCAACCCAGCCGGAGGCGTCACCGAGCTTCGCTACGACGGACTGGGCCGCCCGACAGAGACTGTAGATCCAACCGGCAGGAAGAGCACCAGCACATACGACGCGCTGGGCAACGTAACCGCAGCAGCCGACTACGGTACCGGCACAGCCATCCTGCGCACGGTCTCAGCCGAGTTCGACGCTGATGGCAACCGCGTTGCAGCTACGTCCGGCACCAAGTCCCGCAGCACCTATACCTACGACGCGGTCGGCCGCATGACCAAGCAGATCGAGCCGGTGACCGACGCCCAATCGATCACCACCACCTTCGGCTACGACGCCTCAGGTAACCGCACCCGCCTGACCGACGGACGGGGCAACACCACCACCTACACGTTCAACGCCTGGGACCTACCCGCGTCTACCATCGATCCCGTCACCGCGGTACATCCTTCGGCCGCCGACCGTACCTGGACCACCGTCTATGACGCGGCAGGCCAGGCCACCGCAGAATTGTTGCCCGGCGGAGTCAAGCGGGAACGCACCTACGACGGCCTCGGCCGTCTGACCAAGGAGACTGGCGCTGGCGCCGAGGCCGCCAGCGCCGCCCGCTCCCTCGAGTACGACCTCGCGGGCCGCATGACCGCAGCGGGCACCAACGACCTGCTTGCCCGCAACACCTTCTCCTACAACGATCGCGGCCAGCTGCTTGCCACAGATGGGCCCGGCGGCCAGTCCAACTACAAATACGACGCCGACGGCAACCTGACCGAGCGCAAGACCGAGGCAGGCAGCACGATCTATGGCTACGATGCCGGCGGTCGACTGGACTGGACCTGGGACTCCATCACCGGCGGCAACATTTGGTACGACTTCAACACCGCCGGACACGCCACGCTCCAGCGCTACGCGATACAGCCCGAGGGCTCATCCACCTGGACCGAGTCAGCGCGGCGCACGTACAGCTACGACGACCTCGGCCGTCTGACCCGGGACCGGATCACGAACCCGGACGGCACTTCCCAGGTAGCTGCAACGACATACGACTACGACCTCGATGACCGGCTGACGGACAAGACCACCAGCGGCACCGCCGGAGCGAGCGCCAACGCCTACGGCTACGACCAGGCAGGCCGATTGACCTCCTGGGACAAAGGCAGCACCACGACGGCCTATACGTGGGACGCCGCCGGCAACCGCACCAGGGCCGGCGCCACAACAGCGACCTTCGACGAACGCAACCGCCAGCTGACCGACGGAGCCGCGACCTTCACGTACACCGCGCGCGGCACTCTCAGCTCCATAGACACCGGCGGAACCCCGCGCGCCCTGAAGTTCGACGCCTTCGAACGCAAAATCAACGACGGCACGACGACGTACGCGTACGACTCGCTCGACCGCGTTCAGCAACACGGCACATCGAGCTTCTCCTACGACGGTGGGTCCAACAACGTCGCTAGAGACGGCATCAACCGCTACAGCCACAGTTCCAATGGTTCGCTGTTGGCAATTGGAACTGGTACGAACGCACAGTGGGCTATCAGCGACCAGCACACAGACGTTGTCGCGGGCCTCACGGCCGATGGCAGGTCACTCAGCGGATCCACCGCCTACGACCCCTTCGGGAGCATCACCGCAACCAGTGGAACGAATGCCGCCCGCGGCTATCAGTCTGGCTGGACCGACCCAACCAATGGCGACGTCAACATGGCCTCGCGCTGGTACCGGCCCGGCACCGGAAGCTTCGCTTCCCGCGACACATGGCTGCTCGATCCAACCTCCTCCGCTCAGACGAACCGGTTCACCTACGGAAACGCTGATCCACTGAACGGAACCGATCCCAGCGGACATTTCCAGGAGCCGCGTCCGTACACGAAGCCGTACACGGCACAAACCACCAAATCAAAGGTCAGTTTCCGGTTTGGTCGTTTTGGAATCTTGGGTCTTCTCGGTGGAATCTCTGTACAGCGCCACTACTCGTTCACCCCCAGGTATAACCCCGGAATCTTTTCGCTATATGAACGCGGCCTTGCTGCGGCACGGAACGCCCTGGCGAACCGTTGGTCCCCTAGGCAAGGGTCGGTGAAGGAGGAACTGTCGACCTCCGGGGGCTACACGTGGAGGAGCAGAGGCTATACGTCGGGGACGGCGACGCAAGCGGGCAGCGGGGGCGGCGGTGCCTGCCGTAATGGATGTGTAGTCATCCCTCCGAAGCCGCCGATTGACCAGAACCCCAACAACGGACCACACCCGGTACCCGCCCCGGAGCGGCCTCCGGCCAAGGTCGACTGGGACCCGACGATCGGTAACTGGGACAAAAGCAAGGGGTGGGCGGCATCATTTTCCGCTCAGGCGATGCTCGACCTCCTCGGAGGCGATGGCCAATACACGCCGGATGAGAGCCCCGCCGTCCTCACCAGCCCCGCCGGCGACCCCGGCGTACCGAACGGAACCGGTCAAGATGATCCTTGCAAGAGGCCCCGTGAGGAGCGCTACCAGTATCTGCCACTGGACCACTTGAACCGGGCTCAGGGAGCCGCTGCGCTGATGTGCGGACGGCAGGACCTTAAGCCCACCGGGACCCCGCGGGCCGGCATTGCATCAGTCGCGGTGGCGGGGATGCCATCGCCAGCGGACAATGCGATCTCTCCTGGAGTCGCCCAGTACAATAAGGCCCATATAATCGGCGATCAATTTTATGGACATCCGCGCAGTGAGAACTTGTTCCCCGGCCGTGATCGCATGAACAAGAGCGGTATGCGAAGGTGTGAGCGGGTGATGGAGCGTGAGCTTAAGGCGGGGAACTGGGTGACATACAGTGGAACTCTCACCTATGACGGTCCCGAGTTGATCCCAACCGGAATTCAAATGACCGCCTACACTAAGCGCGGAAAGCTGTTCGACGCCCGAATTGAGAATAGTAAGGATTGGCAGACCACATGCATACGCTGACGGACCTCATCGCGGCATTGCCTGGCCTTGCGCGGGTGTCCAGCGAAAGGCCGAAAAGACTGGACTGGGACCGGCTCAGCCGTCTCATGGGAACTGACCTTCCGCAAGACTTCATGGGACTGGCCGAGGCCTTTCCCTCCATGGAGATCGGAGGATTTCTTCGGATCTGGATTCCCTCCGAAGGCGGTGAGTCAGAGTACGCTGAGGCGGTCCAGACGGAACTTGAAACCCTTCAGTATCTCGCGGAGGACGGAGAGTCGGGTGGGCGTGTTCCCTATCCCGCCAAGGGCGGTCTCCTTCCATGGGGGGCGTCCCTTGAAGGAGACGTGTTCTACTGGCGGACGAATGACCCCTCTCCGCTCTCCTGGTCCGTGACTGTAGGCGGAGCGAACGGATCATGGTGGGACGTCGACTGCGGACTGATCGAGTTTGTTGTCGGTCTGATCAACGGAACGTGCGACTCGGGCGAACTGCCGCCCGAGGCTGTCACTGCTGAGTCGTCCGTGGTTGCCCTGGCGTGACAGGCCGAGTGGCAGGCTTGTCTGACCAGGTGATCCTCTGAAGAAGGGGCCCGTCCACCACTGGTGGACGGGCCCACCGCGCGACTTCGCGGCTGTCTTCGGGGTCGAATCGATCTCCGGAACACGGCCGTCCAACTATCATGCCCCGCCCCCCATCCGCCCTGGCGCGAAGAACTCGCCACCGGCGGAGCCGACGGCAAAGCCCGCGACCCGCGGGGCAACATCGCCGTCTGCGTCGCCGACCGCGAAGCCGTCAACCAGGTCATGTACTACCTGGCGACCGAGGCCGGCCTCACCGTCGCCGAACTCACCAAGGACGGCGTCAAGGGCGACGGTGACGTCCACGTGGGCACCATCGCTTCAAGGGCCTCGAATACCAGAAACTCGCCATCGTCGGTGCCCGGGACGGCGTCATCCCCCGCGCCTCCCTCGTCCAGCGCTACCGCGATACAGACCCCCATCGCCTCGCGCGCGAAGAGCTCAAGGCGCTCTCCGTGCTCATTGTTTGTGGCAGCCACCCGCGCCCGCGACACTCTGCGCATCAGCTGGCACGGTAAGGCGAGCCCGTATCGGCCGAGGTAGCAAGTGAACCCGCCCCGGAAGCCGGATCTGTCGAGCGAAAGGCGAAGTCAGCGATGAGGCGGGCTCACGTCGTGTTCGTACTCAGGAAGTCAACGGGTGAGCACAGTTCGTCGGGCGTCTGTGATCGGCCGGTGCAGCCATGCAACATTGGTGAGGCCACCAGGTGGGCGCAGTGATGAAGGAAGAGAGAGCGGCAGTGCGCATCTCTCCTTGGATGCACATCGTCGACGATCAGGGCGGCGTGCCTCTTGCTGAACTTCTGCCTGTATCGGGCCGAACATACGTGGCCCGCCTCGACGGCCGGCGGATGGGCAACACGGACGCGGTCTTCGAACAGTTCTGGGACGGAATCAAGCTTCCCGAGTACTTCGGGTGGAACTGGAACGCGCTTTATGACTGTCTGCGTGACCTCACTTGGCTTTCGGCGGATCACCACGTGCTCATCATCGAAGCTGCGGAGGGCGTGCTCCAGGGCGACGTAGATGTGCGGGAACTGCTCCTCAGTACTCTTCTGCGAGCCGGCCAGGAATTGTCTTACACGAAGCGACCTGAGGGTGTTGTACTCAGCAAACTCGTGGTCGTCATGTCCTGCGACGCAGAAGCCGTTCCCGAGTTGGAGGGCCTCCTGAGATCCTTGTAGGCTCCGTCCGGAGGACTGACAAACAGGGGCGGTTGCGTCGGTTTCAAGATGTGACCGCCCCTGTTTGTCAGTCCTCTTTCCGATGCGCGCGCACTTATCGCGCCCCGCCTCGTGGGCACTAGTACTCCAGGGCCAGCCCATCTCTGTCGAGTTCGTAAGCTGCGATCGCATCAGAGGAATGGCCGTTGGAGTCACCAGGTGCCCTGGCGATCTCCGCAGCTCAGGGGACGAGTTCACTCACGACAACAAGCGAACATCCGTGGATGGAACCCAGAAAGTCGTGGTTCAAGGCTGAAGATTCTCGAACCAGGAATGACTCTACGGACTCCGTCGAGAGGTGGAAAGCGATGATCGAAGTGCAAAGCGCGCGGGTGCTGGCCGAGGAATTCGGAAGACTGCATATTCCGGAATGGAATGCTTGGGGTTGTAGAGCGCAGGAAGAGCCTCCCTTGTACTTTCGGGTTTCTTCATCTTCATTTATCCTCCTAGCAACACTGGGAAGGATGGAAAGCCGATCCGTCTCAGCGGAAATTTTCCTATATTGGTGGATCGCAACAGTGGCGAGTGTCGCTTCGTCAATGGACGCGCCGAGTATTTGAAAATAAAGTCGAAGGGTAGCCGGTAACCTGCGGCTTCGCAGCTGGCGTTCCGGGGCGAAACGATTCGCAACACAGTCGGCTACCTACATGTCTCGCCTCATTCACCACGAGCCTGCACGCCACTCCCTGCGGGAGCGAGGCTTCGGCAGCACCCTGCCTTGCCGGCTCAAGTACCGCTGAGGTCGGCACTCCCCGGCGTAGAAGTTCACCTCAGGTCCGTTAATCCTTGACAGGACCAGGACCAGGACCCCGGGCACGGAACCGGGACGCACGCGAGGTTCGTGCCGGACTGAGGGCGAGCAGCCCTCAGCTCCTCAAGCGACTGCCCGGCGGCCGTCGCACGTGCGGGTGATCGCGGCAGGCCTGCCATGACGAGCGCCACGCGGCGGCGAGTTGAGCGAGTCATGCGAAAACTGGATCTCGTCTGCTCTGGCAACTGCCGCCCTTGCTCTTCCCACTCCGACGATGCCGACTGCGCAGTCCCTGCCCGCGCCCGCGCCCGCGACCATGGCGACAGCCTTGACATGGCTTCCACTCCTGTGGGTACCAGCCGAAGTCAGCGCTGGCCTGCGGACCGGCCTCGGGACGAAGTACGCCTCGCTCGGCATGCTGTACCCGGCCGACTCGGTCAGCGCCGACAGGGCGAAGGGCGGCTGGTACCGGGTGAGCCTGGATGACCGGTTCAATGTCCGGCTTGAAGGCTGGCGCGACAGGATGGGTCGCGAAGCCGGTCTCATGCCCCGTGTGTCCATGCGGGTGAACTGACCGAGGCGCCGGGGCGGACCCGGGCTAAGGCACAGTAAAACGATAGTAAAGCCTCGTGGTCGGTGTCTGCATCGGCCCGCCGGCCGCACTTGGTCCAGTAGAGGGAGTCTTTCCCGCACCGACCAGGAGGCCAGCGTGTACGACACCCCAGCTCTTCGTACGACCGCCCGGCGGCGGGCATGAACATCGCCGAACTACCGGGCGGCCAGGCCTTCGGCGACGCCGCAGCCACCGGCGCCGTCACGTACCTGGCCGCCATCGCACCGGTGGCCCTGGCCGCGTGGATCTGGATGGCCTGGCGGCGTGCCGAGCGAGTGCGGGAAGCCCTCGCCGACCGCGTGACCGTCGAGGTCGTCCCCACATCGACGTTCGACCCCAGCGAGGGTGAAGTCGGCCGGTGGGCGCGCCAGCTCGGCCGAGTCGACCAGTCCGCTGGCAATGTCCCGGCCCGCGGCTCGGCTGCCCGTCTGCGCTACAGCGCTGAGGACGGCAAGATGCACTGCTTCCTCGAGGGACCGGCCACCGCGGCCGCTGTCCTGTCCATGCCCGGCTTCGCCGAAGTCGAAGTCCGCGCCCACCGCGCCCAGAAGGACATCCAGCCGGTCCGCTTCCGCCAGCAGTCCAAGGAGGCGAAGTGACCGCCACCGTCGACTTCACCCAGCCCACCAACCATGGCGACGGCCGCCGGCGTCTCTCCCGCCGCTACGTGCAGCGCGTAGAGCTCACCCTGGCCCTGGCTGACCAGAAGCCCCTGGCCTCCCTCGGCCTCAACCCCGACCCGCTCCAGCAGCTCGCCGCCGCCATGGCGTCCGTACGCACCGAGGCCGGCGAGCGCGCCGACGTCGTCTTGGACCTGGTCCCCGTCCGCGAACGGCAGCTCGCCCGGCGCCGCCGCCGACTGCTCGCCCAGTCCAAACGCCGCGGCCCCTCCGCATACGGCGAGCGCCTGACCGGCGGGCTCGGCGGGGGAGGGGTGTGGGGCTCGGTCCTCGCCGCATGGTCCGGCGGCAAGACGGTCAGCGGCGGCCGCGGCGAGCGGCTGCCCCGCATGACCGACCTGCGCGACGGAGTCGGCAAGTTCGAGCCCTCGGCCGGCGCGGTGTTCACTGTCCAGCTGCTGCTGCGCACCGAGGCCGCGCACCCGCAGGCGGCCCTGGCCCGCATGAACCAGCTGCTCGCCGCGTTCGCCGCCACCTCCGGCGAGAACTACCTCAAGCCCCGCCGACCGCACACCCGGTGGCGGATCGCCCACTTCGACCGGCGCTTCGCCACCGGCGAGTTCGCCCCCCGCAAGCGCCAGTGGCTGACCGTCCCGGAGCTCGCCGGCTTCCTCAAGCCGCCAACCGTGAAGTGCCGTGCCTCCAGCGTGGTGCGCTCCGGCGGCCTGGTCCCGCCGGCCCTGTCAGACCTGCCCATCTACTCCGGCCAACCGGACCTGGTACCGCTCGGCGCCGTCATCTACGCCGACGGACGCGAGCGGATCGGTGCCGCGCGCGTGAAGGACCTGCTCTTCGGCCTGCAGCTGGGCAAGAGCGGCCACGGCAAGACCGAGGCCGCGCTGGTGCAGTGCATCGCGATGGCCCACAGCGGATATGGCACCTGGTTCCTCGACCCTCACGGCGAGGGGTGGGTGCGGGCGAAGCCGTATCTGGCCCACGCTCACATCGCCTCGCGCGTGTGGGAGATCAACCTGGCCCACTCCGAGCCGGACCAGCTGGTGGCGTCCTGGAATCCGCTGTCCATGGAAGGCCGCACCCTCAGCGCCGTGAAGGATGTCGTCCGCTCGGTGACCGAGGGCATCGCGGCGGCCCAGGACTGGGGCGACAACGCCCCGCGCGCCCGGACCATCCTGGCCCGCGGCGCCCAGGCCCTGGCGCTGCTCAACCATCAGGCCGTCCAGGCCGGCCAGCCGGACGCCCAGTGCACTCTGTTCCAGCTGCGGAGCTGGCTGACGGATGAGGAGTGGCGCGAGCAGCTGCTCCCGAAGCTGCCGCAGCGGGTGCGCGACTACTGGGAGAAGACGTTCCCGAAGCTCGCCAACGACGCCGTGCCAACGGTCACCTACGCCATCGATCGGCTCGACACCTCCCAGGCGCTGCAGGCATTCTTCGGCAGCCCACGTTCGGCGTACGACGTCCGCACGGCGATGGACACCAGCCGTGTCGTGTTCGTCTGCCCGTCTGGCAGCGAGAGCGACGCTCTCGTTTCCTGCCTGCTCATCCACGACCTCCACCGCGCCGGCCTGTCCCGCCAGGACACCCCGCGCGACGAGCGCAGGACCTTCTGGGCTTGGGGAGACGAGCTCACCGCTCTGGACTCCTCCAGCAAAGGCTTCCTCGCCGCCATCGCCGAGCAGCTGCGCAAGTACGAAGTCCGCTTCATCGGCATGACGCAGATGGCGCTGCGCCTGTCAGCAATCACCCGGCAGTCCCTGCTGCAGAACCAGTCCCTGCTGTCGACCTGTGCGGCCGACTTCGACGAGGCCGCGTTCGTCGCCCGGCGCTGGAACGGGCACGTCACGCCGGAGACCATCACCGAGCTCCCGAAATACCACTACGTCATGTCGATCAATTTGAACGGCACCCCGACCAAACCGTTCAGAGTCCGCGGCCTGCCGGTCGAGGAGCTATTCGCCCACTACGACAACCCCGCCGGCGTACCCAACCTGGACAAGGCGATCGACACCAACCTCCGGCGCCGGCCCGTCGCCGAGATCCTCACCGCGCTCGAGGACCTGGACGCCGTCGTGCTCGCCCACCACTCCGGCCGCCGCCCGGGCGCCACCGGCGCCGGCGACCCCACCACGCTCATCGACTG
Source organism: Streptomyces sp. NPDC051219 (assembly GCF_040682335.1). Lineage (NCBI taxonomy): Bacteria > Bacillati > Actinomycetota > Actinomycetes > Kitasatosporales > Streptomycetaceae > Streptomyces > Streptomyces sp. NPDC051219. The sequence continues at coordinate 34,249 of NZ_JBFBAS010000046.1, forward strand.
AAGCAGGAGCATCGCAATGCCGTACCCACACACGGGCCCCACGGGCCTGGGACAGATCGCCCAGCAGGCAACCCAGGTCCTCTACCAGCACCGCCTGGTCTCCACCCGCCAGCTGCACCAGCTCATCACCCCGCACCACACCCGTGCCGAATACCTGCGCCGCCAACTCCACACCCTGCGGGAGACGGGCCTGGCCGAGACGGTCGGCCGTCGCGTCTCGGGCCAGACCGAGCTGCTGTGGTGGCTTACCGAGAAGGGCGCCAACGCCGTCGAATCGGTCGGTCTGCTGCCTCAGCGCCCGTACCGGATGAGCCCGGAGGCGGCTCTCGGACCGCTGCAGGAACACACCCTCGCCACCGTGGAAACGGGCCTGGCATTCGTCGACTGGGCTCGCCAACTCGGCCACGAATGTGGCCCGCTCGACTGGTCACCCGAGACCGCGCACTTCTACCGCGACGATGCTCGCCCGGGTGAAGAGCTCAGCCTCGTCCCCGACGCCGTCCTCAACTACGTCCACACCGACCAGAAGGCGAAGCAGCGCACCCTGCTCACCTTCTTCATCGAGGTCGACCGAACCCAGATGACCATCGCGCGCCTCGCGCAGAAGCTCCACGCCTACGCGGCCTACCACGACTTCACTCCGCAGCAGCCGTCCGGCCGCGGAGCCAAGGCCGGCCGACGCACCACCATGCCGGCCTGGCGCTACCGCTACCCCGCCTTCCCGCGCCTGCTCCTGGTCCTCACCGGCGCCTCCGACTCACGGCTCGCCCGGCGCATCGCCGACCTGCGCAGCCTCGCCGCCAGCGACCCGGCGCTCACCAGCACCGGGCTACGGGCCGGCGTCACCACCCTGAGCCAGCTCCAGTACCGCGGCCCATTCGAGCCGATCTTCACCCCGGTTCTCGGGCCGGCCCAGCCCACGGAGGCCTGGCTGCGGCCCATCAGCGTCGCCGCCTGATCAGGAAGGTCACGTCATGCTCTTCGGTCGCTTCAGGCGCTCCACCGCGGCACCTGCGCCGTCTCAGGCTAGCCCTTACCGGTCCTGCGACGAACTCGGCGCCGTCGCCGAACCGTTCTCCCCTCTGGTTGGGGAACTGCTCGCCCTGTACTGCCACACGCGCCCGCTCGGAGCGTTGTCCCAGGACGAGAAGTGCCCGCAGGAATACCAGCTCATCGCCCGCTCCGTCATTCACCACATCATCGAGGGCTGGCAGAACCAAACGGGCGGGCGCGGCACGATAGAAGATCTCCTGTTGGAGCCCAAGGGCGCCCCGGTGCGTGAAGGGACTGCTGTCTCGGACAGTTCTTGCTGACGGGCGACGCGTGAAGCGACCGAAGCGACTGAGAATCCGGGGCTGCTGGGGGTCTCAGCCCTGGAGGGCAGGCGTGTGGCGCGTTGAGTCGCTTCAGTCGCTTCGGTCGCTTCCGCGCGCCGGACGGGCTCAGCGACTGAAGAGCAGCGACCGAGGAAGTGTTCAGTCGCTGCCAGTATCCCCGCACAAAGAGCAGGTCAGAGCCTTGCACCTGAAAGGTCAGCGACTGAAGCGACTCAGATGCCGGGTATATGAAGACCTTCCTGTGTGCGCGTGTGCGTCATATATAGACGACTTCAGTCGCTTCAGTCGCTGTGCCACTTCCGATGTGCCCTCTGACCTGGTGTTACTGGTTCCCGCGGTTGGCAGCGACCGAAGCGCTCTGGGTCGCTGCCCACTCTGCTGGGTCGCTGAGGCACGCCTTAAGGCCTGCTCCTCGACACGGAAGCGAAGCGTTTTTCAGGGGTGCGCGCGCACTGCCGCGCACTTCGCTACTCTGTGTCCGTTGTTGAGTCGCTTCGGTCGCTGTTAGGGGAACACCATGCCTGCTGAGCTGCGGTTTTCACGCAGCGACTCACAGCAGTCAGCCCCCGCGGCTTCAGTCGCTGTGCCCGGAGCGCTGGCCACCGCCAGGTGGTGCGCCAGCCGCGGCTGGCCCGTGCACCCTCTGGCACCCGGGCGGAAGACTCCCGCCGCGAACTGCGAGGCATGTCGCCAACCCGGCCACACCCACCGCAACTGTGACTGCAGCGCCGAAGGCCGCTGGTGCCACGGCTTCCACGCCGCCACTCTCGACCAGGCGCGGATCGAGCAGTGGTGGGCCCGTAGCCCTGCGCTCGGCGTAGGGGTCGCCTGCGGTCCTGCCGGACTCGTCGTCATTGACATCGACGCCCACCCGCAGACGCCGCCGCCGCGGGAGCAGCTTCTGCCGGGCATTCCGATTCCGAGTCAGGTGGACCTCACCGGCTTGGCCACCGGCTATCACACGCTGGGCATCCTGGCGGCCCTGCGGGGCGCCACCAGCCCCGCGGACGACGAGAAGACGCTGCGCGTGCGGACACCGTCCGGAGGCCTGCACGTCTGGTACCAGGCAACGGACGGCCGCCGGTGGCAGTGCTCCACCGGGTCCGGCGGCGGCCGCGCTCTGGCTTGGCAGGTGGATGTCCGGGCCCATGGCGGCTACATCATCGCTCCCGGCACCAGCACGACCGCCGGCACCTACACCCCGATCGGGAAAGCCAGCGGAGCCGCGCCACTGCCCGCCTGGCTGGCCCAGGAGCTCGAGCGCACCGGGCATCTACCCGCGCCGGCCGTCCCAGCCCCGCGTTCCGTGCCGGCCCGCGCCAGGCTGGCCGTCGTCGCCGCCGGCGGCGGCCGCAACCGAGCCGCCCGCACACTCGGCACCGTCCTCGCCGAAGTCGCTGCCTGCGGCGCTGTGACCGAAGGAGCAGGCTTCTCGGACAAGCTCAACCGGGCGGCCTTCACCGTGGGTGGACTTGTGGCGGCAGGCCACCTCACCGAGCAGGCTGCCGAGCAAGCCCTGCGGGACGTTGCCGTGATGGTCCGCCCCGGCCAGGAGCGCCGCGCCGAGCAGATCATCCGCAGCGGCATGAAGGCTGGCGCCCGGCGGCCCTTTGACCCGAGGAGCCGCTCGTGACCGCTCCCGGCGACGAGGGCTTCCTCTTCGACTTCAATCCCCACGCGGTGGCCGCACAGATCCTCGCCCATGCGTCAACTCCCGTGCCCGCACAGGGAGGTGAGGCGCACCTGCCAGCCGTCGCGAGCGGGCCGGCCACGGCGGCAGGCCTGCTGCCGGACACGCTCTCCGACCGGGGCAATGCCAAGCTGTTCGTGAAGCTGTACGCCAACGACTACCGGCATGTTCCCGGTCTTGGCTGGTTCCGGTGGGATGCCACGCGGTGGCAGATGGACGAGGACGACACCGTCCTGTGGGCGGCCGGTGACCTGGCCGAGAACCTCGCCACAGCCGACCCCCGCGGCATCTACACAGCGGCGGCACTGCTGCAGCACCGCCGCCGGGCACTGAGCACGACCGGCATGAACGCCATGCTCACCCAGGCCCGCTCGGCCCCCGGCATGGTCCTCAACGCCTCGCTCCTGGACGCCGACCCGTACGCCCTGTGTACCCCCGCCGGCATTGTCGACCTGCGCACCGGCCTCGTGCGTACCGCGGACCCAAACAAGGACTTCCACTCCCGCTCCACCTCCACCGGCCCGCAGCAGATGCCCACCCCGCGCTGGAACCGCTTCCTCGCCGATACCTTCGGCGACGACGCGGAAGGCACGGAAATGATCAGCTTCCTGCACCTGCTGCTCGGCTATTCCGTCACCGGAGACGTGGGCGGACAGGTCATGCCCTTCCTGTTCGGCTCCGGCAAGAACGGCAAGTCCGTCCTGCTCGACGTCCTGATGAAGCTTCTGGGCGACTACGCGGACGCCGCCCCGCCCGGCTTCCTGATGGCCCGCCCCTATGAGGGCCACCCCACCGACCTGGCCGAACTCCACGGCCGTCGCGTCATCGTGTGCTCCGAGGTTAGGCCCGGCGACAAGTTCGATGAGGCCCGCGTGAAACTGCTGACCGGCGGTGACCGCATCAAGGCCCGCCGCATGCGGCAGGACTTCTTCAGCTTCGAACCGACTCACAAATTGTGGCTGCTCGGCAACCACCGCCCCGAAGTCGGCACCGGCGGATTCGCGTTCTGGCGCCGCATGCGACTGATCCCCTTTGAACGCGTCGTCTCCGACAGCCGCAAGATCGACAACCTGGCGGACATCCTCGTGACCGAGGAAGGCCCCGGCATCCTCAACTGGCTCATCGACGGCGCACGCCGATACCTCCGCGGCGACAAAGACCTCACCGGACCCGAACGCGTCCGCATCGCCACCACCGCCTACGCGGAGACCGAAGACCACACCGGTCGCTTCTTCGAAGAATGCTGCTCCCTGAACCCTGATCACCGGGCCGAGCAGGCCCGCCTCTACGCCGTCTATAGGACCTGGTGCCAAAATGAAGGCGCACCCGCCATCTCCTCCCGCGCGTTCGCAACACGGGCCCGCGAGCTGATCGGGCTGGCCTCACCCAAGGAAATGATCCTGTCCAATTCGCGGAAGTACTACCCGGGCATCGGACTGCTCGCCGACGAGGAGACCCCATGAGCTCCCTCATCACCGAAGACGAGATCAGCCACGAAGCCGAACTCGTCTGGCTCGAGGACATCGACGAACTGGACTACGTCCGCCAGAGCCTGGACCGGCTGCCCACACGCCGCGGCAAGCCCGCCTACCACCGCGACGGACGTATGGTCGGCTACGCCCTGCTTGGCCAGGAGGCCAAGCCTTCCCGGTCTTCTGGAACTTTTCGGCGCCGTGTGTTCTGGCTGCTGCCCCACGACCGCGACACCGCCCCCCAAGGCCTCTACTCCACAGGCGCCCCGGCCGAAGCCGTCGACCCCCGTACGCTCGCCGCAGGCACTAAGGGCCGAAAGACCGAGCGCTCCGAAGGCGGCCCGCCCTCCACCGCCATGCAGGAACTCGGGATAACTCTGCCGCTGTGATCTCCGAGTTTCGCCCTGCCTGGGTTCCGCCGTCTGGGCCCTGCGCACCACCACCACTTTCGAGGACGCGATCCGCGCGGCGATCGACCTCGGAGGGGACACGGGCACGGTCGCCGCGGTGACCGGAGGTCTCGCGGGGCGTACTACGGGCTGGATGCGATCCCCTGACTCTCCCCCCGCAGCAAGTTCGGTGGCGATAATCGTCTGATGACCGATGATGAAGAAGACGTCAGACGACAAGTCCTGTTTCGCGAGACGCCACGAGTGAAGATCAGGACTCCGAATGAAGGTATTGCGGCCATGCTGGCGCGTCAGCAGCGGCAGCGTGAAGACTTCCTGCGGTCGTTGGCATCGCCGTCACCGTTGGCGGAACTGAACCGGAAGATCAGAGCTGATCTGCTGGCGCAGGCCGCTCCAATGTCGGATGCTTTGGCCCGCCTGGCCCGCTTGGGCGTGAGGCCGCCAAGGCTCGGCATCGTAGTGCCTCCGGTCGCCAAGCTTCCGAATCCGACCAAGCTCTTTCGGCTGCTGAGTGACCAAGCCCGGTCCCACCTCGCCGAGTCCCTTCCTCCGAACTGGGACGATCTCCAGGACTTGGAGGACATAAAGCGAGTCATGCGAGCCGGCATTCCGCTGGTGTGGGTTCCCCCGGTCGACGTGGTCCAACAGTTGACCGCGGCAGTCGACGCTGACCTGCCGAGCGTCCTGGTATCCAACAAGGATGCCGTCCTGACGAGTTGCCGCGAGCGGCTATACGAGATCAAGCGTGGGGAGTTGGCCGGCTGCGTAGCGATGCTGGAGGAGTGCATCCGGGTGGCCGAGACGGGTGCACAGAATGCTTGTCAGTCGCTGGCGGCCAGTGTCTGGGACACCCTTCTACGAGGGATGGCACGTCACGCGCCGAGCTTGCTGCAGAACACACGGAGGTACGGGCCGGTGTTCAACTACCCCACGTTCACGAAGAACCTCCCTGAGTTCAACGACGACACCCTGGTGGGCAAGATCCGGGCAACGTGCGTCTTCTCTCCCGTAGCGTCCGCTCTGCAGGAGTTTCATGGAGGAGCAGTCCCGGAGACTTACTCGCGGCACGCCACGGCGCACGCTGTTTCGCCCAAGCAGTACACACCCGCCAACAGCCTTGTTGCTCTCATGCTGGCGGTCAGTCTGGCGCGAGAGCTGGAAGAGTCGAGATGGACTTGGGGCTGATCTCTGCCAGATTCCTGCTACGCGCAGGATCGTTCTGGGCGAACAATCGGAGCCGCCCTCCGGATCAGTCCGACGCGGCGTCACTCGATGCCTACCGTGCCGTCACGCGCCCTCGCCGTTGAGATGGTCCCGGGCGGCATCCGTGAACCCCTGCACTGCCTCGACGAGGGAGAGGTATGTCGCCAAGACCTCGGGGCTAGGGGCGGCATTCCTCAACTGGCGAATTAGGATAGCCCGGGTGGAATAGGCTAAACGAACGAATTCGAGATGACTTTCGGCGCATGAGACAACATGCCGAGCAAGGTCTGCGATGCGCTTGGGGCCCTCCAGCTCCACGGCGGCGCAGGTCTCCCGCAAGGCCTCCAGGTCGTCCGGAATGCGATCATCCCGGCTAAAGGAACGCGCAGCGGTGACGAACGCGAGGTAAGCCTCGCGCTGAGCCTCGCGCCGTACGGCGTCAACGGGTCCTCTGTGCGCCCCGTGAGCCTGTGCGCGACCGGCTGCATACGCGGCCGTGGCGGCAACGACAGCCGTGGGCACGGCGATGAGGGCGGCGACGACAGCGGGGTCCATGAAGGCAGCGTGCCGGATGCCGTCAGCGGAGGAGATTGTTCCGGGCAGGTTCGTTCCAATGGGAGCGCATAACGCAGGTTAGCCTCGCGCTTTCGCGCGCCCAGCAGACTGGAGGTCTTGATGTTGTAGGTGACCTTTGGTCGTAAGCTCGTTGTCGCCTGCCGGTGGGAGTCCGGTCCGGGTAG
>NZ_JBFBAS010000047.1:0-39991 GCF_040682335.1 Streptomyces sp. NPDC051219
AGTGCAAGTCACGACAGATACGGAGGGAACTCCGCCGCTTCGCGGCTCCGCTCCAAGGACCCATTCCTCCCCGGCCCGAAGGCCGGGGCATCCTGGGAGAAATCAGGTGAACATCGTCGCTGTGCTCTGTTACCTCGCTGTCGGGGCCTCGTCCGTCGCGCTGATCGCCGGACTGGCCGGCGCCCCCAGGAACGGTCCGGCCGGCGGCCATGTCCACGATGTGATGGAGGGCGCCTTCCTGGCCGGCGGGCCCGCCCGGGCCGTGGACACCGCCATCGTGGCGATGGCCGCCGACGGCCGGCTGTCCGTCGGCGGCCCCGGCATCGTCCTCGTTCATCCGAACAGCGTGGCTCGCGAACCGGTCGAACGCGCGGTGCTGGAGGCGCACGCGGCGGCACCGAGCGGTGCACTGCACACGCTGCGCTGCGCGGTGATGCGCGATCCTGCCGTACAGGAGATCGGCGACGGCCTGGCGGCGCGCGGTCTGATGGCGGCGCCGCGTGACAACCGGAGGTGGCAGGTCTGGGGGCTGGCCCAGGCCATCGCCTGTTCCCTGGGTTTCCCGGTCGCCTTCCTTCTCACTGTTGTGCAGTACATGGGCGAGGATGCCGTAGGCGCGGAGTTCCCCTTCCTGGTGATGGTGGTGCCGGCGCTGATCGGCGGCGCGGTGACCGGCGCGGTGTGCGCTGCCCTCGCCAAGCGCCGGATCACCAGGGCAGGACAGCAGGCGCTGCGCGAGTACCGCACGGCCCATGCCTACGCGACCCATCCGGCGGTCCTGGTGGCCGCGCACGGGCTGGGCGCCCTGCCCGATCCGGTACTGCGTGCGCAGCTGGTCGCCGCGGCCCGGATCCGGACGGCCCCGCACCCGCGCACTGCCTGGAGCACGGGGGACGATGCCGGCGCGGCCGCAGTGGTGTGGTGCGCCGGAGCCGGAACCGGAGGAGGCTGCGGGGGCGGAAGCGGAGGCGGCGGCTCCAGCTGTAGTTCCGGCTCCAGTTGCAGTTCCGGCTCCAGCTCCGGCGGCTCGGGGTCGAGTTGCAGCAGCAGCTCCGGGTCGAGCTGCAGCAGTAGCAGCAGCTCCTGAACCGGCGGCCCGGGCGGTGCCCGGCGGGCCGAGGCCGGCCGGGCACAACCGCCACATCCCGCCCGTCCAACCCGAGTTCGCCGAAGGGACGACGGGACCACCGTCAGGCGCTCAGCCCTCGCCCGCCATGTCCGGGCGCTCTTGTCGGGCCCGCGACGACGGGACGCCCGGACAGACCCTGGTCCGGATCGTGAAAGGCCCATGGCCCGCCGGTGCGTGCATCGCGTAGAACTCCGCCATGTTCTGGCTCCCTTTCCTGCTGGTCGCCTGGGTCACGGCTGCTCACCTGCGGCCGGACCGCGACACCGGCCGCCCCTGCGGGCACCCGTCAGGCGAGGCCGGCCACCAGTTCGGCGACGGACTTCCGGCGCCCGGTGTAGAACGGCACCTCTTCCCGGACGTGCATCCGCGCCTCGGACGCGCGCAGGTGACGCATCAGGTCGACGATGCGGTACAGCTCGTCGGCTTCGAAGGCCAGCATCCACTCGTAGTCGCCGAGAGAGAACGACGCGACGGTGTTGGCGCGCACGTCCGGGTAGCCGCGGGCCATCTTGCCGTGGTCGGCGAGCATGCGGCGGCGGTCCTCGTCGGGCAGCAGGTACCAGTCGTACGAGCGCACGAAGGGGTAGACGCTGACGTAGTTGCGGGGCGTCTCGTCGGCCAGGAAGGCCGGGATGTGCGACTTGTTGAACTCGGCGGGGCGGTGCAGCGCCATGTTCGACCACACCGGCTCGAGCGCACGGCCCAGCCTGGTGCGGCGGAACAGGTTGTACGCCTCCTGGAGCTCGTCCGCGGTCTCCGCGTGCCACCAGATCATGAGGTCGGCGTCGGCGCGCAGGCCCGACACGTCGTACGTACCGCGGACGGTGACGTCCTTCGCCGCGAGCTGGTCGAACAGCTCCTGCACCTCGTCGGCGTAACCGGCGCGGTCGTCGGGCAGTACGTCACGCAGCTTGAAGACGGACCACAGGGTGTAGCGGATGACCTCGTTCAGGTCCTTGGCCTTCTTGCCGGCGTTCGGACCCTTGGGGGATGTCACAGGTTCGGGAGCAGCAGTCATGCGGCTATTGTCCCGCGTCACGTCCGGTGACCGGCGCCAGGGTGGCCAGCACCTCGTCGGCCGCGCGGCGGGCGCTCGCGACACAGGCCGGGATGCCCACTCCGTCGTACACCGCACCGCACACCCGCAGGCCCGGCAGCAGGCCCACCGCGTCGCGGATCCGGGCCACGCGGCCCAGGTGGCCCACGGGGTACTGCGGCAGGCCGCCGTTCCAGCGGGTGACGACGGAGGCGACCGGGCGGGCCGTGAGACCCACGGCCTCGCCCAGGTCGGCGAGCGACACGTCGACGAGACCGGCGTCGTCCCGCTTCAGGTCCGCCTCCTCGCCGTGGCGGCCCACCGAGGTGCGCAGTACGAACAAGTCCGGATCGCCCTCGGCGACCCAGCGCCACTTGTTGGCGGAGAAGGTGGACGCCTTGATCGTCCGGCCGTCCACGGGCGGCACCAGAAAGCCGCTGCCGGTGAGCCCGGCCGGCAGGTCTGCCCGCCGGAAGGCCATGGTGACCAGGGCCATGGAGGCGTACTCGACGGCGCGCAGCTCGCTCGCCGCGGCCGGGGCGGCCGCCGCGAGAAGGTCCGCAGCGGGGCCCGCGGGCGTCGCGAGGACGACGGCGTCCGCGTGGAGCAGGTCCGGGGCGGCTCGGCCGGGTCCACCGGTCACGATCCGCCAGCCGTCCGGGGTGCGGCTCAGTTCCCGTACGGGAGTGCCGGTGCGGAGCTCCGCCCCGGCTGCCCGGCAGGCCTCGGCCACGGCGAGCGGGAGCCGCCCCACTCCGCCCTCGATGCCCATGAAGGTTGGATGGTGAGCGGCCGGCCCCGCCGCCTCCGGCCGGCCGGCGGTTCGGCGCTGGAGTTCGCGTACCCCCTCGCCCAGCGAACGGTGGTTCCGGGCGGCGTCGAAGAGCTGGGGAACGGCGGCGCGCATCGAGATGCGGTAGGCGTCGCCCGCGTACACGCCGCCCAGCAGCGGTTCCACGAGCCGGTCGACGACCTCGCGGCCGAGCCGGGCCGCGACGTACTCGCCCACCGCCACGTCGTCGCCGATCTCGGTCGGCGGCAATTCGGCGTCCTGGCCGATCCGGCGCAGGCCCGCCTCCGACACGACTCCGGAGGCGGCGAGCGGCGCGAGATCGCCGGGCACGCCCATCACATGGCCCTTAGGCATCGGGCGCAGCGCGCCGCGTGTCCAGAGTGCGGCGGTCGCGGTGGCCGGCGGCTGAAGTCGTTCCCCGAGTCCCGCCTCGCGGGCGAGGTCCACCGCTTCGGGGCGTCTGGCCAGCATCGACTCCGCGCCGAGGTCGACCGGTACGCCCGCGAGTTCGCCCGCGTGCAGCTTGCCGCCGAGCCGGTCGGAGGCCTCCAGGACGGTTACGCGTACCCCTGCGCCGAGCAGCCGGTGGGCGGCGGCCAGTCCGGCGATTCCGCCCCCGATGACGACGACATGGCCCGTACGCGTGTCCGTTTCGTGCATGGGTCCACTCTCTCAGACCCGGGGATGGCGTCGTAACGAGTCCTGACCGTGACCGCATCGGGATCAGCGAAGGGCAACCCGGGCCAGGGGCCCGCGCGTCGAACCTGCGACATCAACCACCATTCATCGGGGGTAGCCGCAATGCGTGCAGCCAGCAGGTCAGGGCGCCGACGACTCACGGCACCGGCAGCCGTTCTCCTCGGCGCCGCGCTCGCGGTCGGCGGGTGCAGCGCGGGTAACAGTTCGGAACGGAGCCTGGGCGACAGCAAGGCGGCCGGCCCGGAGGCGGCTGTGGGCGAGGGCGGCGCCGCGGACTCCGGCGCGAAGCGGCCGGCTGAGCCGGACACGAAGAAACCGGCGGCCCCGCGGAACCACATCATCCGTACGGCGACGCTCACCGTGGAGGTCAAGAGCACGCAGAAGGCGCTCGACACGGCCCGCTCCGCCGCCGAGTCCGCCGGAGGCTTCGTCGGGAGCGAGACGACGGACCGGGACGAGGAGGGCCGGATCTTCTCCCGGCTCGTGCTGCGCGTGCCCACCGGCCGGTTCGCGGGCGTGCTCGCCGACATCGAGGGCACCGGAAAGCTGATCGGCCGCAAGGTCGGCGCTCAGGACGTCACCGAGCAGGTGGTGGACGTCGAGAGCCGCATCAAGACGCAGCAGGCGAGCGTCGCGCGGGTACGGGAGATGATGGACAAGGCGACCAGGCTGAGCGATGTCGTCATGCTCGAGGGCGAGTTGAGCAGGCGTCAGTCCGATCTCGAATCGCTGCTGGCCCAGCAGGCGTCGCTGAAGGACCGCACCAGCCTGGCCACGATCACGCTCGAGGTCTCCGAGCCGGAGGCGAAGCCGAAGGAGAAGAAGGACGACGACCCCGACTTCCTGGACGCCCTCGGCGGGGGCTGGGACGCCTTCGTCGCGACCCTGCGCTGGATCACGGTCGTGATCGGCGCGGTGCTGCCGTTCGCCGCCGCGGCCGCGGCGCTCGTGCTGCTGTGGCTGCTGGTACGCAGCCGGCTGCCGCGCCGGACGGCCCCGGCGGCGGACGCGCCCACCGCGGTGCCGGGGAATGTTCCGCTGCCCAGGTACGTCCCCACAGGAGAAGAGCCGGAGCCACAGCGGCCCGAGCGGGACTGAACCCTCTCGGACGTAGCGTGTTCCGCAATCACGGACCGGAGGGACACGCAGATGGCGGCAGAGCGACTGGTGGTCGTCGGGGGCGACGCGGCGGGCATGTCCGCCGCGTCGCAGGCCCGCAGGCACAAGGGCCCGGACGAGCTGGAGATCGTGGCCTTCGAGCGGGGGCACTTCACGTCGTACTCCGCCTGCGGCATCCCTTACTGGGTCGGCGGCCGGGTGACCGACCGGGACGCCCTGATCGCCCGTACTCCCGAGGAGCACCGCGAGCGGGCGATCGACCTCCGGACGCGGACCGAGGTGACGGAGATCGACGTGCCGGGCGGGCGGGTGCGCACGCGTGACCTCGACACCGGCACCGAGGTGTGGACCGGATACGACAAGCTCGTCGTCGCCACGGGCGCGCGCCCGGTACGTCCGTCGTTGCCCGGCATGGACGCGCCGGGTGTGCACGGCGTGCAGACGCTCGACGACGGACAGGCGCTGCTCGACACACTCGCCCGTACGCAGGGCCGCAGGGCGGTCGTCGTGGGCGCGGGCTACATCGGCGTGGAGATGGCGGAAGCCATGCTCAACCGGGGCTACGAGGTGACGGTCCTCAACCGGGGCGAGCAGCCGATGGCCACGCTGGACCCGGACATGGGCCGGCTGGTGCACGAGGCCATGGACGGGATGGGGATCAGAACCGTCTCCGGGGCGGAGGTGACGAAGATCCTCACCGGCGGCGACGGCCGGGTGCGCGCCGTCGTCACGCAGGACGCGGAGTATCCGGCGGACGTGGTGGTCCTGGGCATCGGCGTGGAGCCCGAGACGGCTCTGGCCCGCGCCGCCGGCCTTCCGGTCGGAGACTACGCGGGCCTGCTGACCGACCTGTCCATGCGGGTGCGCGGGCACGAGAACATCTGGGCGGGCGGCGACTGCGTCGAAGTGCTCGATCTGGTCGCCGGCCGCAGTCGCCACGTCCCCCTGGGGACCCATGCCAACAAGCACGGCCAGGTGATCGGCGCCAACGCGGGCGGCGGTTACGCGACGTTCCCCGGGGTGGTCGGTACGGCCGTCAGCAAGGTGTGCGAGCTGGAAATCGCCCGCACCGGTCTGCGCGAGAAGGACGCCCACGCCGCCGGACTGCAGTTCGTGACGGCCACGATCGAGTCCACCAACAGCGCGGGCTACTACCCGGGAGCGGAGCCGATGACGGTGAAGATGCTCGCGGAGCGCCGCTCGGGACGGCTGCTCGGGGTGCAGATCGTCGGCCGGGAGGGCGCGGCGAAGCGCGTGGACATCGCTGCCGTCGCGCTCACGGCCCATATGACGGTCGACCAGGTGACGGCCCTGGACCTGGGTTATGCCCCGCCGTTCTCGCCGGTGTGGGACCCCGTCCTGGTGGCCGCCCGCAAGGCGGTCGCGGCGGTCCGGAAGGCGGGGGCCTGAGCGGCGCAGATCGGCCGGGGCCGACGGCCTGATCAGTGGGCGGATCCGGCCGGCAGGCCCGGGCGACCGGCCGGCCGTCGCTTCACCGGGCGGTCTAGCGGGCGGTGCGGGTGTGGACGTACTCCACGAGGCGGGTCAGGGCGTCCGGGTCGGTGGTCGGCAGGACGCCGTGGCCCAGGTTGAAAATGTGGCCCTCCAGGCCGGACGCGGCGTCCAGCACCTCGCGGGTCTTGGCCTCGACCGCCTCCGCGGTGGAGAACAGGACGGCCGGGTCGAGATTGCCCTGCAGCGCCTTGCCCGGACCGACCCGGCGGGCGGCCTCGTCCAGCGGGACCCGCCAGTCGACGCCGACGACGTCCGCGCCCGCCTCGCCCATCAGGCCGAGAAGTTCGCCGGTGCCGACGCCGAAGTGGATGCGCGGGACACCGTACGGGGCCACCGCGTCGAAGACCTTCGCCGAGGCGGGCATCACCGAGCGGCGGTAGTCGGCGGGGGTGAGGGCGCCGACCCAGGAGTCGAAGAGCTGGACGGCGCTCGCGCCGGCCTCGATCTGGACCTTCAGGAAGGCGGAGGTGATCTCCGCGAGGCGGTCCAGCAGGTCGGCCCACAGCTGCGGGTCGCCGTACATCAGCGCCTTGGTGTGCTCGTGGTTGCGGGACGGGCCACCCTCCACGAGGTAGCTCGCGAGAGTGAAGGGCGCTCCGGCGAAACCGATGAGCGGAGTGGAGCCGAGCTCGCCCGTGAGCATGCCGATGGCCTCGGTGACATACGCGACGTCGGCCGGCTCCAGATCGCGCAGCTGTGCGAGGTCGGCGCGCGAGCGGATCGGCTGGGCGACGACCGGGCCCACGCCGGGCTTGATGTCGAGGTCGATGCCGATGGCCTTCAGCGGGACCACGATGTCGCTGAAGTAGATCGCGGCGTCCACCTTGTGGCGGCGCACCGGCTGGAGCGTGATCTCGGTGACCAGGTCGGGGCGCATGCAGGACTCGAGCATCGCGGTGCCCTCGCGGACCTTCAGGTACTCGGGCAGTGAGCGTCCGGCCTGCCGCATGAACCAGACCGGCGTGTGCGGCACCGGCTCACGCCTGCACGCCTTCAGGAAGGTGGAGTCGTACGTCTGGGTCTGCTGGCCCGCAGGGCGGTCGTTGGCACTCACGTCCAGAATCTTCGCACGTACGCCGCCGCGCCATCCCGGGGGACACCGTGTGGGACACCGTCTCGGCCGCGGCCCGACACCCGCCCGGAGGCAACTGCCCGCCCCGGGCCGGGTGTCCCTCCCCACGCGACGGCCTCGTTCCGCCTAGTCTTCCCCGCATGGCTGCGGCTCAGGGACGATTTTCAGATGGCGCTGACGGTGTGGACAGCGTGGAGGAGAGCTCCGTCCCGCTCCCGTTCCGGCGGGCGGTGGAAGCCCTGCAGAAGGCGCGCCCGCGCCAGGGGATGGAAATCGAGCCGAGCCGGCCGCCGCAGCGACTGGCCCCGCATGCCTACGCGCTCGAGGCGGCGGTCGTCGAGGGCGACGAGGACCTGGCGGACGGCCGTCTCGTCCTCCTGCACGATCCGGCCGGGCACGACGCCTGGCAGGGGACCTTCCGGCTGGTGACCCTCGTACGGGCGGAGCTGGAGCCGGAGATGGCGGCCGATCCGCTGCTGCCGGAAGTGTGCTGGTCATGGCTGACCGGCGCGCTGGAGGCGCGCAGCCTTGCGTACGGCGAGGCGAGCGGCACCGTCACCCGGGCGGGTTCGTACTACTTCGGCGGGCTGTCGGAGCGCAGGCCGGCGACACAGATCGAGATCCGTGCGTCGTGGACCCCGCGCGAGGGCGTGGGCGGAGTGCCGGACACCGCGGCCCATCTCGCGGCCTGGTGCGATCTGCTCTGTCAGGTCGCCGGGCTGCCGCCGGCCGGCCCCTCGGACAGCACCGTGGTGTCGCTGCCGCAGCGGCGCGATCCGCAGACCCGCTGAGGTCAGCGCGCCGGTGGCCGGTCACCGCCTCGACGGACGCCACGGACCGGAACCGACCTGAGCCGACGGGAACCGGCCCGGGCCTGCCCGAGCCGACCGGAACTGAGGGTTCGGTCCGGTCGCGGAGTGAGGGCTTCTGATCGCACATGATCGATCGTGCGTCCGAATTGCCCGAATTGTTACTCACCAAATCGTGATCATTCCCTAAAGCCGGGTGGGTGACGTGCCGAAGAGGTCAGTGACCATCCGCACGGTTCGCCCCGGCTTCTTCCCCGAGCCGGCCCCCGTCCCGCCACTCCCCCAGGAGGCCTGGTGTCCGTTCTTCTCGAGCAGCCCGCAAGCCTGGTCGCCTACCGCCCGAACAAGCCGACGGCCATGGTCGTCGTGGCCGACCCGCGCGTCCGCTCCACCGTCACCCGCCACCTGTGGGCCCTCGGAGTACGTGACGTGATCGAGGCGTCGTCCATCGCGGAGGCCCGTCCCCGCGTCGGCAACCCGCGCGACATCTGCGTTGCCGACGTCCACCTGCCCGACGGTTCCGGGCTGACCCTGCTGTCCGAGACCCGAGCCGCGGGCTGGCCGAACGGCCTGGCCCTCTCCGCCGCCGACGACATCGGCGCGGTCCGCAACGCCCTCGCCGGCGGCGTCAAGGGCTATGTCGTCACCGGTACGCGCACGAACGTCGGGCTCCCCACCCGGCCCGGCGCCGCCCCCATCGGTGCGAACGCCGCCCGCATGCACCGCCGCCCCCCGGGTGCCCCGAGCCACCCGGGCGGCTACCGCGAGCTCTCCGGCCGCGAGGTCGAGGTGCTCCGGCTCGTCGCCGAGGGCCAGTCCAACAAGGCCATCGGCGTCTCGATGGGCCTGTCCGCACTCACCGTGAAGAGCCACCTCGCCCGTATCGCCCGCAAGCTCGGCACCGGAGACCGGGCCGGGATGGTGGCGGTCGCACTCCGTACCGGCATCATCCACTGACCCATACGCCGGGCAAATCGCCCGGAAAGCGTTGCAGATCCACCGCGCGCCCGTCGACGGAACGTTCCGTCGGCGGGCGCGGTGCATACACAGATACCCTTGACACGTGACCGACGCCCAAGAGACCGCAGCAGACGCACCACTGCGAACCACCGGGGGCGCTCCCCCGGACGACGTCGAACCGGCGCCGATTCCTTTGCTGGAGCCCCGCGAAGGCATCCCTCCGGTTGTTGAGACCGAGGAAGCCCTCGCCGCAGTGATCGCGGCCTTCGCCGCGGGCAGCGGCCCTGTCGCCGTGGACGCCGAGCGCGCCTCCGGCTACCGCTACGGCCAGCGCGCCTACCTCGTACAGCTGCGCCGCGAGGGAGCCGGGTCCGCGCTCATCGACCCCGTCGGCTGCCCGGACCTTTCAGGCCTCGGCGAGGCGCTCGCCGGGTCCGAGTGGATCCTTCACGCCGCTACCCAGGATCTGCCCTGTCTGCGCGAAATAGGCATGATCCCGACCCGCCTGTTCGACACCGAGCTGGCCGGCCGGCTGGCCGGCTTCCCGCGGGTCGGCCTCGGCGCGATGGTCGAGAGCGTGCTGGGCTACGCCCTGGAGAAGGGGCACTCCGCGGTCGACTGGTCGACCCGGCCGCTGCCCGAGCCGTGGCTGCGTTACGCGGCCCTGGACGTGGAGCTCCTCGTCGACCTGCGCGACGCGCTGGAGAAGGAGCTCGACCGGCAGGGGAAGCTCGACTGGGCGCACCAGGAGTTCGACGCGATCGCCTCCGCGCCGCCCGCGCCGCCGCGCAAGGACCCGTGGCGCCGTACGTCGGGCATGCACAAGGTGCGGCGCCGGCGGCAGATGGCGGTCGTCCGGGAACTGTGGAACGCCCGTGACCGCATCGCCCAGCGGCGGGACGTCTCGCCCGGCAAAGTGCTGGGCGACGCGGCGATCGTCGAGGCCGCGCTCGCGCTGCCCCTGACCGTCCAGGCCCTCGCCGCGCTGCCCGGGTTCGGGCACCGGATGGGCCGGCGCCAGCTGGAACAGTGGCAGGCAACGATCGACCGGGCCAAGGCCCTGCCCGACGCCGAGCTGCCCCAGCCCGGCCAGCCGCTGACCGGGCCGCCTCCGCCGCGCTCCTGGGCGGACAAGGACCCCGTGGCGGCGGCCCGGCTGTCGGCGGCCCGCGCGGCGGTCTCCGCTCTCGCGGAGGAGCTGAACATGCCGCAGGAGAACCTGATCACCCCGGACACCGTCCGCCGCCTGTGCTGGGAGCCGCCGGCCGAGCCGACCGAGGCCGCGGTGGCGGCGGTCCTGGCCGCGCACGGCGCCCGCCAGTGGCAGATCGAGCAGGTGACTCCCGCCCTGCTCACGGCGCTCTCGGCGACGACAGCCTGAGGCGGACCGGCAGAACCCCCGGCCTGCGGGCCGGGGGTTCTCGCGTTCCCGGTGCCCGGACGCGTCCTTCCGGAGTGTGACCTTCGCCGCTCCGGGCGGCAGGGGTGTGCAGCCTGGTTACCCGCAAGTAGCATGAGGGGGTGAGCGCGCGCTCAGCAGCGCGCGTCCCGCAGCAGTGCCATCCCGCACCTGGAGGAGAGCCAACGTGCCTCGTACCGTCAGGGACGTCGTCTTCGTCGACGGCGTCCGCACCCCGTTCGGCAAGGCGGGCCCGAAGGGCATCTACCACGAGACCCGCGCCGACGATCTCGTTGTGAAGGCGATCCGGGAGCTGCTGCGCCGCAACCCGGACCTCGACCCCGCGCGCATCGACGAGGTCGCCATCGCGGCGACCACGCAGATCGGCGACCAGGGCCTGACCCTGGGGCGCACCGCGGGCATCCTCGCCGGACTGCCCCAGTCGGTGCCCGGCTACTCGATCGACCGGATGTGCGCCGGCGCGATGACCGCCGTGACCACCACGGCCGGTTCGATCGCCTTCGGCGCCTACGACGTCGTGGTCGCCGGTGGCGTGGAGCACATGGGCCGCCACCCGATGGGCGAGGGCGTGGACCCCAACCCGCGCTTCGTCTCCGAGAAGCTGGTCGACGAGTCCGCCCTGTTCATGGGAATGACGGCGGAGAACCTGCACGACCGCTACCCGCACATCACCAAGGCGCGCACCGACGCCTACGCGGTCAACTCGCAGGAGAAGGCCGCCAAGGCCTACGCCAACGGGAAGATCCAGCAGGACCTGGTGCCGGTCTCCGTGCGCCGCACCAACCCGGAGGCCGGCGAGACCGGCTGGGGCCTGGTCACCGCCGACGAGCCGATGCGCCCGGGCACCACCCTGGAGTCGCTGGCCGGGCTGAAGACGCCGTTCCGTGCGCACGGCCGGGTCACCGCGGGCAACGCGGCCGGTCTCAACGACGGTGCGACCGCCTCGCTGCTCGCCTCCGAGGATGTCGCGCGCGAGCTGGGCCTCCCGGTCAAGATGCGTCTTGTCTCGTTCGCGTATGCCGGAGTCGAGCCCGAGGTCATGGGCTACGGCCCGATCCCGTCGACCGACAAGGCCCTCGCCAAGGCCGGCCTGTCGATCTCCGACATCGGCCTGTTCGAGATCAACGAGGCCTTCGCCGTGCAGGTGCTGGCCTTCCTCGACCACTACGGCATCGCCGACGACGACGCGCGCGTCAACCAGTACGGCGGCGCGATCGCGTACGGCCACCCGCTGGCCTCCTCCGGCGTACGTCTGATGACGCAGCTGGCCCGCCAGTTCGAGGAGCAGCCGCACGTCCGCTACGGCCTGACCACCATGTGCGTCGGCTTCGGCATGGGCGCGACGGTCATCTGGGAGAACCCGCACTTCGACGGAGGCACCAAGTGAGCACCACCGCTGAGCTCCTGAAGGGCGCGGCCGAGCTGTTCCCGGACGAGGTCGTCACTCAGGCGCACGTACGCCATCTGGACCTGCCGGGCGGCGCGGGCAGGTTCGCCCTCATCACCCTGGACAACGGCTTCGACCACACGAAGCCGACCACCTTCGGCCCCCAGTCGCTCGCGAACCTGAATCTCGCGATCGACCAGGTCGAGAAGGAGGCCGCCGAGGGCACGATCGTCGGCGCCGGTATCACCGGCAAGCCGTTCATCTTCGCGGTCGGCGCCGACCTCAAGGGTGTCGAGCTGCTCAAGCAGCACTCCGACGCGCTCGCCATCGGCAAGGGCGGCCACGACGTCTTCAAGCGGCTGTCCGCGCTGGCCGTTCCCACCTTCGCGTACTACAACGGTGCGGCGATGGGCGGCGGTGTAGAGGTGGGCCTCCACTGCTCGTACCGCACCGTCTCCAAGGCCCTGCCGGCCTTCTCCCTCCCCGAGGTCTTCCTCGGGCTGGTCCCGGGCTGGGGCGGCTGCGCCATCCTGCCGAACCTGATCGGTGCCGACCGCGCCGTCTCGGTGATCATCGAGAACTCGCTCAACCAGAACAAGCAGCTCAAGGGCACGCAGGTCTTCGAGCTCGGCATCGCCGACGCGATCTTCGAGGGCGCCGACTTCCTGGAGCAGTCGCTGATCTGGACGGCGTCCGTCCTCAAGGGCGAGATCGCCGTCGAGCGCGCCGAGATCGACCGGGGCGAGGCCTGGGACCAGGCCGTCGCGCGCGGCCGGTTCATCGCCGACTCCAAGGTGCACGGCGCCGCTCCGGCCGCGTACCGCGCGCTGGACATCATCGCCGCCGCCAAGGACGGCGACCTCCAGGCGGGCTTCGACGCCGAGGACACCGCGCTGGCCGACCTGATCATGGGCGGCGAGCTGCGCTCCGGCATCTACGCCTTCAACCTGGTCCAGAAGCGCGCCAAGCGCCCGGCCGGCGCGCCCGACAAGTCGCTCGCCCGCCCGGTCACCAAGGTCGGCGTTGTGGGCGCGGGTCTGATGGCCTCGCAGCTTGCACTGCTCTTCCTGCGCCGCCTCGAGGTGCCGGTCGTCCTGACCGACATCGACCAGGAGCGCATCGACAAGGGTGTGGGCTATGTCCATGCCGAGATCGAGAAGCTGCTCGGCAAGGGCCGCATCAACCAGGACAAGGCAAACCGCCTCAAGGGTCTCGTCTCCGGGGTGCTGGACAAGGCCGAGGGCTTCGCCGACGCCGACTTCATCATCGAGGCCGTCTTCGAGGAGATGGGCGTCAAGCAGCAGGTGTTCGCGGAGGTCGAGGCGGTCGCCCCGGCGCACGCCATCCTCGCCACCAACACCTCCTCGCTCTCGGTCTCCGAGATGGCATCGAAGCTGAAGCACCCCGAGCGGGTCGTCGGCTTCCACTTCTTCAACCCGGTGGCGATCCTCCCGCTCCTGGAGATCGTCCGCGGTGAGCAGACCGACGACTCGTCGCTCGCGACCGCGTTCGCTGTGGCCAAGAAGCTGAAGAAGACGGCCGTGCTGACGAAGGACGCCCCGGCGTTCGTCGTCAACCGCATCCTGACCCGATTCATGGGCGAGATCCAGAACGTTATCGACGAGGGCACCCCGGTGGCCACCGCCGAGAAGGCCATCGAGCCGCTCGGCCTGCCGATGTCCCCGCTGGTGCTGCTGGAGCTGGTCGGCCCCGCCATCGGCCTGCATGTCTCCGAGACGCTCAACCGGTCCTTCCCGGACCGCTTCACCGTCTCCGAGAACCTGGCCGCGGTGGTCAAGGCAGGCAAGCGCGGCTTCTACGTCTACGATTCCGGCAAGCCGGAGCTGGACCCGGAGGTCGCCGCCCTCCTCAAGCAGGGCGACACGGTCCTGACCGAGGAGCAGACCCGCAACCGCGTCCTGGACGCGGTTGCGCAGGAGATCGGCCTGATGCTGGAGGAGGGTGTCGTCGCCGAGGCGCAGGACATCGACCTCTGCCTCATCACGGGCGCCGGCTGGCCCTTCCACCTGGGCGGCATCACGCCGTACCTGGACCGCGAGGGCGTCTCGGAGCGCGTGAACGGCAAGAAGTTCCTGGCTCAGGGAGTCGCGAGCGTTCCCGCGTAATCACGGATCCGTACGCCTCTTGTACGAACGTCACGGCGCCCGTCCGCAGCCTGGTCTGCGGACGGGCGCCGTCGCATTCCCGGGGACCCGGATTCCGCGCCCGGGAATCTCTTCCGGATCAGGGCGGTCGCTTGGCGCGGCAGGATCCGAAGACACCCCTAAGGTCGGTACATGACTGATCGCACCCTCGTCGTGGTCGATGGCGCCAACGTGGTGGGCTCGGTGCCCGACGGATGGTGGCGCGACCGGCGCGGGGCGGCCGAGCGGCTGCGGGACAGCCTCGTAGGACTCAGCGAAACCGGTCTGCCCGGCCTGCCCGGTCCTGTCGACGTCGTACTCGTCGTCGAAGGCGCGGCTCGCGGGATCGAATCCGTACCGGGAGTGCGGGTCGAGTCCGCGCCGGGCAGCGGCGACGACCTGATCGTGGACATCGTGCGGTCGGCCGGCCGGCCCACCGTGGTGGTGACCGCCGACCGTGAGCTGCGGCACCGGGTGGAAGCGCTCGGCGCGGAGGTGCGCGGCCCGCGCACGGTACGGCGCTCCTGAAGCGTGAGGCTCGTGAGGGCTTCGAATGGGGGAACCCTCAGGGTGAACGGGCGTAGAGGACGGCGCCGTCAACGGTACCCAGCAGCTCGTAGTGGCCCGCGAGCAGGCGGCGCAGCACCGGCACGTGTCCGGGCGCGAACGGCTTGCCTCGGGAGTCGTCCACGATCAGGACCGGCGGCTGCTCCGCCATCTCGCCGGTGAACACCGGCCAGGCGCCCTCGACGGCGTACTTCTCACCGACCTGCTGGCCGTCGCGGCCGCCGCTGTAGTTGGTCAGCAGCCCCGCGGTCAGGTATCGGCTGGCCGGGGTGCGGTCGGCGAGCCAGTACGTCTCCGGATGTATGCCCCAGACGAGCACGCGGTCGCCGGGGGCGGTGCGCGCCTCCACCGCGGCCGCCAGCCGCTGCGCATGGGCGAGTTCCGGGCGGGGAGCCAGCATGCCCCACACCACGAACAGCACGCAGCCGCACGCCGAGGTGAGCAGCGCGGTGGTGAGCCGGTCGCGGGGCGGGATCCGCAGCGCCGCCGTGCCCAACAGGGCTGCAGGCGGCATCAGTTGAAGGTAGTAGTGGCCGAAGAAGTGAAAGCCCAGCGCGACCGCGGCAGCCGAGGCGCCCAGCCAGAGCCACAGGTCGGCGGTACCGGTCCGCGCCGGCCGCGGCGCCCGTACGACCGGCAGTGCAAGGCCCGCGCAGGCCGCGGCGAGAAGGGCGGAGTTGGCCAGCGCCCGGAAGAGCACGTGGAGTTCGGACCCGGTGAACGACGCGTACGCGGCGGAGCCGGTCACCGTCCAGAAGAGGAAACCGGCCGGGTCGGTGATCAGCGCCACCAGCGCGACCGGAAGCAGCAGCCCCAGGCCGGTGCGGACCACGGCGGTGCGGGCGGGGGCGTTGTGCCAGAGCAGCCAGAGGACCGGCAGGAGTGCCGCCCCGCCGGTCTGTTTCGTCAGGAACGCGGCCGCGAGCGCGACGCCCGCCGCTCCCCAGCGCCCCCGGTCGGCGCACCACACGGCGGCCACCGTGAATGGCAGCATGAAGACCTCGAAGCCTGCCGCCTGGGCGTCCTCGGGGTTGAGGCCGATGGATACCAGCAGATAGAGGACGCCCGCGGCGCGGCCGGCCAGATCGTCCCACCGGCGCCGGGCGAGCGAGGCGAGCAGGACCGCGGTGCAAAACTGGGCAAGGGCCGCGAGCGCCTTCACGGGCCACAGCGACTCGTCGCCGCACACGGCGAACGCCGCCTGGTACAGCCAGGGTACGAGCGGGGGTTTGCGGTCGACGACGGTTTCGTAGAGGGCTCCCCCGCCGGCCAGCATCCGCGCCTGGACGGCGAGGTAGCCCTCGTCCGGGTTCCACAGGGGGTGCCGGAACGACGGGATGCGGGTGATCAGCGCCAGTAGGGCGAGTACGGGAAGCAGACGCGGCCAGAAGCGGGACGCGGGCGGCCCGGGGCGGGCGCGGCGGCTCGGGCGGGGCGGCACGGCTCCGCGTACGTACCGTAGCGGGGGCGGCGGCTCCGTGAGCATACGGGCCAAGCTATCCGGCCCCGCAGTCCGTATCGGAGCAGGACATACGGGGCCGGGCGGGTAAAACAGGAGTTCGGTGCACGGGTCCGGCCAGGGGGTGCCGGTCGGTCAGGCCGGAGCAGCGAGCGCGCGGCCGGTGCGTGCGGCGCGCGGCTCCGGCCTGATCGGAGAAGAGCCTAGAACTTGGCCTCCCTGCCCTCGCGGCCGAGGCGGCTGTGCCGACGGCCGTACAGGAAGTACACGACCACGCCGACGGCCATCCAGATGGCGAAGCGGATCCACGTCTCGGCGGGCAGGTTGAGCATCAGCCACAGCGAGGCGGCCACGGAGAGAATCGGCAGCCACGGCACCAGCGGGGTGCGGAAGGTGCGTGGCAGGTCGGGCCGGGTCCGGCGCAGGATGATCACGCCGATCGCGACGACGACGAAGGCGAAGAGGGTGCCGATGTTCACCAGCTTCGCGAGGTCTTCAAGGCTGGTGAAGCCCGCGACGACGGCGATGATCACGCCGAGCAGGACCGTGGCGCGGTAGGGGGTGCGGAACTTCGGGTGCGTCCGTGAGAAGAACCGCGGAAGGAGCCCGTCGCGGCTCATCGCGAAGAACACCCTGGTCTGGCCGAGCAGCAGGATCATGCACACGGTGGTGAGGCCGACGGCGGCCCCGAAGCTGATGAAGCCGGCGTACCAGGGGTGGCCGGTGGCCTTGAAGGCGTCGGCGAGCGGGGCGTCCACCGACAGTTCGGAGTAGTGCTGCATACCGGTGACCACGATCGACACGGCGACGTAGAGCAGGGTGCAGATCAAGAGAGACCCGAGGATGCCGCGCGGCATGTCCCGCTGCGGGAGCTTGGTCTCCTCCGCCGCCGTCGCCACGACGTCGAAGCCGATGAAGGCGAAGAAGACCACCGAGGCGGCGGTGAAGATACCCATCACGCCGAAGTCCGTCGGCTCGTAGCCGAACAGCAACTGGACGAGCGGGGCGTCCAGGCCTGCTCCTCCGGCCTGCTTCTGGGCCGGGGGGATGAAGGGGTCGTAGTTCGCACCGTTGATGAAGAAGGCGCCGGCGATGATGACGACCAGGACCACGGTCACCTTGATGGCGACGACGACCGCGGTGACGCGGGCGGACAGCTTCATACCGAGGACCAGGATCGCGGTCAGGAGGAGGACCAGCAGAAAGGCCAGCAGATCGAAGGCGAACCCCTCGGTCGCGGTGGGCCCCGACAGGGCTTCGGGCATGTTCCAGCCGACGTTCTCCATCAGCGCCCGGACGTAGCCGGACCAGCCGACGGCAACCACCGCCGTACCGAGCGCGAACTCGAGGACCAGGTCCCAGCCGATGATCCAGGCGGGCAGCTCGCCGAGGGAGGCGTACGCGAACGTGTACGCCGACCCGGCCACCGGCACCGTCGAGGCGAACTCGGCGTAGCAGAGGGCGGCCAGGCCGCACACCACACCGGCAGCGACGAAGGCGAGGGCAGTGGCGGGACCGGCGTTGTTCTTGGCCACCGAGCCGGTGAGGACGAAGATGCCGGTACCGATGATGACCCCGACCCCGAAGACCGTCAGGTCCAGCGCGGAAAGGGACTTCTTGAGCGCGTGCTCCGGCTCCTCGGTGTCGCGGATCGACTGTTCGACGGTCTTGGTCCGGAGCATTCCGCCTCCGGCGGGTCCCATGTCCTGCTGCGTACTCACCGGCGTACCTCCACGCGCTCGTCGTGATCGCCATGATCGGGACATCAGCGGCCGTACAGGGCTCCGTACGGGTGGATTTCACGCGAATGGGCCGGTCGGACCACCCATACAGGGTGACCCCACCGGCCCATCGGATGCCAGATCTCGTCGGCGTCAGTCGCGCGCGGCCTCGGCGGGCTCGTCCTCGTACCGGCCGTCGAGCTTGGCGACCAGGCCGGTGACCTGGCGGGCGATGTCCGGAGCGGTCAGCCCGATCTCGGCCATGACCTCCTTGCGGGAGGCGTGGTCGAGGAAGCGCGACGGGATGCCGAAGTCGCGCAGCGGGACGTCGACGCCCGCGTCGCGCAGCGCCTGGGCGACGGCCGAACCGACGCCGCCGGCACGGCTGTTGTCCTCGACGGTGACGACGACCCGGTGCTGCTCGGCGAGCGGCGCGAGCGCCTCGTCGACCGGCTTGACCCAACGCGGGTCGACGACGGTCGTCGAGATGCCCTGCTTGTCGAGCAGGCCGGCGACCTCCAGGCACATCGGGGCGAGCGCGCCGACGGACACCAGCAGGACGTCCTGCATGCCCCCGGCGGGCTTGCGCAGTACGTCCATGCCGCCGATCCGGCCCACGGCGGGGACGGCCGGCCCCACCACGCCCTTGGAGTAGCGGACGACGGTCGGGGCGTCGTCGACCTCGACGGCCTCACGCAGCTGGGCACGCAGCTGTTCCGCGTCGCGCGGGGCGGCGATGCGCAGGGTCGGGACGCACTGCAGCATCGACATGTCCCACATGCCGTTGTGCGAGGCTCCGTCGTCACCGGTGACGCCCGCGCGGTCCAGCACGAATGTGACACCGCACTTGTGCAGGGCCACATCCATCAGGACTTGGTCGAAGGCCCGGTTGAGGAAGGTCGCGTACACCGCGAAGACCGGGTGCAGTCCGCCGGTGGCCAGGCCCGCCGCGGAGACCGCGCCGTGCTGCTCGGCGATGCCGACGTCGTAGATACGGTCCGGGAAGGTCTCGGCGAACTTCTTCAGTCCGACCGGCTGGAGCATGGCCGCGGTGATGGCGACGACGTCCTCGCGGTCGTGGCCGAGCTTGACCATCTCGTCGCCGAAGACCGAGGTCCAGCTGGCGGCGGCGGTCTTGACCGGCAGGCCGGTGTCGGGGTGGATGACACCGACGGCGTGGAAGCGGTCGGCCTCGTCCTGGACGGCGGGCTGGTAGCCGCGGCCCTTCTCGGTGAGGCAGTGGACGATGACCGGGCCGCCGAAGCGCTTGGCGCGCGTGAGGGCGGACTCCAGGGCCTCGATGTCGTGGCCGTCGATCGGGCCGACGTACTTCAGTCCGAGGTCCTCGAACATGCCCTGCGGGGCGATGAAGTCCTTCAGGCCCTTCTTCGCGCCGTGCAGCGTCTCGTAGAGCGGCTTTCCGACGACCGGGGTGCGGTCGAGGATCTCCTTGCCCCGGGCGAGGAAGCGCTCGTAGCCGTCGGTGGTCCGCAGCGTGGCCAGGTGGTTCGCGAGCCCGCCGATGGTCGGGGAGTACGAGCGCTCGTTGTCGTTGACCACGATCACCAGCGGGCGGTCCTTGGCGGCGGCGATGTTGTTCAGGGCCTCCCAGGCCATACCGCCGGTGAGCGCGCCGTCGCCGATCACGGCGACGACATGATCCTCCTTCTTCAGGACCTCGTTGGCCTTGGCGAGACCGTCGGCCCAGCCCAGCACGGTGGAGGCGTGGCTGTTCTCGATGACGTCGTGCGCCGACTCGGCCCGGGACGGGTAGCCGGACAGGCCGCCCTTGGCACGCAGCCTGGCGAAGTCCTGACGGCCCGTGAGCAGTTTGTGCACGTACGACTGGTGACCCGTGTCGAAGAGGACCTTGTCCTTCGGGGAGTCGAAGACCCGGTGCAGCGCGATGGTCAGTTCGACCACGCCGAGGTTGGGGCCCAGGTGACCGCCGGTCTTGGATACCGCGTCGACGAGAAAGATTCTGATCTCCGCGGCCAGCTGGTCCAGCTGCGCCGGGCTGAGCCGGTCCAGATCGCGCGGTCCCGTGATGCGGGTCAGCAGGGCCACCCGTGCCTCCTTGCAGTTGAACGTCTGGCTTGCCGGTCTGTCGAGTCTAATGTTCCGCCCACGGCCGGGCTCACCGGGCGGTGCGATGTACGTCACGGATACGACTGAACACACAGAGGTGCCCGGCGCCGTGTGCGGCGCCGGGCACGTGTTCTGCGGACCGCGGTCAGGCGCGGCCCGCGGTCTTCTGCGTCTTGCGCGTGATGGAGTCGATGACGACGGTGGCCAGCAGGACACCACCCGTGATCATGTACTGGATCGGCGTGGCAATGCCTTCCAGCGCCAGCCCGTACTGGATCGAGACGATCACCATGACGCCGAGCAGCGCGTTCCAGGTCCGGCCGCGTCCGCCGAAGAGGCTGGTGCCGCCGATGACAGCCGCCGCGATGACGTTCATCAGCAGGTCGCCGGAGCCGGCGCTCTGGTTGGCGGCCGCGATCTTGGAGGCCCAGAACAGGCCGCCGATGGCGGCGAAGGTGCCCGCGATCGAGAAGACCGAGATGCGGATCGCCGTTACGTTGATGCCCGCGCGACGGGAGGCCTCGACGCTGCCGCCGAGTGCGAAGATCTTGCGGCCGTACGCGGTGCGCCGGAGGACGAAGTCCGTCAACACCAGGACCACCAGGAAGAGGACCAGCGCCAGCGGCAGACCCTTGTACTGGTTGAACATGATGGCGGCGGCGAACGCGACCACCGCGAGCACCACCGTGCGCACCACGATGTCGACGAGCGGCCGGGACGGCACCCCGGCGGCCTCACGGCGACGGCTGTCCAGGAAGGACGAGAGGAAGAAGCCCAGCACCGCGACCGCGGCCAGGCCGTAGGCGGCCGCCACGTCGGAGAAGTAGTACGTGGTCAGCTTGCCGACGACGCCTTCGCTGTCCAGGTTGATGGTGCCCTGGTCGCCGAGGAGTTGGAGCATGAAGCCCTGCCAGAACAGCAGGCCGGCCAGGGTGACGGCGAATGCGGGTGCGCCGATCCGGGCGAAGAAGAAACCGTGGATCGCGCCGATGAGCGCGCCGGAGACGATCGCCACCAGCATCGCCAGCCACTCGTTCACGCCGTGAGTGACGCTGAGTACCGCCACGATCGCGCCGGACACGCCGCTGACCGCACCGACCGACAGGTCGATCTCGCCGAGCAGCAGCACGAAGATGATGCCCACGGCCATCATGCCGGTGGCGACCATCGTGACCGCGATGTTGCTCAGGTTCTGCGCGGAGAGGAAGTTCGAGTTCAGGCTCTGGAAGATGATGCAGATGATGATCAGGCCGATGACGACGGGAATCGAGCCCAGGTCACCGGCGTGCAGCTTGCGCTTGAACTCCGAGAGGTAGCCCGCGAAGCCCTGCTCGCGCACCAGCAGCCGGGGGTCGACCGCGGTGAGCGCGTCGTGGGCGGCCTCCGGGTTCACCACGGCTGCGGCGTCCGCGGGCGCGGTGGAGGTCTTGTCGGTGTTCACTTCTGAACCTCCGCGTTGCGCGCCGCACGACGGGTCACGGCATTGTCCGTGGCGCCGGTGATGGCGGAGATGATCTCTTCCTGCGAGGTGGACTTCACATCGAAGACACCGTTGTTCCGGCCCAGCCGGAGGACGGCCACCTTGTCGGCGACAGCCTTCACATCGGCCATGTTGTGGCTGATGAGGATGACCGCGTGGCCGCGCTCGCGCAGCCGCTCGACCAGGTCGAGGACCTGCGCGGTCTGCTCGACACCGAGGGCCGCGGTGGGCTCGTCAAGGATGACGAGCTTGGGCTCGCCGAGCATCGACCGGGCGATGGCCACGGTCTGGCGCTGACCGCCGGAGAGCGAGGCGATCGGGATGCGCACACTCGGGATGCGGATCGAAAGCGTGGTGAGGAGCTCGCGGGCGCGGCGCTCCATCTCGACCTCGTTGAGGACACCGCGCTTGCGGAGCTCCCGGCCGAGGTAGAGGTTGCCGACCACATCGATGTTGTCGCACAGCGCGAGGTCCTGGTAGACGGTCGCGATGCCCAGGTTCTGGGCGTCGTGCGGCTTGCTGATCGATACGGGCCTGGCTTCCCACTCGATGACGCCTTCATCGATGGGGTGCACGCCGGCGATCGTCTTGACCAGCGTTGACTTTCCGGCGCCGTTGTCGCCGACGAGGGCGACCACCTCGCCGGCGTGGACCTCAAGCTCTACGTCGGTGAGCGCCTGAACGGCACCGAACCGCTTGGAGACCCCGCGCAACGCCAGCACGGGCGTAGCGGACACGTGAACCATCTCCTTCGCCGCCTGACCGGCGGGGATGCCGCGCCGGGGGAAGGGCGCGGTGGCTGAGCAGAAGCAGAACAGTTGGGGAGAAGCGTTTCTGTCCGGTGCCGGCCCCGGTAGCGGGGGCTGGAGGTGGGGCCGGGCACCGGACAGGGCTTCGGGTGGTGCGCAGATCCTGGGCTGATCCCAGGAGAGATCCCTGACGGACTCTCCGGGGCCGTGGGACCTACTTCAGGCCGAGCGCGTCGCAGGCGGCCTTGTACTTCGGGGTGCAGATCTCGGCGACCGTGTACACGCCGTCCTTGATGACGGTGTCGTTGATGTTGTCCTTGGTCAGCGAGACGACCGGGACGAGCACCGACGGGACGCCCTTGGTGGTGGGGCTGTCGACCTTCTCCTTGGCGATGGAGTCGATCTTCTCGCCCTTGGCGAGGGCGACGGCCATCTCCGCGGCGGCCGCGGCCTCCGGTGCGTACGGCTTGTAGACGCTCATGAACTGCTCACCCGCGACGATCCGCTGCACACCGGCGAGCTCGGCGTCCTGGCCGGTGACCGGCGGGAGCTTGGCGAAACCGCCGGCCTTCAGGGCGGTGATGATGCCGCCCGCCATGCCGTCGTTGGCGGAGTAGACGCCGATGATCTTGTCCTTGCCGAGAGCCGAGATCGCCGCCTCCATGTTGGCGTTGGCGTTCTCCGGCTTCCACTCCTTGGTGTCGTACTCCTTGCCGATGTTCACCTTGCCGTCGAGCTCGGCGTGGGCGCCCTTCTTGAAGAGGGCGGCGTTCGGGTCGGTGATCGCGCCGTTCATCATCACGATCTGGCCGTCCTTGGCCTTGGCACCCAGGGCCTCGAGGAGCGCCTTGCCCTGGACGTGGCCGACCTCCTCGTTGTCAAAGGAGGTGTAGCCGTCGATCGGGCCCTCGGCGAGACGGTCGAAAGCGACGACCGGGATGCCCGCGTCCTTGGCCTTCTTCACACCGCCGGCGATGGCCTTGGAGTCGACCGCGTCCACGATCAGGGCGTCGACCTTGTTGGTGATCATCGTGTCGACCTGCTGGGTCTGCAGCGTCGCGTCCTGCTTGGCGTTGGCGTAGACGACCTTGCCCTTGCCATTGGTCAGCTCACTGATCTTCTTCTCGATCAGGGGCTTGTCGAACTTCTCGTAACGCGCGGTCTGGTTCTCGGGAAGGAGCAGACCGATGGTGATTGCGTCGCCCTTCGCGGAGCCACTCTCGGTCGCGTTGTCACCGGCCTCGCCGGCGCTGCCACAAGCGGCGAGCGAGACGGCCATCGCGGTTGCGGCCACGGCCACGGCGGCACGACGCATCTGCGTGTTCATTCAGAAACCTCCCTGACGAGGCCGCGACGTTGCGGCCGAGGTGGCTGGAAGTCAACTCGGCCCCACCGTCAGCGTCAAGGAGTAAATCCTTAACGAGATGACAACGGTGCCATTCGTTATCTAAGTGAAGGCGGGTGCACCGGCGGGAACTGAGCCGTCCAGAAGGGTAGAATCGCCCATTTCGCTAAGCACGAGGGCCAACGCGCCCAATACCTCGGCACGTCCGCCAAGCGCCCCGGGGAGAACGGACAGCTGACGGGCCGCGCTGGGAATCGCGTACCGGGAGACCGACTCTCGTATCGGTCCGAGGACCAATTCTCCCGCTTCCGCCAGATTTCCGCCCAGCACTACCCGACTGGGATTGAGAAGGTTGCAAAGGTTGGCCACACCACTGCCGATGTGGCGGCCGACGTCGGCGATGACCCGGCGGCAGCCG
This sequence comes from Streptomyces sp. NPDC051219, assembly GCF_040682335.1. NCBI lineage: Bacteria > Bacillati > Actinomycetota > Actinomycetes > Kitasatosporales > Streptomycetaceae > Streptomyces > Streptomyces sp. NPDC051219. Next base: position 23,911 of record NZ_JBFBAS010000047.1, read on the forward strand.
GGATCGCCCTCGCGGGCCAGCTGCACCACGCGTTCCATGGTGAGCTCCGCCCCATGACTGGACTGCAGCAGCGGCAGCACGTACCGGGCCGCGGTGAACGTCTCCAGGCAGCCGCGGTTGCCGCAGCGGCACACCGGACCGGACTCGTCGAGCGTGATGTGGCCGATCTCCCCCGCGGTACCGCCCGGGCCGCGATAGATCTGCCCGCTGATCACCAGGCCGGCGCCGACGCCGCTGGCGACCTTGATGTACGCGAGGTCCTTCACGCCGCGTCCGCTGCCCCAGACGAGCTCGCCCAACGCACCCAGGTTGGCGTCGTTGTCGACGTACACCGGAACGCCGAGGCGGCCCGCCAGCTCGTCGCTGGGGTGGATGCCGGTCCAGCCCGGAAGGATCGAGGTGGAGCCGAGCGTGCCCGACTCGACGTCGATGGGTCCCGGAACGCCGAGACCGACTCCGATCACCTTCTCCTGGCTCACCCCCACCGTGCCGATCAGGTGCTTGACCAGCTCTTCCGCCCGGTCGAAGCCCTGAGCGGACGAGGCGTCCACATCCAGTGGCTCGGATTCCTCGGCGAGCACCTGGTGCGCCAGGTTTCCGACCGCGACCCGTAGATGGGTGTGGCCGAAATCGACCCCTATGACGATGCCCGCGTCCCCGCTGAGAGAGACGCTGCGGGCCCGGCGGCCACCAGCCGAGGTCGGCGTGACCTCAACGGTTCCGCCGTCCTTGAGCTCGCGGACGATGTTGGAGACCGTGGCCGCCGAAAGTCCCGTGCTGCGGGCGATCTCCGCCTGGGTGAGCGAACCGGCCATGCGCACCGCGCGCACCACCCGCTCGAGGTTGGCCCGGTGCAGAGAAGACTGCGACCCCGGAGTCTCCACGACTCATCCACTCCTGCCCTTGGCGGGCGGCACGACCACCGCCCCCGGCCGGGGCCGCCCCTATGAGACCCCGACGTATCTCCAACTTGTGAACTCTAAGCAGAGCTTTCACCTCGCCTCCCGTCAAGACCTTGAGTGGGTCGGAACGGACGAACCGCCCGTCGGCCGGTGGCCGGGCGGGCGGTTCTCGGCGTACCGAATGCGGCGGTTCTACTTAAGCGCCCCCGCCGTAAGACCGGCGACCACCTGGCGCTGGAAGATGATGTACGCCGCGAGGACCGGCAGCATCGCCATGACCAGACCGGCGAAGAGCCCGGACCAGTCGCCCTTGTACCCCTGGCTGACGGCGAGCTCGACCAGGCCCTGAGAGAGCACCTTCTTCTCCGGGTCGGTGTTGAGCACGGTCGGCAGCATGTACTGGTTCCACTGCCCCAGGAAGTTGAAGATCGCGACGCTGATCAGGCCCGGCTTCGCCATCGGCAGCATGACCTGGAAGAAGGTCCTGGTGTGCGAGGCCCCGTCGATCAGAGCAGCCTCTGCCACCGAGGTCGGCAGCGTACGGAAGAAGGCGGTCAGGAAGAAGACCGTGAACGGCAGCGAGTAGGCGATGTAGACCAGGATCAGGCCGTGCAGCGTGTTGAGCAGGGCGACGTTGTTCAGTACGAAGAACAGCGGCACCAGCGCCAGCATGATCGGGAAGCTCATGCCGCCGATGAAGAGGAAGTAGATGAAGCGGTTGCCGGGAAACTCGAAGCGGGCCAGGACGTACGCCGCCATCGAGCCGAACAGCAGCGTGCCGACCAGCGAACCGCCCACCACGATGACGGTGTTGAGGAAGTAGTCGCTCATGTGGGCCTGGGTCCAGGCCCGCGACCAGTTCTCGAAGTGCAGCGAGTCCGGCAGGGACCACGGCGAGGTGAAGATGTCCGCGTCGGTCTTGAAGGACGTCATCACCGCCCAGAGCAGGGGCAGCACCACCATGACCGCCCAGATGACGAGCACGCCGTGCGAGAACACATTGAGGACCGTGCCCTCGCGGCCCCTGGTCCTGACGGCCGGCGGGGCGGGCACCTTCACCACGGGCGGCCGGTCCTCGGCGACGCCGGCCGGGCCGGCGGGAGGGGTGTCAGTGGTTTTCATCAGAACTCCAGCCGCTCGCGCCGGCCGAGCCGCATCACGATGGCCGCGAAGGCCAGGGTGACCACGAGCAGGGCGACGCCGATCGTTGTCGCGTATGCCGCCTGGCCGTCACGGAACGCCGTCTGGTAGACGTACAGCGTGAGGACCGTGGTGGAGTAGTCGGGTCCGCCGGGACCCACGGTCATGATCTGGACGACCGCGAAGGACTCCGCGCCCAGCGCCAGGATGCCCATGTACACCCAGCCCGACTGCACGGTGTCCCACAGCAGCGGCAGGGTGATCCGGAAGAAGGTGGTGAAGCGGCTCGCGCCGTCCAGCAGCGCCGCTTCGTAGAAGTCCCGGGGGATGGAGGCCATGCCCGCGGAGAAGAGCACGACGAAAAAGCCGACCGTGCTCCAGACCAGGACCGCCATCACACACCACAAGGCGAGGTCGGGCTCCCCGAGCCAGCCCGGCTGGAGGCTGTCCAGACCCACGGCCCGCAACGCTCCGTTGATCGCGCCGTCCTTGGGGTTGTACGCGAACTGGAACAGCAGCGCCACGATCGCGATCGACAGCACCTGCGGGAAGAAGTACGCGATCTTGTAGAAGGACGAGCCGCGTACGCCGGCGATGGCGGCGCCCTTCCGGCGCCGCCCGCCGACATTGAGCATGAAGGCGAAGAACAGCGCGAGGCCCAGCGTCACCAGCGGCAGCAGCAGCGCGAACCACAGGCTGTGCTGCAACGACTTCCAGAAGATGTCGTCGTCCAGCATCCGGCTGTAGTTGTCGAAGCCCACCATCTTGAAGTCCGGGCTCAGGCCGGTCCAGTCCGTGAACGAGTAGTAGATGGACTGGATGAACGGCCAGATGACGAAGATGGCGTACAACGCCAGTGGCATCGCCAGGAACCCCACGATGAACCGGTACTTGCCGTGTTGCATGGTTACCGACCCCGATCTTCCGACGGGCGCTGCCGCCGCTGGTGACGCCTGCTCACTGGTGCTTGTAGTGCTTGATCGACTGGTCCTTCGCAGCCGCGTCGGCAAAGCCCTGGATCTTCTTGATGGTCTCCGCGGGGGTCGCGCGGCCGGCCATCATCTCGCCGAGTCCGGCGACGCCGATCTGCTCCTTCTGCAACTTCACGTACCAGTCCTGGAGACGCGGGTTCACCACGTTGTCGCCGGCCTTCTTCAGCGCGTCGACCCCGGACTGCAGGGCTGTGGACAGCGACAGGCCGTCGGTGCCGCCGTTGAACGCGGTCAGCGACTTGACCTGCTGGGTGAAGCTCTTGGACGAAGCCTCGCTGAGCATGATGCGCAGCTGCTCCATGCCGCCCTCGGGGTTCTTGGCCTTGGCCGGGACGACGAACGGCTCGCCGCCGGAGGCCCAGATGGTGCCGAACGGCAGCTTGTCGGACTTGTCGAGACCGGTCGGCGCGGCCACCATCATCTTGAAGTCGGCCGGCGTCGTCTTGGCCGCCTCGTTCTCCACCCAGGAGCCGTTCGGGATGAAGAGCGCCTCGCCCTTGGTCCAGGCCGTCTGGGACTGGATGTGGTCGATCCCGGGCGTCCCCTTGAGGATGTAGCCCTTCTTGTAGAGCTCGTAGTACGCCTCGAAGGCGGCCTTGACGGCCGGGTGCTCCCAGGCCTTGGGCTCCAGGTTGTCGATCGCGTCGAGGACCTCGCGGCCGCCGATCTTGGCGATGAACGGGTACAGGGAGAACGGCAGGTAGTACGGGTGCTTGCCCGCGTACGTCCAGCCTGCGATGCCCTTCTTCTTCGCCTTCTCGCAGACCGCGAGCATTTCGTCCCAGGTCTCCGGGTACGTGGCGTCGAGCTTCTCCAGCGCGGTCTGCGAGTACCAGACGCCGTACACGGTGTAGGCGTAGTACAGGATCCAGACCGGCTCGCCGTCGAACTGACCCATTTCGACGATGCCCGGGCGCAGGGTGTCGCGCACCTTCTTGTTCGGGTCGTCGATGGAGGGGGCGTCCAGCAACGGGGTCAGGTCGGCGAGCTGTTTCTTGCCGACCAGGACACCCATGTCCATCTGCTGGGCACCGGAGTTGTCGATCAGGTCCGGCGGGGTGCCGCCGTTGAAGCGGGGCTGCAGCTCCGACTGGATCTTCTGGGTCGCCCGGTGCTTGACCTTGGGTGCCTTCGGGAACGCCGCCTCGTACTTCTTCTCCGCGTCGAGGGCGTACTGCTGGCCGAAGCCGCCGTCGAAGATGACGACCTCGAGCTGCGCCGTCTCATTGACACCGAGCGGATTCTTGGCGGTCTTCTTGCCCTTTTCGACCTTTTCGTCGCTGCCACTGTCGCTGCTGGCGCACGCGGAAAGGAAGCTCATCGTCGGCACGGTGATCAGGCCGAGCGCAGCGGAACGCTTGATCAGATCGCGACGGCCGAGGCCCTCATTGTTGTGGGCGGAGGTGGATCCCATGCTCAAGTCCTCGCCTTCTTCAGGACTCAGGCGGTGTACCGGTCGCCCGTACTTCGCCTCTGGCGAAGGGCCCCGCCACCGCGGTCAGTTGAAGCTGGGTCGTGCAGGGTGTGAGGGAAGAACCAGGGTTGGACGGCAGTTGATGCGATGAAATTCCTGCCGCCGTTCCTCGCCGTCCCCCCGCGTCCGCCGCCGCTTTCCCGTGGCTGTGCAGACGCCGACAGGTATAGTCCACTTCTCGCCGAGGGGGCAAGATCGAAAGCACGTTTACGCGGCAGTCTTTCCCGAGTTGAGACCTGCCGGATGAGTGTGCCGGCCACGGGTCTGCGGGTACGGCCTCATGCCTCCACACGGGCATGGTCCCGGGCATTCACCCCCAACGCCCTTGACACCACCCCGCACTTGCCTCCCTACTGGTCCCTGCGCCTCAGGCTGACAACGTTGTCGTACAGGGGAAGGACAGACTCGGGATGCAAAGCCCACCCCGGCCGGGACAAGGCCGCGCGGCCGCCCTCGTGGCCACCGCAATCGCTCTCGTCGTGACAGCTCAGGGAGCCGCCGTCGCCCAGCCCTCCCAGCCCACCCGCCCGGACCGGGAGTTCACCTCCTCCTTCGAAACGGATGAAGCGCAGCCGAATTGGCGCAATACCGTAGAAACGGGACGTGAGGGAGTAAAGCGAGCGTCGGGAATCGACGGCGGCTACAGCAGCGGTATACCGGGAAATGTCACCGACAAGGTCACGGACGTGCGGGCGAGCGCCGAGAACGAGGGTGGTGGGGAGGTCAAGGAGAACCTCGTCGACCTGTCGTCGAGCACCAAGTGGCTTGCCTTCGAGGCCACCGCGTGGCTCGAGTTCGACCTGGACGAACCGGTCAAGGTCGTGACATACGCACTGACCTCCGCGAACGACGCCGCGCCGCGCGACCCCAGGGACTGGATCCTGAAGGGCTCCGCCGACGGCAAGGAGTGGAAGGCCCTGGACTCCCGCGAGGGCCAGGCGTTCGAGAACCGCTTCCAGACCAGGTCCTTCGACATCGCGGACACCGCCAACTCCCCGGCGTACCGCCACTACCGCCTGGAGATCAGCCGCAACAACGGCGCCTCCGGCATCACCCAGCTGGCGGACATCCAGTTCTCGAACGGCGACACCAGCATCCCGGTCCCGGAGGACATGCGCAGCCAGCCCGACCGAGGGCCCAGCGGGTCCCCCACCGCCAAGGCCAACGCCGGCTTCACCGGCAAGCGCGCGTTGCGTTACGCCGGCACGCACAAGCCGGACGGCCGCGCGTACTCGTACAACAAGGTCTTCGACGTCAACACGGCCGTCACACGTGACACTGCACTGTCGTACCGCGTCTTTCCCGCCATGCCGGAAACCGACCTCAACTATCCCGCCACCAACGTGGCGGTCGACCTCGCCTTCACCGACGGCACCTACCTCAGTGATCTGGGGGCCCTCGACCAGCACGGCGCCCGGCTGAGCCCGCAGGGCCAGGGCGCCTCCAAGACGCTGTACGTGAACCAGTGGAACCACAAGGAGTCCCGGATCGGCTCGGTCGCGGCCGCCAAGACGGTCGACCGGATCCTCGTCGCCTACGACTCCCCCCGGGGGGCCGCGAAGTTCCAGGGGTGGATCGACGACATCAGCATCGCTCCGAAGGCTCCGGAGAAGCGGCTGGCGCATCTGTCCGACTACGCCCTGACCAACCGCGGCACCAACTCCAGTGGCGGCTTCTCCCGCGGCAACAACTTCCCGGCCACCGCGGTCCCGCACGGGTTCAACTTCTGGACCCCGGTGACCAACGCCGCGTCCACCAGCTGGCTGTACGACTACGCCCGCGGCAACAACTCCGACAACCTTCCGACGCTGCAGGCCTTCAGCGCCAGCCACGAGCCAAGTCCCTGGATGGGCGACCGGCAGACGTTCCAGCTGATGCCCTCGGCAGTGGCGGGCACCCCGGACGCGGCCCGCAAGGCCCGCGCACTTCCCTTCCGCCACACGAAGGAGACGGCGAAACCGCACTACTACGGGGTGACGTTCGAGAACGGCCTCAAGGCCGAGATGACCCCGACCGACCACGCGGCCATGATGCGGTTCACCTACCCCGGTGACGACGCGAGCATCGTCTTCGACAACGTCTCCAACGACGGCGGCCTCACCCTCGACCCGGAGAACTCCGCCGTCACCGGCTTCTCCGACGTCAAGAGCGGCCTGTCCACCGGCGCCACCCGTCTGTTCGTGTACGGCGTCTTCGACGCACCGGTCACCGGGAGCGGAAAGCTGAGCGGGGGCGGGGGCGACGACGTCACCGGCTATCTGCGCTTCGCGCCCGGCGAGGACCGCAGTGTCACATTGCGCATTGCAACGTCACTCATCAGCCTCGACCAGGCGAAGAAGAACCTCGCCGACGAGATCCCGGCCGGTACCCGCTTCGAACGGGTCCGAGACCGTGCCCAGGACGCCTGGGACGCCATTCTCGGCCGCGTCGAGGTCGAGGGCGCGAGCCGCGACCAGCTGACCACCCTCTACTCCAGTCTGTACCGGCTGTACCTGTATCCCAACTCCGGCTTCGAGAACACCGGTACGAAGGCGAAGCCCAGGCACCAGTACGCCAGCCCCTTCTCCCCGCAGACCGGCCCGGACACCCCGACCCACACCGGCGCGAAGATCGTCGACGGGAAGGTGTACGTCAACAACGGCTTCTGGGACACCTACCGGACGACCTGGCCCGCCTACTCCTTCCTCACCCCCAAGAAGGCCGGAGAACTGGTCGACGGCTTCGTCCAGCAGTACAAGGACGGCGGCTGGATCTCCCGCTGGTCCTCCCCCGGCTACGCCGACCTGATGACCGGCACCAGCTCGGACGTCGCCTTCGCCGACGCGTACGTCAAGGGCGTCGACTTCGACGCGGAGGCGGCGTACGAGGCGGCGCTGAAGAACGCCACCGTGGTCCCGCCCAGTTCGGGCGTCGGCCGTAAGGGCATGGACACCTCCCCCTTCCTCGGCTACGCATCCACCAGGACCCACGAGGGCCTGTCCTGGTCGCTGGAGGGTTACCTCAACGACTACGGGCTCGCCAAGATGGGCCAGGCGCTCTACACGAAGACTGAGAACGCCCGGTACAAGGAGGAGTCGGAGTACTTCCTGAACCGCGCTCTGGGCTACGTCAGCCTCTTCGACTCCAAGGCCGGCTTCTTCCAGGGCAAGGATCCGAAGGGCGACTGGCGGGTTCCGTCGGACACCTACGACCCGCGCATCTGGGGCTACGACTACACCGAGACCAACGGCTGGGGTTACGCCTTCACCGCCCCCCAGGACTCGCGCGGGCTGGCCAACCTCTACGGCGGGCGTTCCGGCCTCGGCAAGAAGCTGGACACGTACTTCGCCACCCCCGAGACGGCCTCCCCCGAGTTCGTCGGCTCGTACGGCAGCGTCATCCACGAGATGACCGAGGCGCGTGACGTACGGATGGGCATGTACGGGCACAGCAACCAGGTCGCCCACCACGCCACATACATGTACAACGCGGCCTCACAGCCCTGGAAGACGCAGGAGAAGGTCCGCGAGGTGCTGTCCCGCCTCTACACCGGCAGCGAGATCGGCCAGGGCTACCACGGCGACGAGGACAACGGCGAGCAGTCCGCCTGGTACCTGTTCAGCGCCCTCGGCTTCTACCCACTGGTGATGGGCAGCGGCGAGTACGCAGTCGGCTCCCCGCTCTTCACCAAGGCCACCGTCCGGCTGGACAGCGGCCGCAAGCTGGTGGTGCGGGCACCGGAGAACAGCGCGAAGAACATCTACGTGCAGGGTCTGAAGGTCAACGGCAAGGCGTGGAAGTCCACGGCGCTCCCGCACGACCTGCTGGCCCGTGGCGGCACGCTGGACTTCGCGATGGGCGACAAGCCGTCCTCGTGGGGCACGGGTCCCAAGGCGGCGCCCGTCTCCGTCACCGACGACGACAAGGTGCCCGCGCCGAAGGGTGACGTGATCAGCGGCGACGGCCCGCTGTTCGACAACTCGTCCGGTACGGAAGCGGCGTTCGAGTCGGCCGGGCTGCCGGTGACGGCGGCCGCCCGTGCGGTGCAGTACACCCTGACCTCGTCGGCCCGGGCGAAGGCTCCGGCCGGCTGGGTGCTGCAGGGTTCGCACGACGGGGAGAAATGGACCGACCTGGACAAGCGCTCGGGCGAGTCCTTCGCCTGGGACAGGCAGACCCGGGTCTTCACGGTCGCCCGCCCCGGGTCGTACGAGAAGTACCGGCTGGTGCCCGACGGTTCCGCGACGCTCGCCGAGATCGAGCTGATCTCCTAGAGCGCGCCGGAGACGACGGACGGGCCGTACTCCCTGCTAGGGAGTACGGCCCGTCCGTCGTGCCTGGGCCACCGAGGCGGCCCGGGCAGGTGGGCTGCGCCGCGTGATCAGCCGCGGATCAGGTTCCGCAGCACGTACTGCATGATGCCGCCGTTGCGGTAGTAGTCCGCCTCACCCGGGGTGTCGATGCGGACGACCGCGTCGAACTCCACACCGGTATCGGTGGTCACCTTGACCGTGCGCGGGGTGGTGCCGTTGTTCAGCTCGGTCACGCCGGTGAAGGAGAAGGTCTCCTCGCCGGTCAGACCGAGGGACTGCGCCGAGGCGCCCTCCGGGAACTGCAGCGGCAGTACGCCCATGCCGATCAGGTTCGAGCGGTGGATGCGCTCGTACGACTCGGCGATGACGGCCTTGACGCCGAGCAGCGCGGTGCCCTTGGCGGCCCAGTCACGGGACGAGCCCGAGCCGTACTCCTTGCCCGCCAGGATGACCAGCGGGATGCCGGCGGCCTGGTAGTTCTGCGAGGCGTCGTAGATGAAGGAGACCGGGGCGCCGTCGACGGTGAAGTCGCGGGTGAAGCCGCCCTCGGTGCCCGGCGCGATCTGGTTGCGCAGGCGGATGTTGGCGAAGGTGCCGCGGATCATCACCTCGTGGTTGCCACGGCGGGAACCGTACGAGTTGAAGTCGCGACGCTCGACGCCGTGCTCCGTGAGGTACTTGCCGGCCGGGGTGTCGGCCTTGATCGCACCGGCGGGGGAGATGTGGTCGGTGGTGACCGAGTCGCCCAGCTTGGCCAGCACGCGTGCGCCCGTGATGTCCTCGACCGGGGTCGTCTCCATCGTCATGCCCTCGAAGTACGGGGGCTTGCGCACGTAGGTGGACTGCGGGTCCCACTCGAAGGTGTTGCCGGTCGGGATCGGCAGCGCCTGCCACTGCGCGTCGCCCGCGAAGACGTCCTGGTAGGACTTGGTGAACATGTCCTCGCCGATGGCGTTGGCCACGACGTCGTTGATCTCGGCCTCGGAGGGCCAGATGTCGGTGAGGTAGACCGGGTTGCCCTCGGTGTCGATGCCGAGCGCGTCGCGGGTGATGTCCACCTTCATGGAGCCCGCGATGGCGTACGCGACGACCAGCGGCGGGGAGGCCAGGTAGTTCATCTTTACGTCGGGGTTGATCCGGCCCTCGAAGTTACGGTTGCCGGAGAGCACCGAGGTCACGGCCAGGTCGTGATCGTTGACGGCCTTGGAGACCTCGTCCGGCAGCGGGCCGGAGTTGCCGATGCAGGTGGTGCAGCCGTAGCCGACCAGGTTGAAGCCGACCTTGTCGAGGTACGGGGTGAGGCCCGCCTTGTCGAAGTAGTCGGTGACCACCTTGGAGCCCGGTGCCAGTGTGGTCTTGACCCACGGCTTGCGGGTCAGACCCTTCTCGACCGCCTTCTTGGCCACCAGCGCGGCGGCGACCATCACGTACGGGTTCGACGTGTTGGTGCAGGAGGTGATCGCGGCGACGGTTACGGCGCCGTGGTCGATCTCGTACGTCGAGCCGTCAGGGGCGGTGACGAGGGTCGGGCGGCTCGGCGCACCGTTGGGGCGGAGCGCAGGAGCGTCGGAGGCCGGGAAGGACTCCTTGCCCGCCTCGTCCACCTCGTCCACGTAGTTGCGGACGTCCTGCGAGAACTGCTGGGCCGCGTTGGCGAGGACGATGCGGTCCTGCGGACGCTTCGGGCCGGCGATCGACGGGACGACCGTCGACAGGTCCAGCTCCAGCTTCTCGGAGAAGTCCGGCTCGGCGGCCGGGTCGAGCCAGAGTCCCTGCTCCTTGGCGTACGCCTCGACCAGCGCGACCTGCTGCTCGGAGCGGCCGGTGAGCTTGAGGTAGTTGATCGTCTCGCCGTCGATCGGGAAGATCGCGGCGGTGGAGCCGAACTCCGGCGACATGTTGCCGATGGTGGCGCGGTTGGCGAGAGAGGTGGCGGCTACGCCCTCACCGTAGAACTCGACGAACTTGCCGACGACGCCGTGCTTGCGCAGCATCTCGGTGATGGTGAGCACGAGGTCCGTGGCGGTGGTACCCGGCTTCAGCTCACCGGTCAGCTTGAAGCCGACGACGCGCGGGATGAGCATCGAGACCGGCTGGCCGAGCATCGCGGCCTCGGCCTCGATGCCGCCCACGCCCCAGCCCAGCACGCCGAGGCCGTTGACCATCGTGGTGTGGGAGTCGGTGCCGACGAGAGTGTCGGGGTACGCCTGGCCGTTACGGACCATGACCGTACGGGCCAGGTGCTCGATGTTGACCTGATGGACGATGCCGGTGCCCGGCGGGACGACCTTGAACTCGTCGAAGGCGGTCTGGCCCCAGCGCAGGAACTGGTAGCGCTCCTTGTTGCGGCCGTACTCCAGCTCGACGTTCTGGGCGAAGGCCTCGTTCGTGCCGAACTTGTCGGCGATGACCGAGTGGTCGATGACCAGCTCGGCCGGGGCCAGCGGGTTGATCTTCGCCGGGTCGCCGCCGAGCTCCTTCACGGCCTCACGCATGGTGGCAAGGTCCACGACACAGGGCACGCCGGTGAAGTCCTGCATGATCACGCGGGCCGGCGTGAACTGGATCTCCTGGCTCGGCTGCGCCTGGGAGTCCCAGCCGCCGAGCGCCCGGATGTGGTCGGCGGTGATGTTCGCGCCGTCCTCTGTGCGGAGCAGGTTCTCCAGCAGCACCTTCAGGCTGTAAGGGAGGCGCGCGGAGCCCTCGACCTTGTCCAGCTTGAAGATCTCGTACGACTCGTCGCCCACGCGCAGCGTGCTGCGGGCGTCGAAGCTGTTCGCCGACACGACAGTCTCCTTCATCAATGTGCGCGTACTACGTCATCCTGCCGCCACGACCCCTGCCCGATCCGCTAAGGTACGGCTCAGTTAGGTAACCCTTACCGGGACGGCTGCGGTACGCCTTCGGTAGATATCTCGATGTCGAGATAACTCTAGTACATGACCGCCTCGCGGTCATGCCCGCATGCCCGCCGCCGCTTTCCCCGCCACCGGAGGGCCATGCTTGACCCCGGACGGCGCACACCGATTGCCCCGGTGTGCAGTACGGCCGAGCATCGGGTCATGTTCAGCGGAGCGCACGTCATCCTCTACAGCACCGACGCGGACGCCGACCGTACCTTCCTCAAGGACACTCTCGGCTTCGCGCACGTCGACGCCGACGACGGCTGGCTGATCTTCAAGCTGCCGCCCGCGGAGGTCGCCGTACACCCCACGGAAGGACCGCCGCAGCACGAGCTCTATCTCATGTGCGACGACATCGAGCAGGTCCTCGCGCAACTTTCGGCCCGGGGCACTGAAATCGCACAGCCCCTCAGCGACCAGGGCTGGGGGCGGCTCGCCACGGTGCGGCTGCCGAGCGGCGCCGAGCTGCCCCTGTACGAGCCGCGGCACCCGGTGGCGCACAGCCTGCCCGCGCCGCCCGCCTGAACGGGACCGCACCTGACGGGCCGTCGGAACGCACCCGTCCGCCTCCAGGGGCCGGCCGGTCGACCGTTCAGCCCACCCCGGCGCAGCCCCATCTCATATCTGAGATAGCGTTCCTCCATGGCAGACGACTACCTCGTACGCATCGGCAAGCTCATCCGTGACGCCCGTCAGCATCGCGGCTGGACACAGAGTCAACTCGCCGATGCGCTCGGCACAAGCCAGAGCGCTGTGAACCGCATCGAGCGCGGCAACCAGAACATCAGCCTTGAGATGATCGCCCGAATCGGTGAAGCGCTGGACAGCGAGATCGTCTCCCTGGGCTATGCCGGACCGATGCACCTGCGCGTGGTCGGAAGGCGCCGACTGTCCGGTGCCATCGACGTCAAGACGAGCAAGAATGCGTGCGTCGCGCTGCTCTGCGGCTCTCTGCTCAACAAGGGCCGTACGGTGCTGCGGCGCGTCGCCCGTATCGAGGAGGTCTACCGGCTTCTCGAGGTGCTGGGCTCCATCGGCGTGCGCACCCGGTGGATCAACGACGGGACCGACCTGGAGATCGTCCCGTCGGCCGAGCTCAACATGGAGGCCATCGACGCGGACGCCGCGCGCCGGACCCGGAGCATCATCATGTTCCTCGGCCCGCTGCTCCATCGGATGGACCAGTTCAAGCTGCCGTACGCGGGTGGCTGCGACCTGGGCACCCGCACGATCGAACCGCACATGATCGCGCTGCGCCGCTTCGGCCTGGACATCACGGCGACCGAGGGGCTGTACCACGCGCGGGTGGAGAGCGCCGTCGCCCCGGACCGTCCCATCGTGCTGACCGAGCGCGGCGACACGGTGACCGAGAACGCGCTGCTGGCCGCCGCCCGGCACGACGGCGTGACCGTCATCCGCAACGCCTCCTCCAACTACATGGTCCAGGACCTGTGCTTCTTCCTGGAGGCCCTGGGTGTACGGGTCGACGGCGTCGGCACCACCACGCTCACCGTGCACGGCGTCGCGAACATCGACGTAGACGTCGACTACTCCCCCTCCGAGGACCCGGTCGAGGCGATGAGCCTGCTGGCGGCAGCCGTTGTCACCGAGTCCGAACTCACCATTCGCCGTGTCCCGATCGAGTTCCTGGAGATCGAGCTCGCGGTCCTGGAGGAGATGGGGCTCGACCACGACCGCTCGGCCGAGTACGCGGCCGACAACGGCCACACCCGGCTGGTGGACCTCACGGTCCGGCCCTCCAAACTGGAGGCGCCGATCGACAAGATCCACCCGATGCCGTTCCCGGGCCTGAACATCGACAACGTGCCGTTCTTCGCCGCCATCGCGGCGGTCGCGCAGGGCAAGACCCTGATCCACGACTGGGTCTACGACAACCGCGCGATCTATCTCACCGACCTCAACCGGCTCGGCGGCCGCCTGCAACTTCTGGACCCGCACCGGGTCCTGGTGGAGGGACCGACCCGCTGGCGCGCGGCAGAGATGATGTGCCCGCCGGCGCTGCGGCCGGCGGTGGTCGTCCTGCTGGCGATGATGGCGGCCGAGGGCACGTCCGTGCTGCGCAACGTCTATGTCATCAACCGCGGTTACGAGGAACTGGCGGAACGCCTGAACTCGGTGGGCGCACAGATCGAGATCTTCCGCGACATCTGACGCATCCCCGGGCCAGGAGGCATTCTCTGCGCCCTGGGCCGCCTGTGGGCCGTCGGTCGTGTCACCTTCCTTGTGGAAGACACGGCCGGCGGCCTTTCGCGTGAGCGGCCGGCCGGCCGCTGCCGCCACTCTTCCGAGCGGCCGCGGCATGGGCGCGACAGCCCAGTGCCCTGCTGCGCCTGTGACCCGACGCAGAGTGAGGGGGCGGATGGAGTACATCAGTCTCGACGCACAGGTCGGCGAACCGACCGGAGTACTCGACCCCGCTCGCTACCTGGAGCAGCTGCCTCCCGAAGTAGCCTTCCGGCGGCGTGCTGACGATCACCTGTCGTGACCTCAGTCTCAAGAGTGGCCGTACCGCAGATGTTGCTCAAATCGGATTCAACCGCAGTGCTGCGGCGGAAGACTCCCACCCGTAGGACGTCCAATGGAGCCGCTCCAAACCGGTTTACCTGAAGCGACCCTGAGCAGCCAGGGGCGCGGCTGTCGACCGGGACTGGGTATCTTCGCCGACCACGGGAGGGCTGATGGCTCAAGGAGCGCAGGAGTTGCAGCGCGAGGTCATTGATCTGCGCATGAAAGAGTACGAGACGCTGCGCAACGAGGTCACGCAGAGGATCAACGCCAGACAGCAGATGGCAGGTTACGCAGCCGCCATCACTGCAATCACCGCTACGTGGGGCGGCGACCTGGGACCGTGGAGGTTCCTCGTCGTGGCGATGGTGCTTCTGGCGGCGGTTGGATACCTCCGGGACAGCAACAAGGGGATCCAGCGTATCGGTCTCCACCTCCAGGAATTGGAAACAGATATCAACGGCCTGGCTCAGGAGCTTTACGGCCGGCCCGTACTCTCCTGGGAGACCCGCCGGCAAGGGCAACGGGACCGGGAGAAATGGGTCTGGAGGATCACGGGCATTGTCGGAGGCTGGCACCTGCGCAAGCCGAGCAAGGAACTGCCCTCACCCCGCGCAAGTACCGAGAACGCAAGCGCCAATCGAACAACGGGTCAGGATTGACTGCTGTTTGCGTCGACATCCGGACTGCTTTCGAGCAGCAGTAACGGTCCTATGATGTCGCCCCATGAGCCAGCTGCTGACCCTTGAGAAGCCGTCCGACGCGCGGACTCGTCTTCTGCGTACCTCTCGTGGCGCATTCACTGTGCTGGACGTGCAGCCATCCGGCCCGACTCCCTACCGGGGAGTCGCCCTCCTCGTACCCGGCTTCATGGGCAGTAAAGAGGATTTCCTGCCCATGATGCCGGGCCTGCGCCGAGGCGGATACCGCGTCCTGGCCATCGATGGCCGGGGACAGCATGAAACCGGCCGGGCCTCCTCAAGCCCCTCGTACGGCAAGGCCGACGTCGCCCGCGACCTCGTGGCAGTCGTCCGGCAGGTCGGCGCTGGCCCGGTTCACCTCCTCGGGCATTCCTACGGCGGACTCGTCGCCCGGGCGGCAGTGCTCGAGACGGACGGTGACCGATCGTTGTGGGCATCTGTCACACTGATGAACTTTGGTCCGGGGCCGGTTTCCACGGAACAGCAGGAGCGGTTGCGACTGCTGCTTTCGAGTCTCGATTCCATGACCATGGCGCAAATCTGGCCGTTCATCGAGAACCGGGAAGCCGATATCACACCGGCCGTGCGGGATTTCATGCATCGGCGATGGCTCGGGAACATCCCCGAACACCTGGCTGCGGCGGCAGAGCAGATGCTGAACGAACCCGACCTCACTGCATGCCTGGCCGGCATCGAGATCGAAAAGGCCGTCATTTCTGGCTCACCTGACGCAACCTGGCCTCCGGAATGGGTTGAGGAGATGTCACGTCGCCTCGACGCCCGGCTCATCCGGCTGCCTGGCGGCGGGCACTCCCCCAATGTGCACCGGCCGGATGAAGCCGCTGCGGGGCTGATCGATTTCTGGGACCGGAGTAGTTGAGCCGGGCCGTGGGCGTCCGGCTTGGTACAGGTCGCCGCTCGTTCGTCTCCCAGATGATCAGGTCTCCAGCATGCCCCCGCCCTGGAGGCGTGGGGGGGGGGGGGCCGGGGGGCGGGGGGCGCCGCCGCCGGGGGGGGGGCGGCCCGCCCCCCCCCCCGGCCCGGCGCGGGCCCCCCGCCCGGGCGGGGGGGGGGGCGGCCGCCGGGCGCGCGGGGGGGGGCACAGCGCCACAACGGCGGAGAGCCGCGCGGGGAGGAAGGCGGCGCCGGGC
>NZ_JBFBAS010000048.1:0-39744 GCF_040682335.1 Streptomyces sp. NPDC051219
CGCAGAATCCAACTCAGACCCCACCTCATCGACGGCTGCCTCACCGCCACCGGCCTGGCTTTCAACCCACCGACCCCACCCTGAAATCCTCAGTAGAGGCCGGCGCGGGGCCGGGTACTTGCAGCCGCGTCCCGGCCGAGTGCCTTGTGGCCGCCGCCGTAGGGGGTGTTGTCGAGCCTTTTGATGTCCACGTGGACCAGCTCGCCGGGCCCCGCGCGACGCAGCCCTTGTGCTGTCTGCAGTAAATCCGAAGGCCGGCTCCCGGACGCGGGAGCGTGCCCAAGGATTGCAGGCGCACTCTATTGCGGCGGTATCGGGGTGTCCGGGCTCTCGGCAACGGGTGAAACGAGGGCCACGGACGGCGGATGAAAAGTGAGCCACTCTGCGATCTTTTGATCATCCTGACTTCACTGGTTCTGAAGTCGGGAGGAAGAGAGGGTGATCCACGTGGAGGACTGGGCTGAGATCCGCCGGATGCACCGGATGGAGGGGCTGTCGGCTCGGGCGGTGGCCCGTCAGCTGGGGATCTCCAGGAACACCGTGCTGCGGGCGCTGGGCTCGGACCGTCCGCCGCGGTATCGGCGGGCGCCGAAGGGCTCGGCGGTGGACGCGGTGGAGCCGGCCGTGCGGGAGCTGCTGAAACAGACCCCGACGATGCCGGTCACGGTGATCGCGGAGCGGATCGGCTGGGAGCGGGGGCTGACGAGCCACGTGCCAGCATGGAGCGCCAGTTGAGAGTGAAATCCTCTCGATGCAACTCGGCTGCAGCCAAGGCGGCGCAGCTCCTGCCCGTAGCCTCCGTTGATCATGCCGAGGTGGGTGTCCAAGTGCACAGTGCGTCCCGGCCCGCGCTCGCTCCTGCGAGACGTGCCGTAGATACGCCGGCCTTCCCTTCCATGGGGAACGTCCTGCGTCGGTGCTCTATGGAGCCAGGAAGCGCTCAACCCTCCGTTGCAGGTCAGGGGGCAGGCCAGTCAACTTCGAGACGATCACGCGGAGCGCTCGGCCGAGTTCGGAAAACTCGGCCCAGACCGATGGGTTCCTGGTGAGGACCGCGGACAGTAGATCGCCTTCGTACATGTCCCCCTCTGCCATCGGGTTCTCCCGCAGCACCTCCAGTGCCAGTGGCAGGAGGTAGGGCAGGCCTATGTCCTGCCCGATCAACAAGCGCATGTCCTCGACGGTCAGCTCGCCGATCGGCCGACGCCGCAAGGCGTGTGCAGTAGCAACAAGACGGGTGTCGTCGGCTGACGGAGGTGGCCAGCAGGCGCGTTCAAGCTCTTCAAGAGAGCGGTCACGATTCAAGGGGCGCGTCACCGATGGATTGTCCTACGACCAGATCTCAAACGCGGTCTGAGCACCAGCCGTTTCTACTTCTGGCCGACATTCCAGAGCCTCTCAGGCCAGACCTGCTGCCAGCACTCGCCGACATTCGTTCCTAGCCTCGCGCTTTCGTGAGTGTGCTCGTCCATACCTTGATCAAAAAGCGGAGTGCTTCTGACCTGCAACGACGGCCATCTCAGGGAGTTCTACGACCAGTTGGCCCCACACAGGCAGGAGCCCGTAGCCTTGGCGGCCCTGCTGGGCGCGGGCCGTGCCCTGTCCAGCGGACCGGCCGAAGCCTGGTACGTCGACACCGTCCACGCGAAAGCCGGCCCCGGCGCCGAACTGCGCACCGGCCTGGCCCGCGGCTCCTCCGCGACATCCGCCGCGCTCACCACGGGCACCCTGCTCGGCGGCGCCCTTCCCTGGCTGCTCGGACTCGCCCCGACCTCGGCGCCCGACTGACCGAAGCCACCTCCGAGCTGGTGCTGCCCCTTTCCGTCCCGCTGCTGCTGGGCGCAGCGGTCGAGATCGCCTTCGTGCTGTACGTCTCGCTCTGCCCGAGCCGCCCCGGCCGGCAGCCACCCTGCGCGACGCATTCCGAGGCATCCCGGCCACCGTCGTGGACGGACTGCGGCTGGGGGGCCGCGACGCGCTGGTCCGCCGGGTGCTCCTCAGCGCAGGGGCCGCCGGCAGCGCCCTGGCCGCGATCGAACTGCTCACACCGGGACGTGCCGCAGCCCTCACCGGCGCATCGGAGTCGGGCGCCGTGCTCTTCGCCGCACTCGCCTGCGCCGGATTCATCTGCGCGGGTATCGGCAGCCACCTCGCACCGCTGACCGCCCGGCTTGCGGGCAGCGGCGAGCGTGCGGTCATGGTGAGCCTCGGCACGAGCGCGAGCGGCCTGCTTCTGCTCGGCGCCACCGCAGCATTCACAGGCGTGGGCTCCATGGTCCTCGCGGCCATCGGCTACGGACTGGTCTACCTCGGGCTCGGCGCGGCGGGACCGAGCGAGAACGACCTCGTGCACCGCCGGGTCGCAAGTTCGGGCCGGGCCACCACGCTGTCCGTCCAGTCTCTCGCCCTGCAACTCGTGGCAGCTCTCACCGGCTTGATCATTGGTGTCCTTCCGGCAGGCCCGCTGCCCTGGCTGCTGGGAGGCACCACGCTGCTGGCAGGAGCTCTCCTGTGGATTCACCGCCGCGGCCCCACACCCCAGGTCCTGGCGGCAACGCCTCAGCCACACACCGTGTCGTCTTCCCCGAGCACCGCCAGCTCCGACCTCCATCAGCCAAATGCCGGCCAGCAAACCGAAGTTCGAACAAGCGCACGAGCGTGACCGCCAAAGCGCCGCACGTGCTCGCGAACCCACGACTCGTTCGGACGCCTTTCCGGCAAGTCACGCGCCCGAGCTCCAGGCTCTCCGCCCTCCCGCTTGATCGCTGCGCAGGGCCTGTCCCCATAGGCGTGGGCGAACTTGATGCAGAGCTGCGTCCCATGCTTGAACTTCCGGTCCAGCCTCCACCCAACCTCCGAGAACTTACGCACCCCGGCCGTTTCCGGCTTCGCTGCCTTCCAGCCCGTGACGTCGTAGTGGCCGCCCGATGGGGAAACCTCCACCCTGCTCACGGCGCTGCCCGCCCACGCGGAGCCTACGCCGGGCCCGTCGCCGAGCGTGCCGACGGCGCACGGGAGTAGCGCATTCCGACGCCGGAAAAGATTGAGGCGATCGGGGAGATTGACTCACCTCCGCTCGCCCGGAGAGGACAACCTCGAGCGGGCGGGTGTCCGGGTCGTCGTCAGCTCAAGCCAAAAGCCTCCTGGTCGGGGCTGGCGAGTTGATGGCCTCTCCGTCTTCGTTGACGGCGGGAGCCCCGGCACGGCGCGGCTGCCATTCCACGCGGGGAGTGGTTGGGCGCGGTCGCATTGCCGCGTCGTGCCGGGAGGTGGAACCCGCCCCCGTACCTGAGCCGCAGTATGGGCGTTGAGCCCGGCGTCAGGCTAGGGGCGGCCACACCCCCCGATGCCAGTGATCATGGACCGAGTCGGACCGGGCGCGCACCGCATCTACGGCCGCCGCGTAGGTCGCTTGCGCTTGAGCCAGACCCACGTGATGAGTGGCCTGCGCAGATTTCAGCGCCGCTCGCACTTGCCATCGGCCGATGAGCCGGCTGGAGGGAATACCCACGACCGCCACTGAAGCGGCGGCGAGCGCCCCAATCCCCTGCAAGTCCATCGAGGGGAGATTCTGCCGACAGCCTGGGCCGAGAGACAGCGAAACCCACGTTTCCCGTCCAGCCAGGATGGCGCGGCCCTCGACCCGGCAAGGCGATCGGGGGGACTTCTGCACCTGTGCTGTACGTCTTGCTGTACTGTCGGGGTATGTCGAAGCCAGTGACTATCCGGGTCGATGACGCGCTGCACGCGCTGCTCAAAGAGCGCGCCGAAGCCGAGGGCACCACGGTCACCGCGCTCATCACTCGAGCCGCGCACGACGCCGTCCGCGATCCGCGCCTCGAAGGCGCCGCCGAAGTCTTCCGGAACTTCGTCAGCGACCACGCCGACGCGTTCGACCAGGCGTTCCCCGAGGACGCACCCACTCGACTGGACGCCCCAGGACGGGCCGCCTGACGTGGAGCTCTACGTCGACATCCGCTGGCTGCTTGAGCGCCAGGCGGAGGTGCTGCCCAAGCATCCGTCCATCCACGACTTCTCCGGCCTGGTCGCCGCGATCGGCCGGCACCGCGTCAACACGCCGCAGATCGGCGCGACCGTCGACAACGCATGGCGCGCCGCGACCCTGATGCATACCGTCATCCGGCTAAAGCCGCTGCCTGCCCGCAACGCACTGTTCGGCGCGGGTCTGGTTCTCGCCTACATGGCGGCCGCCGGCGAACGCATCGACGCCCCCTACGGTGCCCTGGTCGACCTCGCCCGCGACGTCGACAACGGCCAAAGCGACGCCTATGACGCTGCCGACCGCATCCGCTCCTGGCGCATTTGACCACCTGGGCGGCATCGTTCCCGGCCAGGCCGCGCCCTCGAGACGTCCACTGGCCGGTTCAGCGCTGGTGACCTGCTTCAGCGGGTGACGGTCCTACGGCGCAGTTGAGTAGTTGACGATCGTCTCCTCGCAGGGACCGTCGGCGTAGACCTTGAGCGCCTCGAGCTCGGATTCGTCGACGCTGAGCTGCCACCGGAGCCAGGTCGCGATCCATTCGGAGACGCACCGGCAGTGCTGGTCGCCAGCCGGGGGCATCCACTCGGCCGGGTCCTGGTTCGCCTTGCTCCGGTAGGCGCGCGCCGTCACGGCGACCAGCGACGTGCTGGCGCCCTGGTCGTTGGCGTACGCCTCGCACCGCGCCGCCGTCCAGAGGCCGCCGGCCCCAGCTGGCGGGGAGCGTCATTCCAACCGTGCGATATTCCGAGGCCCTGGCACGGTGCTCGGCCCCTCGTTTAGGCGATAGCGTGCGCTCCTGGAGAGGGAGGGCTGTGCTGTTCTACGAGGGTCTCGCGCACGGCGATCTTGTTGATTGGGCTGGTGAGGGAGGCGTGACACGGGCCGATCTTCGGACAGTGGTTGCCTGGCGTATCCCGGAAGCGGACAAGGCTGCAATCGTCGACATCGGAATTCCCATCAGCGACGACGTCCCCATCACGCGAGTGTGTCTACAGACGGAAGCGGAGCCGACGCTATGGACCGCTGACGGACGACTGCTCTACCTGCTGGCGGAAAGATCGCTCCAGGGCGCTAACAGCGTCGTGACTTGGTCATGGGCCGTGGAACCGGGGACCGGAGTCGTGTATTACGTGATGCCGGACGGTGAGGCATGGTTCGCCAACTCCTCCGTCGTTCTGTGGGTGCAATGCCTGCACCACTACGGGCTGCGCGTCGACACCTGTGACCTGCTGCTCAACGCGGAGTTCCACGAGGAGGACGCCGTCCTTGCCGAACTCGAGGAACTGGCGGCGGAACTGAAGGAGTGCGACCCGCCCTCATTCGCTGGTTACACAGGGTTCATCTGGCCGGAGTTCCTCGCCCGCTGGCTCTGGTAGCGAGGGCCTTCATCACCGTTCCCGCTGGGCGAGGTGTCTGCGAGCCTGGAGGTAGGCGGTCCAGTCGGTGGATGCGCGGCGGCGCCACTGTTCGGCGGTGATGACGTGAAGGCCAAGCAGCGGCGCCAGGACGGCGACCGCACCCTCGGGCGGGTTGAAGTACAGGCCGACGACGTCGTAGACCTTCTCCACGAAGAGGGGGTCCGTCGACAGCTTGAAGGTGTCCGTCAGGTGCGGCTTGAGCTGGAACTTTCGCCAGATCCGGCCGACGGTGGACTTGGACAGGCCGCTGTGCTCCGCCATCGACTTCCGCGACCAGTGGGTGGCGTTCTTCGGGATCTTTTCCAGCGTCGTGACCACGACCGCCTCCACTTGGTCAACGCTGATGGTGGGCGGCCGGCCCGGCCGGGGCTCGTCGACCAGGCCGTCCATCCGCTCCGCCAAAAACCGGCGCCGCCACTTGCGGACCGTGTCGGCGGCCACCCGCAACTCGCGGGCGACCACAACGATCGGAGGGAGATCCGGGCCGGCGCACGCCAGCACGATCCGCGCACGCAGGGCTAGCGCCTGGGCCGACGACGCCCGTCGCGTCCACCGCTCCAACACCGCTCGCTCGTCATCAGACAGCAGCAACGGTTCCAGCTTCGGGCCCCGACGAGGAACTGGCGCACCAGCAGCAGAAGTCACGCAACTACTAACGATCAACTACTGGGCGCAGGACACTAGTGGTCGACCCCAAGCGAGGAGCCCTGTGCTCGGTCACGGACTATGAGGACTTCTCCCACCGGGAGCGAGCCGACCAGGTCGTTGGGGCCCTGCCTGGTGGGGGGTGGCGGGCCCATTGGACGGATGAGGGCCCTGGGGGAAGGCCACTGACCGAGCAGGTCCTCGCGTGGCTGATCACATCCCAGGGGCGGGCCACGGCCATCACGGTCGATTCCCATGGGCATGTTGACGACGCCGACAGCAGAACGCTCCTCGAAGAAACCCCGCCGACGGACGCCGAGCGCTGGTACTGGTGCGCTTCGGCGGAGACGAGCGGGCCGTGCGCACGGCGGCGGATGACGTGATGGCCCGGTACACACTTCGGTACGACAATGCCCCGGCGGATTTCCCCACCGGGGCATCGCTCTTTCACGTGCCGGTCAGTCCCACCAGAACGACCAGGCGTCCGAGCGGGCCTGCCCATTGCCGATGACCTCCAGGTCTCGGCGGTCGGGGCAGTACGCGTATTGCTCGATCGCCACCCGGGCGGTCTCCAGCAGGTCGCGCGGTGGCCGCGCCACCCACAGACGGAGATTGCTGCCGTCGAGGTAGATCAGCTCCGCGCCGAAGCGCTCGAACCACGTGTGCAGGAACGCAACGTGATCGGAGTCGAGGATGGGCCTGCCCTCCGGGCCGTGGAACCAGTTGGGTGCTCCCGGGAAGCCGGGCAGCAGCCGGGGCACCGAGTACCCCTGCTCCGTCTCCACCAGGTTCAGCCAGAGCGTCTCGGTCCAGTAGAGGGACCGCTCGTCCCTGTCCTCGAGCCGCAGTGTTCCGCCGGGCTCCGGTGTGAACCCGTCTCGCAGGCGGGCGGCGAGCCGCTCTGGAACGAATTCCGTGTGCCATTCGGCAGCTTCCTCCTCACCGGCCCCGTCGAGGTGGTCCAGCAGGGCCGCCTCGACGATCTCTGCGACGATCTCCCGCGGCGCCGTTTCGGCACGGCCGTCGTACTCGTCGCCGTCAGCGATTTGACCGCCCACGAGGGCCGAGGGAGGCAGTTCGGACAGGACGGGATGGAAGCCGGTCTGCTCACGCAGCCCGAGCCACAGGCGCCAGGCATCCTCGGCATCTCGGAGGGGCACCTCCAAGCCGAGGATCCGCTTCCCGGAGCGGGACAGCACGTCCTCACCTGTGCTCTCCCGGTCGCTGAGGCCCGCGCCCCGCAGGGTCGCAGCCAGCTGCCTCAGATCCATCCGTCTGCCGTTCATCGTCTTCTCCTCCCTGGCCCGCCGTCAGTGACGGAGCGTCTGGGTGAACTTGTAACCGTCACCGATGACGCGGATCGTGGTGAGTCCAAGTGGCTTTTGCTGCGAGTTCACGGCCTGCTTCACGGCGTGCCGTGCCGTCTTCTCGTCGGCGTTCTCCAGTGTGACGATCACTGCGTCCGCGCCTTGCCTGTCGGCACTCTGGATCTCCCTCATGATGGTCTGGTACTTCTTCGTGTCCTGGTACTTGACTCGGTGCGGACGCCGTCCACCCAGGCGTCGAACGAGCCGACGGCACCCGGCGCGTACTCTCCGCGTTTGGCGCCACGGGCGACGACATAGTGTCCCTCCTCCGCGAGCATCCACGCCGTCTCGAATTACTCGCTGAACTCCAGTGGCGGATTCCTCTCCTTTGTGTTGTTTCTCGTGTCTGAGAGCCAGGACTCGTCGATGCGGCTCAGGATGTCCTTGATCTGATCATCCATCCCCTTCGTCAGCTTGAACCCGAAGAAATCGACGCCGCTCTCCTGGGTGTAGTTGTTCCAGGCACAGGCCGCCTTCTCGCCGGCTGCCGCCCTGCAGGCCGCCTTGTTGGTGTCGCGCAGCCGGTCCATGGCGTCACCGATCTTGAACTTCTCGAAGTACCAGATCTGGTCGAATCGCCTCTGCTGCTGCCGCTTACGCAGCCCCGGTTGGTGCGTGTCTTGACCTGCCACGCGTCCTCCTGGGCGTACGTCTTGCTCTTCTCGTCGGCGTCGCCCTTGTTGACCGAGTCGCCGAACTGCCAGCCGTCGGAAGTCAGCTCGCAGTTGTAGGACATGCAGTCGTCGGGCCGGTAACCGGACGGGTCAGTCAGGCTGACCGGGTTGTTGTTGGCGTACGTGTACCCATGCGTCTGTTGCGGATCGGCAAGGTCCATGACCGGGTCGACCGAAACGAAACGACCGATTGACGGGTCGTACTCACGGATTCCCGGGGGGTCAGGCCGGTGTCGGCGTCCTTGGTGCCGCCGACGAAGCCCTTGTCGCCGACCCAGGCGGAAGGCTGCGCGCCGCGCGGGTCGCCGTAGATTGCGCTCTTGCGGCGGGTGACGACCTGGGCGGCGTCGGCGGAGATTTGCGTGGTGCCGGTGCCGTGGTGGTCGTTGAGCAGGAAGGTGAGCTTGCCGGCCGACCGCAAGGCGACGGCCTTACCCGTCACGCTGTAGTAGCGGGTCCCCGTGACGGTGGTGCCGGCCTTGTCGAGCTTGAGCTCGGTGCCACCGGGGAGGTAAAGGGTGGTGCCGGTGGAGTCCTTGCGCAGAAGGCGCTGGCCCTCCGTGTCGTAGATGTACGAGCTGGTCGCCGTCCCCTGGGTGACGGCCTTCAGGTGGCCCTCGTCGTCCCAGTCCAGCGTCTGCTGGGCCGCGGCGCCAATCTTGCGTGTCTTGTGTTGCCGAGCTCGTCGTAGGTGAACACCTCGTCGCGTGGGTCGGTGCCGGTCTGGGTGACCTTGGGCAGGTCGTGCTTGCCCGCGGTCGAAGCGGCGTAGGTGCGGACGGTGTCGGCGGCCGGGCCCGAGGCGGTCTGGTGCTTCGTCTCGGTCTTGCGGTTGCCGACCGCGTCGTACGTGTACGAGGTCCAGTACGCGTCCTGGCCTCCCACCACGGAGGCCGAAGGCGCCGAAGCGCACGCCTCACCCGTGTTGGTCCATGCCTCGGTGATGCGGCGCAGCTCATCCAGTGTGAAGCACTGGATGTCCGTCGTCCGGCCGGCGTCCTGGCCGTAGGGGGTGACGATGGACGTGATGTTACCGGCTGGGTCGTAACCGTACGTGACGTCCTCGATCCGCTGCGGCGCGACCTCGCGGTCGGTGTAGCTGCGGTGGATCGCACCGGTGTGCTCGTCGTATTCGTTGCTGACCCAGACGTGCTGGGCGAA
The DNA here is from genome assembly GCF_040682335.1 of Streptomyces sp. NPDC051219. Classification (NCBI taxonomy): domain Bacteria; kingdom Bacillati; phylum Actinomycetota; class Actinomycetes; order Kitasatosporales; family Streptomycetaceae; genus Streptomyces; species Streptomyces sp. NPDC051219. The sequence continues at coordinate 9,269 of NZ_JBFBAS010000048.1, forward strand.
CGCGCCGAACTCCTGACGAATGTTGCGGCCGTAGTGGTCGTACATGTTCGCCGAGATGATCGGGTCGGTGCCGGCGCCTACGGTGTTGGGCAGACCGGAGACTGGGGTGTAGGTGTTGGTTCCTTGGTCGTGCTGGTGTCGTAACCGCGTCAGTACCAAGGGGCCCGTTCTCTCATGCCCGCGACCGCACCCGAACCTCCGTCCAGATGATCACCCTCTGCCCGCTCGAACGAGATCCGGTTTGCCACAACGTACTCAGCGAGATGGTCCCCAGACTCCCACCCATGTTCAGCCTCGGCGCCGACACCCGATGCAAGCAGAGGACAGCTCGTCACTCACGTTACGCACACCGCGCAGCGGCTAACCTCCGCTCACGCGGAGAGGACGGCTGGTGCGTCCCCAAGCGGCGCAGTGAGCCTGCATGAGGGCTCTGCGGCGGTGGGCGCGAGCAGAACAGGACCATCCCCGCGTGCGCGGAGAGCCTCTACGAACCGGCGACGGTTCTCCTCGGGCGTGAGCCGGTACCGGTCGGCTTCCGGGTTCTTCACGCGTCGCCTCCTCGCACCTCGCGGAGGCGACGCGCGTACTGGCGGCGGACCTCGGCCACCGCGCCCGCGTCGCCGGCGTCGAGGGCCTCGCGCTCGCGCTGGCATGCGTTCCGCTGCTGCCGCCAGGTGGCAATGGCCGAAGCGTTCCGCTCGCCCTCCGGTCGCTGCTCTTCCTGGGCGATACGCGCGATGTAGGCGCCCACAACCGCGTTGATGGCCTCGACGGCGGCCTCGTAGGCCACGGCCCCTTCTGATGACCACTCGTACGGGTTCAGAGACCCGCTGATCGGTTCCATTACGTCAGTCCCCCTGTTGGCCAGTCATCCGGCATCAACGTAGCGGAGCGGCTGTGTCCTTGATCAGTGGTCGCATGGCGCCTGGTGAGCACTCGGGCGACTGCGCAGCCGCCCGCCATTGCCACGATGCCGATGGCTGCATACCGGAGCTGTCGATTCATGGTGCGGTCGGTCTCCTGTCCTGGGGCGGAGCGTTGCGCGAGCTGGACGGTTGCTACGGAGCACGTGGGGTGCGTCCGCCATCTGCCGAAGCCTGTGCAGCATGGTGGCAGTCGTCCACCGCGTCGTGACTGCCGCCGAGTTTCAGGCTTCGGTAGGTGCCGCGTTTCGCTGACCACAGCCCGTTCCATGCGGTGTACGGGACCATGGCGTCGTCCCATCGGCATCCATCCAGCCACTGCATGACAGCGGCACTCTGCGCTGCCGGCGCGAGGGGGAAACCGTGGTGGCGGCGGAGCTCGCGCTCGATGCAGCCGCGGTCGAAGCCGACGTTGTAGGCGAGGCAGCGGCGGCCGTGAAAACACTGGTGATCAGCGGCAGGAGGCCGGTGAAGGTTTGCGCCTGGCGTACCTGCGCGTCGGTGATGCCGTGAACTGCAAAGGCGGCTTCCTCGATGGGCGCACGGGGGTTGAGCAGTTCTCGGCCCGCGCAGCCTCCGCGGCGGCGCGGGCCCGTTCGGCGGCGGCGGCGACTGCCTCGGCGGCTGAGGCGCGGGTGTCCTGTTCGTCCCGCACGGCGCGGGCCGCGGCCATCAGCCATACCAGCTCGGCCGCCTGGTGCTGCTCGGCCTTGGTGGTGGCTTCCTCGGCGGCGGCGTCGGCTTCCTCGCGGTCCGCTTCGACGTTCTCGAAGGCACGGCGGGCGCGGATCGCCTCGCTTTCGGCGGCTGAGATCTTCTCGGCGGCCTCGGCTTGGACGGTCTCGATCTGGGCGGCGGCCGCCTCGGGGTCGCCGAGCGTGGCCAGATGCGCGGTCAGCTAATGGAACTGCTTGGCGAGTTGGGCGGCGGTGGCCTGTACCTGGGGGAGAAGGTCCCGGGTCTTGAGCTCACTCCTGGTGACGGGGCGGCCGAGGTCGTGGGCGACCTGCTCGCCGGCGGCCGCGGACGCCGGGCAGGTGTTTACCGATCCCGTGCACAAGTCGGTGAACACGCAACGTCAAGTCCAGGCACAGGATGTGACGGACCGGAAGGGAACGGCATGAGCAACGGCGGCGGGGCGTGGGGCGACACGGAGAACGTGCCGAGCGCCCTCGACGTGCTGGCGGAGCGCGACGAACCGGCGCCGCACCCCCGGTCAGCCGGCAACGTGCCGGACGCCCTCGAAGGAATGGAGGAGCTCGACGCGTCGGCGCCGTACTCCTCCTGGGCGGCCGGGCCGGTGCCGGACGCCCTCGCCGATCCACTGCCGGAGCTCCCCGGCCCGGGGCGGGTGGTCACCCCATCGGGGCGGACGCTCGCCGCGGCCACGGCCCGGCGGGTCCGGCTGGCCACCCCGGCCAACACCCGGCGCGGCCGCGAGTCGCGGGCCTCCCAATTCGTGGCCTGGTGCCGCGAGCACGGCCGGGTGCCCAGCGACCCGGGCACCGTGCCGGACTACGTCGCGTGGCTGGCCGACCGCGGCCACCAGGCGCAGACGCTGGAGACGTACGCCGGCACCCTCGTCCACTTCCTCGCCCTCAACGGCCCCCCGCTGGACGCCGAGGACCGCTCCTACATCTCCGCCGTCGTCAACCACCGGGCCGCCGAGACAGCCGCCGACCCGGACGGCGCAGGTGACGCCCTGCAGGCCAGCGAGTGCAGCCGGGAGGACCTGGTCGCGATGCTCGCCACCCTCGACCGCGCCACCGTGGCCGGCCGACGCGACGCGCTCGCCCTGACCCTGGCCTGGTACGTGCCCGGCCGCGCCTCCGAACCGGCCTCGCTAAACATCCGCGACGTGGTCGAGGGCGTCGCCGAGGTCGCCGACGAGACGACCGCGGAACTGCGCGAACTGCCCGCGCTCGTCATCACCCTGCGCCGCTCCAAGACCAACCCGCACGGCCGCACGGTCGACCGGGTGCGCATCGTCGCCCAGGACGACGAGACGTGCCCGCTGGCCGCCTGGCGCACCTGGCGGCAGGTGCTGGCCGCGGCCGGCGTCGACCGCGGGCCGCTGCTGCGACGGGTCAAGAACAACAGCCTGACCACGGCCGGGCGACCGCCGAGGGATCCCGAGCGGGCGGGCGGAATCTGTGACCGCACCATCCGCAACCTGATCCGGGACACCGCGGCGGCCGCCGGGCTGACCCGGGAACTCAGCCGCGAGGAACGGCGGCTTCTGTCGACGGCCGCCGAGGCGGACGAGCTCGCCGCCCTGGACCAGGCCCGGCGGGAGGCCTTCGCCGTTGAGCGCCGCCGGGCCCGCCGGCTGCTGCGGCACTCGATGCGCCGCTACAGCGGGCACAGCATGCGCCGCGGCCAGGTCCGCCACCTGCAACGGCTCGCCGTGCCCCGGCACATCATCGAAACCCACTGCCGCTACGTGCCCGGCTCCAAGGCCCTCGCCCGCTACCTCGACGACACCCTGCCCTGGCAGGACAACCCCACCGTGCTGATGCGCCGGGCCCGCCGGGCGCCGGGCCCGCCGGGCGGCGGCGTCCGGGCAACGGCCGCGGCCGGCATGACCGGCGCCACAGAAGGAGAGGGCTAGTGGAGACCGCAGCGGCAGGAAGGGGAGCGGCCTCGCTGTCGTAGGGAGGCCGCTGGCCGACAGGCCGAGCGGCCTCCTTGCCCGGGCGTCCTGGCGGGCGCTCGAGGAGGTGGCGGGGGGTGCGTAGCGCGGGCCCAGCTGTCAGAACGAGAAGACCGTGCCGCCGGCCATGGTGCCCACCATCTCGCACGGGTTGCCGTACGTGGCCGACCAGCGGACCCGCTTGCCCTGCCACACGCCGTCGCTGGTGACCGTCACCGGGTCCCAGATGCGCGTACAGCGGACGTTGCTCGGTCCCGCGGTCAGCTGGGTGAAATTGCCGACGACCGCGGTCAGCTCCGCGCACGCCGATTCGGGCAAGGGGTGAGTGCCGCTGGGCGTGGGGGCGCAGCTCAGAGTCACCGCTCGCTCGATCGTGGCCGTCGAGGCCTTCTCGCCCTTGGCGATCGTGAGCACGAGCGCCGAGGGGGCGTAGAGGGAGGCCGGCCTTATGGGCTCGGCGTGTGCGATGCCCGCTGTGGCCGTGCTGAGGAGCGCGAGGCCGGTCACGGTGGCGGCAGTGGCGCCGAGTGTGTTGCGGAGGTAACGCACGAGTTCTTCCCTTTCGAGTGTGGGTGCGATTGCAGACAGGAGTCTTGCTGGAGCGGAGGGTGATCGCACATCCGCCGCCGTTTTCCGGCCGCATCCGTTCCGGATGCCCTACCGACCGGTCGTTCGGGCAGCTCGGAGGGGGCTCGACCACCAACGAAGGGCGTCCAGAATGTGGACGCCCCATAGTTGGTTCAATTGCGTATGAGTCTCTGACCTGTGGAAACCCCGAAGTGGTTGTGCATTGGAGTGCTGGCCACGGGGCATCGGTCGACCGGAAACCCACGCCCCATGGGCCGCTCTGCCGCTGGGCAGCTCTTGCTCACCGCCGCCAGGATCTCCGGGGACCGCGCCCGCAAACGCCGAGGAGACCGCCCGCCAGGCCACCCGCGACGCCGAGCTGCGTGTGTCGGCCGCCGAGTCGTCCGCGGAGCGGGCCGCCGTCGAGCCGCCCGCCCGTGCCGTCGAGGACCAGGTGGAGGCGCGGCCGCCGTGCCGCCGCCAACTGCACCAGGCCCGCACGCTTCTAGTTTTGGGCCCTCATTTGAGGGCCGATTCATGGAACTCCCGCAGTTCAGATGGGGTAGCAGTCGCCCGGACTGTTACCGCGCCTCTGGCGGGAGTCGGCCTCGGGGAACATCGGTACAGCCGTTGGCGCTGAGATTGATCATGGTCTCTAGCTGCGGATCTCCGCGTTCGGGTGCGGCTGGGACTGGAGTCGTTCGCGGAGGTCGATCTCCTCGGCCGCGAGCGGGGTCCCGGGCCGACGGATGCGAACGGGCTTGGGCCGCAGCGGCAGGCCGTCGTCCGCCGCGGCTTCTTCGGCCTCGGCGAGCGCCCGGTAGAGCGAGGCGACCGAGGGGTTCTTGCCCGCGTTCTTCCCCGTCTTGATGGTGAGCTTCTTCGCGATCTCTGGGACGGGACGCCCTTGTTCTTCAGTGCGACGGCGAAGGTGAGCATGTCGTCGTCGATGACCTTCGGCCGTCCGCCGTGGTTGCCCTTGGCCGCCGCGGCAACTTGGCCCTCCAGGGTCTTCTCCCGGATGTAGTTGCGCTCGATCTGTCCCGCGACGGCGAGCACGGCGAAGAACATCGCGCCCATACCGTTGGGGTCGTAGATCCCGGTGAGCGGGCCGGTGAGGAGTTCGAGCTGGATACCGCCGGCCTGGAGCTCGGCGGACAGCGTCATCAGCTCGGCCGCGTTGCGCGCGAGCCGCTTCAGCTCGTGCACCGTGAAGATCACCGGCGTCTCGGGCGCCGCCTCCTTGAACTGGCGGGCCAGCGCGAGCGCAGCCTCCAGCTCCGGCCGCACCTTGATGCGGGTACTGATCTGCTCCTTGAAGACCTTGTGGCACTCCGCCCGGTAAAGGGCTTCGAGCTGGCTCGCCAGCTCCTGCCGGGCGGTCGACATGCGGGCGTACCCGATCCGCACCGGCCGCTCGGTGCGGGGTGCGGGTACGACGGCGAGCGCGGGGCCCTGCTTCCACGCGCGGCCGGGGAGCCGGTCCGCGGGGACGGGGATCTCCAGTTCCTCGCGGAGCGCGGGGACGAGGACGAAGCGCGGGGTGTGGTACTTCGCGGCGGTCTTCCCGCCCCGGGTGCGGCAGGCGCTGCCGGGCGCGTCACAGTTCGGGCAGTCGTGACGTTCTACTGCCAATGCGGCTTGATCGGGCGTGAGATCCATGCGGGGAGGCTCTCAGAAGCGCCTCGCACAACGTGCTGGTTTTGAGAGGGCTTTTGCGAGCGGCGACCTGCGGAAATGTGATCACTCCGAGGGCTCTCGCAGAACTCTCATAGATGTTCATTTGTGAGAACGGCGAAGGACCCCGACCACCGGTCGGGGTCCTTCGCCGTTCTCGGTGTTGCGGTCAGTGGCTGGTCAGTTCACCAGTGAGCTTGCCGTGGAGGTCGGCGCTGGGGTCGTTCAGGCCGATGATCTCGACCGTCTTGCCGCGCTGGGCGTACTTGGTCTCGATGGCGTCCAGGGCGGCGACCGAGGATGCGTCCCAGATGTGGGCGGCGGACAGGTCGATGACGACCTTGTCGGGGTCGCCTGCGTAGTCGAACTGGCCGACGAGGTCGTTGGAGGAGGCGAAGAACAGCTCACCGGTCACGGAGTAGACCACCGTGCTGCCGTCTGGGTCGGTGACCCCGGTGACGTTGGCGAGGTGGGCGACGCGCTTGGCGAAGATGACCATCGCGGTGACGGAGCCGACGACGACGCCGATGGCGAGGTTGTCGGTGGCGACCACGCAGATCACGGTGATGACCATGACGGCGATCTCGCCGGCGGGCATCCGCTTGAGGGTCTTGGGGGCGATGGAGTGCCAGTCGAAGGTCGCGAAGGACACCATCACCATCACGGCGACCAGGGCGGCCATGGGGATGTTGGAGACGACCGGGCCGAAGACGATGCACAGCACCATCAGGAACGCGCCCGCGAGGAACGTGGACAGGCGGGTACGGGCCCCGGACACCTTCACGTTGATCATCGTCTGGCCGATCATGGCGCAGCCGCCCATGCCGCCGAAGAACCCGGTGACGATGTTGGCGATGCCCTGGCCGATCGACTCGCGGGTCTTGGAGGAGTGGGTGTCGGTGATCTCGTCGACGAGCTTGGCCGTCATCAGCGACTCCATCAGGCCGACCAGCGCCATCGCGAACGCGTACGGGGCGATGGTGGCCAGGGTGTCCATCGTGAACGGCACGTCGGGAAGGCCCGGGACCGGCAGCGAGGACGGCAGGGCGCCCTTGTCACCCACGGTCGGCACTGCGATCGCGGCTGCGACGGTGATCACGGTCAGGATGACGATGGAGACCAGCGGGGCCGGGATCACCGTGGTGACCTTCGGGAAGAACACCATCAGCGCGAGGCCGCCGATGATCAGCGGATAGACGGCCCACGGCACGGCGGTCATCTCGGGGACCTGGGCCATGAAGATCAGGATGGCGAGGGCGTTGACGAAGCCGACCATCACCGAGCGCGGCACGAACCGCATCAGCTTCGCCACACCCAGCGCGCCGAGCGCGACCTGGAAGACGCCGGCCAGGATGACCGCGGCGACCAGGTAGCCGAACCCGTGCTCACGGTTCAGCGGCGCGATCACCAGCGCGACGGCGCCGGTGGCCGCCGAGATCATCGCCCGTCGGCCGCCGACGATGGAGATGACCACGGCCATGGTGAACGAGGCGAACAGTCCGACCGCCGGGTCGACACCGGCGATGATCGAGAACGAGATCGCCTCCGGAATCAGCGCGAGCGCGACGACCAGGCCGGCCAGCACCTCAGTGCGCCAGACCTTCGGATTGTTCAGCCAGTCCGGACGCAGGCCGCGCAGCCGCGCGGCGGGAGTCACAACGGAAGAAGACAAGAGAAGGGGAACCTGTCGTACTCGGGCACACCCCGCCGGCAGGCCGCAGGTGTGCGGGAGAACGCGGAGGAGCCGGGCCGGCGCCCCGCGGGCGGCCCGAAGATCAGACGGGCCGGAAGATCGGAAAGGTGGATGCGGCGGGCCTGCGCAGTACGTGGCCGGGCAGCTCGCATCCGAGGCGAAGCGTCACGGTGGGCAGGCGGCTGCGCTGGGCGTCATGGGCTCGCGCACGCTCTCTCCTGCAAGAATCGGATCTTCGCCGGGGGCGCCATCGGCCCCGGAACGGCAGTCGCGGGGCAGACGGGCCGCCCTCACCAACCACGACTCTACCCTAACGTTAGAGTAGAGATCGGTGGGGTCGTACAGGACGCGGCCCGCCGCAACGAGAAGGGCCGGGACCGCGGGCGTGGACGACAAGCACATGCAGATCGGCGAAGTCGCCGCGCGGACGGAGTTGTCCCTGCGCACCATCCGCCACTACGAGGAGACCGGCCTGGTCGCCCCCTCGGCGCGCTCACAGGGCGGCTTCCGCCTCTACACCGAGACCGACGTCGCCCGCCTCATGGTCATCCGCCGCATGAAGCCGCTCGGCTTCACCCTCGACCAGATGCGCGACCTCCTGGATGCCACCTACCGCCTCGACAACGAACCCGGCCTCGACACCGGCGAGCGCGAGGCCCTGCTGAAGCGCGTGCGCGAGTACGAGCAGGCCGCCACCGAGCAGGTCGACAAACTCCGCATCCAGCTGGCCCGCGCCGAGGACTTCGCCGAAACGCTCCGTACGCGCCTGCACCAGGCCGCACCCGCCGGGTCCTGACCCGCCGTGCCCCGCCGTGACCCGCCGCCCGCCCGCTGCCCGGCCTCGCCCCTGCTGGTGATGGGCGCGATCCTCACGATCGCGGGCGCTGTCCTCTATGCGATGCCCGCCAAGCGGCCCGAGCTGTACGCGGCCGCCGCACTCGTGCTCGGCGCCCTCGCTGCCTGGTGGTGCGCCTCCCGCCAGGGCTGATCACAACCTCACGCCGATGTGATCTTGCGGAGGCGTCCGGGGCAGACAGCCTGCCCATCCGGTGGATACGGTGTAAAGAACGCGTCAAGAGCTGGCGCGCGGTGTGCCGGGAAGTCTGGTCGGCGTCCTGGGGGCAGTGTGCCCTCTCGTCGCTGACATACCGGAGGCCCACTGCCATGGCCGGCACCCGCTCCCCCTTCCTCGGTCTGCTGCCCCTGCCCGAACGGCAGGCGGTCACCCGGGCCCTGCGCACCGAGACCGTCGGCGGCCTGGTCCTCCTCGGCGCAGCCGTCCTCGCGCTGGTCTGGGCCAACAGCCCGTGGAGTGCGGCCTACGCGTCCGTACGCGACTTCCACTTCGGGATACCGGCCCTGGGCCTGGACCTGTCGGTGGGGCACTGGACGGCGGACGGGCTGCTGGCCGTGTTCTTCCTGGTGGCCGGGATCGAGCTGAAACGCGAGCTGGTCGTCGGTGAACTGCGTACCCCGGCCACCGCGGCGCTGCCGGTCATCGCCGCGCTGTGCGGGATGGCCGTACCCGCAGCCCTCTACCTGGCCACCGTCACGGCGGTCGGCGGCAGCAGTGCGGGCTGGGCGGTCCCGATGGCCACCGACATCGCCTTCGCCCTCGCGGTCCTGGCGGTGCTGTCCACGCACCTGCCGGCCGCGCTGCGCGCCTTCCTCCTCACCCTCGCCGTCGTCGACGACCTCGGCGCGATCCTGATCATCGCGGTGTTCTTCACCTCCGACCTGAACCCGTGGGCCCTCGGCGGAGCCGTCGCGGGCCTGGTCCTCTTCTACCTGCTGCAGCGGCTGCGGGTGCGCGGATGGTGGTGGTACGTGCCTCTCGGGGTGGCGATCTGGGCGCTGATGTACAACGGCGGTGTCCACGCCACCGTCGCCGGCGTCGCCATGGGCCTGATCCTGCGCACCACCCGCGACAAGGGCGAGGACGTCTCGCCCGCCTCGCGGGTCTCGCACCTGGTCCATCCGTTCTCCGCGGGCGTCGCGGTGCCGCTGTTCGCGCTGTTCGCCGCCGGGGTGAGCATCTCCGGCCCCGCCCTGAGCGCGGTGTTCACCAGCCCCGAACCCCTCGGTGTGGTGATCGGCCTGGTCGTCGGCAAGACGGTGGGCATCTTCGCCGGAACCTACCTGGCCGCCCGCTTCACCCGAGCCCAGCTCAACCCCGACCTCGCCTGGGCCGACGTCCTTGGCCTGTCCGTACTGGCCGGGATCGGCTTCACCGTCGCCCTCCTGATCGGCGAACTCGCCTTCCCCGGCGGCCAGACCGGCGAGCACGTCAAGGCCGCCGTCCTCGTCGCCTCGCTGATCGCAGCGGTCCTTGCCGCGCTCCTGCTGCGGCGGCGCAACACCGTCTACCGGCGCCTGTACGAGGCGGAGAACCTCGACGCCGACAATGACGGCATCCCCGACATCTACCAGCACGACACGGCTGCCGAGGGCACCACTGCCCGTACAGACGGGATGCACAGCTGATGGCCGGCGGCGATGCCTCACTGCTGGCGCCCGTGATCGTCATCGCCGCCGTGGTGATCCGCACGGCCGTCACCGAGCTCCGGCATCCGGGCAGTGCCCGGCGGCAGTGGGCGTTCGCCACGAACCCGCGGGCCATGGCGGCCGGTGCGACGGTCGCCGCGGCCACGGTCTTGATCGGCGGTACCCGCTACGGCTGGGCGGCGGTGGCCTGGGCCCTGCTCAGCGGGGCACTCGCCGCCTTCGTCACCGGCAGCACCTCTTCGGCTGCCTCACCGCCCCCAGTGCCGGACAAGGAGCAGCCGATGTCGGAAAGACAGATCGGGAAGGTGATGGCCGCCATCGGCGCACCTCTCACCCTGGCCGGTGTGGCGATGTACTTCCTGCCCGGACCCGGCGTCCCTGTTCTCATGATCGGGCTGTCCCTGCTCGTCACCGGGCTCGTCATGGCCGCAGCCGGCCGCCGGTAACGCTCACCTCCCGCCCCGTCCCGACACCGACAGGAACCCACGACGATGATCTGGCAGTGGATCGGCTTGGCAGTCTTCTCTCTCACCCTGCTGCCCGCCGGACGTCAGCCGGGCAGGCCCAGGCCGTCCAGGGACGCCCCGGCGGCCCACTTGCTGCAGCCCCCGCCGAGGACAGCGGGAAGGGCGACCAGGAGGACGAGGCCAAGGAGGGCCCGCGCGGCGGGAAGGGGCGCGGCGGGAAGCGGCTGGCCGTGGAGGCAATCTGCCCGGGGGCCGGCGGCTCCAGCCGTTCTTTGCGGCACCGGGTCACCACCGCCTCCGCAAGCCGGTCGCGGGACAACTCCACTCCGCACAGCTCGACGGACAACCACTCGGCGAGCTGGGCCTGGTCCTCCTCGGTGCACTCGCGGAAGTCGAACACGGCCCGGATCTCCACCCCATGCCGCTTGATCGCCCGCCCCGCCCAGTCGTACGCGGCCCACTCCTCCGCCGCCACCTTCACCTGCTGAGCGACGTATGACACCGCCGACCCCGGGATCTCCGCAGCGTCCTCCGGGAACCTGGCCTCGACCTCGAAGTACTTCAACAACAACGCGAACCCCAGCCGGTTCGCCCCGACTTGTTCCGTAATCGCTCCTGGTCCTCTTCCAGTAGCGTCCAGACCTCGATCAGGTCCTCCGGCTCCCACTCCTGCCGCACCCCGGTCTCCTCCCGCGTGACGCGACCAAGGTGACGGACCATCACCACCAGGATGCGAGAAGCCCCGAACCCCTGACAGGTCGGGGGCGGTTCTTCGTCTTGGCCCATGGGGGCAGAACGAGGACACGTTCGTGGCCCCCTCAGTCGATGCAGAACTCGTTGCCCTCGATGTCCTGCATCGGGATGCACGACTCGTTGGTGCCATCGGCAAGCAGCGTTCGCACGTGTACCGCGCCGAGCGGGACCAGTCGTGCGCATTCGGCTTCAAGTGCGGCGAGGCGCTCTTCACCCACGAGTCCAGTGCCGACCCGCACGTCAAGATGCAGCCGGTTCTTGGCGGCATTGCCTTCGGGGACGCGCTGGAAGTACAGTCGCGGGCCCACACCTGAGGGATCACTGCAGGCGAACCATGAATCCCGCTGCTCAGGTGGCTGCGAGCGCTTGAAGTCGTCCCAAGTGGCAAACCCCTCCGGTGGCGGCGGTACGACGTACCCCAGCACCTCGCACCAGAAACGAGCGAGGCGCTCAGGTTCTGCGCAGTCGAAGGTGACTTGGAACTTCTTGATCGATGACATCGGTCCACCGTAGCGGCGCGTGCTGGTCACCGAGATCCCGGGGTTTCATCGCCGTGCGGTCGAGGTCTCGCGTGACATGAGTAGCGCCAACAGACCAGGTCGCCTGAGCCGACGAGCGAATCGGACCAGATCACCTGCGACAGGGGCCAATTAGCATGAGACGAGACAGTCGCCACTGAATCGGCACGATACTCATTCACCCTCGGCGGCCTGCTCGACCTGGTCGTCGAGCAGGCTCTGGGCGATGGCCGCGTAGCGGCTCGCGGCGGTGTGGGACATGACCCGTCGTGCGTGAAGCGGTACACCGAGCGGCCGAAGACGGCGTACGAACACGGGTGGGAGATCCGGGACGCCTACGGGTACCACCCGTACGACGATCCGGAGTGGGGGCGGAGGTTCCGTACGTTCCTGCACGGCCGGGCGTGGATGCACGCGGAGGGGCCGGTCGCGCTGTTCAACCAGGCGGTGGGCTGGCTGCGGCGGAACCGTGTGCTGCTGCCGGGGGTGAGCGTGCTGGCCCGGCAGGTGTCTGAGGTCCGCCGTATCGCGGAGAAGCGCCTGCACGCCACCGTCGCCAGGGCCGCTCACCGGGCGGACCCGGTGCTGCCGGCGGACCTGGTGGCCACGCTGGTGACGCCGGAGGGGGGCCGGTACTCGGAGCTGGAGCGGCTGCGCCGGCCGCCGACGCGGACGACGGGCACCGCGTTCGCGCGGTCGCTGGAGCGGGTCGATGAAATCGGCGCGTTCCAGCTGGGCCGGTTGAAGTTGTCGCAGATCCCGCCGAACCGGCTCGCAGCGCTGGCCCGGTACGGGCTGGGGCCCAAGGCCGCAAGTCTGGAGCGGGCAGCGGAGCCCAAGCGCACGGCGATGCTCGCCGCGGTGATGCGCCACCTGGAGGCGAAGGCGATCGACGAGGCGCTGGACTTGTTCTCGGTGCTGATGGCGACGCGGCTGATCAGCACGGCGAAGCGGGCGACGGACAAGGAGCGGCTGTCGACGCTGCCGCAGCTGGAGAAGGCGTCGCGGACGCTGGCGCGGGCGGCGAAGGTGCTGGTCGAGGCGCACGGCGCGGATCTGGACGCCCTGCTGAACCTCGACGGCGGGGTGAAGCCGGAGATGATCGCCACCGACAACGCCTCGTACTCCGACATCGTGTTCGGCATCTTCCGCATCCTGGGCTACAACTTCAGCCCCGCTTCAAGGACCTGGACGACCAGCGGTTCTGGCGTGCGGCGATGCCTGGCGTGGAGACGGGGACGTACGGGGTACTCCATGACCGCCACGAACCCAAACGCCCGGTGGCTCTTTCCCGGCCGCAGGGCTGGACAGCCCATGACCCCGCACACGCTCGAACTCAGGCTTCGCCACCTGGGCTTCCCCACCCAGCGAGGACGCACGGCGGCCATCCGCCACCTCGTCCTCCAGGCCCCCGCACCCGTGATCGCCCGCATGCTCGGCTACCACGACGACACCACCGCCCAGCTCGCCGCCGAGGCAGGAGGAACCTGGCGGCACTATGCCCCCGGCGACCACTCACGGTGAACACGAGCCCGGGAGCGGTCACCCTCCGGTTGCACGGATCCCGGCGCGCGTAGGGGCTGCGGTCGACTGGTGGAAAGACGTGCGGCCTCGGCGGCCACCCAATCCAGAAGCACATCTGCCAGATCAGAAAGGGATCTTCCTTCGCCGAGAAGGACGAAGCGGCAGTCGAGATGGTCTCCCGGATTATGGGGGTTCAGGATGCCGCAGCGAAGACCCGTACGGTCGATCTGGCCGCCCAAGCAGGTGCTGATCATATTGCGCACGGGGTCTACCAGGCTCGTCCACACCAGCAGGCCGTCTGTCCATAGGACGTCGACGGGGAAGTCCACGCAAAAGTCTTCAGGTTCCGGCGCCCCCCTGGGCCAGCTCGTGACGCGGGCCGCCAGGTGCTCGACCACTGGCCGCCAGTCCTCGCCGAACTCCCAGTCCGTGAGGTACTCGTCGAACGTGCTCATCGGGCCAGTGAATCACCGTTGCGTACGGACTCGCCTGCGCATATCGACTCCACGCCGCCTATCTCGTTGAGGAGGTCAGCCTGGCAGCGCCATGAGCAACTGCAGCCGGGAACACCGATCTCGTTGAGGAGCGCGGACAGGTGAGTCGGGGCGGAACGGCCGACCTGCCCGGCGGCAGGGGAAAGGGGCTGAGACTGGCGGCCACTCACAGTGAGCACAGCCCCCACTGGCGGAGCGCGACTCACGATTACGCGAGGTCGCCAGTGCCGGACCCGTAGAGAACCGCCGCCCGCCGTCGATCTTTTCGGGGGTGAGCGGGTCCTCGGGCCGGCGGATGCGGACGGCCTTGGGCCGGAGCGGCAGGCCGTCGTCCGCCGCGGCGTCCTCGGCTTCGGACAGGGCCCGGTAGAGCGAGGCGGCCGATGGGTTATTGCCCGCGTTCTTCCCGGTCTTGATGACGAGCTTCTTCACGATGCCGAGGACGGGGGGACGCCCTTGTTCTTCAGCGCGACGGCGAAGGTGAGCACGTCGTCGTCGATGACCTCCGGTCGTCCGCCGTGGTTGCCCTTGGCCGCCGCGGTGACCTGGGCCTTCGAGCGTCTTCTCCCGGATGTAGTAGGGCTGGACAAGCGGGATGGAGAGCCGGTCAGCGGCTGAGGCCTTGAGCCCGTCTATATGAGTCCCATGCAGAGTTGTCAGAAGAGGGCGATGGGCTCTGGCACCGGGGTTCCTGCGGCGGTCTCGGGCAACTCGTCCTGATACGCGGTGGCATCAACCGCGGGCACCCGTGCCATGCTGCCCGCGCAGAGCACCAGGGCGCGGCGATTGCGCTTGTGGTCGTGCACGGACACCATCCCCAGCGCACTCGTCGGTGCGCCGGCATAGATGCCGCCGCACACCGGGCACTCGACCCGCGGATACCTCGCCATGGTCCCAGTGTCGTACAGAGCACTGACAGGCGACGGGTCGTGGACAGAGATGACCCCGGTCGATCAGTCGCCGGGCTGGGCTGGTGCGGGAAGCACCGGGCCGCTGTCAGTGGCCGAAGGCGTCTCGGCACAGCGCAGTCACGTAGGGCGCTGCCACACCATCGGATGCGGCGCACACGCTCCTCATCCCGTAGGAGGGGCGCGGCGGGCTCGGTGAGGGCTGAGGCCTGGAGTGCTCGGGCTTCCGGTCAGGAGCCGGGGCCCGCCGCGGCGGATCCGGTGGCACGTACCTCCGCCGCGGCGGTGACGACGGCCCGTCATCGGCCGACCGGTTAGGTGCGTCGGGCTTGGCCGACTTCTCCTTCGTCGGCTTGGTGTCCAGCTCGGCCGGGGCGAGTTCGGCCCGGGCCGGGGGCTGCACGGGAGGCCACTCGACCGGTGCGGGCGAGGGGTGCCCCGCCGGTGCCAGGCTCGGCGTCGGGGGTCGCATCGAGGGGGCCACGGACGTGCATCCGGTCGCGCCCAGCACAACAGCGAGGAGCAGGGGCACGATCCGGCGGGGCATCTTCCCACTCTGGCGCACGTCGCCGGCGGGCCGGGGTCGGCGCGGGGCTGAACCACCGGCACGAGTGACGGTGCGGCCTGCCGAGGGTCGCCTCTTGCCCGGGGCCGGTCCGCGGGCGGCGGTCATGCCTGCCCACGGTCCAGGTACTTCTGCAGACGACTGGCAATGCGGTCCTGGCGGTCTCGCACGTCCTGCGCCTGCTCAACGTCACGGCGCTCGGGTCGACGTCCGTGAACCGCCCCGGTTCGAATGGAGGCTCGATTTCGTGAAAGGATCGAGTCATGGCACGACCTTGAGACCACCAGCCAGCCCGACGACGGCGACGGCCCGCCATTGTGTGCGGCACCCGTCCGTTGACGTTGCCGTCAACTACTGCCGTCAGAGCACGCTGAAGCCCCGCCAGGAGACACCTGACGGGGCTTCGAATTTGCTACCACGACTTTAGGCTGGCGAGCATCTTCACTCCTCAAGGCCAGACTGAAGCCGCTGCCAATCCTCCTGCTGATCACGCCAGGCGGCGCTCGCATATATCGCGGTCTTCGCCTCGGGCAAAGACAGGCCAAGTACACGAGAAGCTACGTAGATTGCTTCGATCGGCGATAGGCCCAGTTCTCGCAGTTCTCGGAATACCGGTTCCCGCTCCACTTGCCCTCGACCCGCGATGCTCGATACCAACCCATCCAGTCGAGACCGATCCATTCTCTAATCTCCTAGGATCTTTGCGACGTCCAAGGTCATCGACCCTGGGCGCTTGTAGATGCTGCCGTCCGGTTTCGGGATATGCCGCTCATAGTTCAGCACGACGGTGCTATACCCCTGGGATCTCGCCTGCTCGGCGATGGAGCTCTTCATCTGCCGGATTGCATCTGGCCCAATCGGGGCGCGACTCAGCCCCTGAGTCCCCTTCGGAAAGACCATCAATCCGTCCAGATGCACGGTGTCTCCGGCCGCTCTGACGGTCGCCATGGCCTCAACCGTCTGCCCTCCAACATCGAATGAACCGTCCCAGATATCTCCGTCGGTGAATGGAGAACAGTTGCTGTTGTGAACGAGTACCGGCGTCTCGCCAGCCAGCACATAGTACGTGTGGAGGTCGTCGACCGTGAGGTTGTACGTTCGCGCGTGCTTACTGAAGGCACGATTCGCCGTCACGATGACGGTGTTGCCGTCATCCGTGCGCAATGTCGTGCCGGACTTTAGATCCCGGGCCTCGACCCAGCGGCCCTCCGACGGTGACCAGAATGGGTGTTCGTGGGTTGCTGTCAGTGTTTCGACGCCATCATCAGTGGCGATGGACAGCTTGTTGAAGTGCTTGTCGTCCTCTGTGATGATGAGGGCGGTTACCTTCCTTGGCCCACTCTCGCCCGTTTCCGGGTCTGTGGCCACCACTTGGTCACCAAGTTCGATCTTCTCGATGTCCTTGGTTGTCCCGTCAGCCATAAGGACGTCGGTACCGGCCAAGAAACACCGAGCGCACGTACGCCCCAAACGGGCACCACGCGATGCGGCGGCGAGCTCTGGAAGAAGTTCCAGGATCGCCTTAGTTGTCCGATAGTCGCGCGCCGCACCTGCGCATTTGGAGGAATTTCTGACGCAGTACGTCGCCGCGATCTCTTTTGCCCCGGCTACGTCCCCAGTGTTTGTTAGATATGCAAATGCTTCGCGACAGGCATCTCGGCCATAGCACGCAATGGCAGTCCTATCGCCGTCTCCGACGATTGACTGCCAATAGTCGCCTCCGTCGACCCGGTAGTAATTCATCCACATTTGCGTCAACCGGTCAGGGTCGTCCGTCCGCGGAAGAAGATCCATCAAAGCATTCTCATCAGCCTCCTGTTGGCTGCTGCCGTCCGCCGTTCCTTGATCGGCGTGGACGCTGTCGCCGCTGGAGGGCTTTTGCTGGTGGGGGGAGCCATCCGGTAGAGGTGTTACTCCGTGGGCGGGGCAGTCGACCTCCGCGCACATTCCCGTGGGGTCGCTGCTGGTGACTGGGGTGTTGTTGGCGTAGCTGTAGCCGTTGAGGGATTGAGGGCTACTGGGGACGAGGAGGGGGTCGACGCTGATGAATTGGCCGATTGCGGGGTCGTATTCTCGGGCGCCGATGTGGGTGAGGCCGGTGGTGGTGTCGGCTGGTTTGCCGAGGAAGGCCTTGTCGTCGGGCCAGGTGGTCGGCTTGGTGCCGCGGGGGGCGCCGAAGGGGGTGGTGTAGCGCTTCGTGACGGCCAGGGTGGTGGCGTCGACGGCGAGGCTTGAGGTGCCGTGATGGTCGGCGGCGAGGAAGTTGAGTTTGGTGCCGATCGTGCCCTTGGTGGCAGTACGTACGGCGATGGTCTGGCCGGCGGCGGTGTAGTAGCGCGTGCCGGACAGGGTTGTGGTGGTGCCCTGCTTGGTGAGGCGGACTTCGGTGGCACCGAGGTAGAGGACTGTGTCGCCGTCGGCTGTGGTGGGGCGGCGGATGAGGAGTTCACCGGCCGCGTCGTAGAGGTAGCTGGTGCCCAGCGCCGGCTTGGTGCCTACTACGGGTTCGGTGGTGGTGGCGAGTTCGCCTTCGGTGTTCCAGGTCAGGGTCTGGGTGGCCTGGGTGCCGGGGCGGGTGGTGGTGTTGCCGGCCTTGTCGTAGGCGTAGGTCTTGGTTGTGGTGCCGGTGACCGTCTTGGCGAGCGGGTGGGGCTGGCCGGTGGTGGTGCCGTATGTGTAGTTGGTGGTGGTGTTTCCTGCGGTCGCGTGCGTCGTTTCGGTGTTGCGCTGGCCGGCGGCTGTGTAGGTGTAGCTGCTCCAGTAGGGGGCTGCGCCGTCGAGGTTGGCGGTGGTGCGGCCGGTGGTGACGCAGTCGGCGGTCCTGGGAGTCCAGGCTTCGGTCAGGCGGCGGTGGCCGTCGTAGGTGAAGCACTGGTTGTCGGTCTTGCCGGTGCCGCCCAGGGTGGACTTGTCGAAGATGGAGGTGACGTTGCCCGCCAGGTCCTGCCGGAACTGGAGGTCCTGCAGGCGGTAGGCGTGAGTGTCGGAGGTGACGAAGGAGTTCTTCAGTCGGCGGGTGCCGGCCTCGTGCTGGTAGCTGAGGTAGAGCTTCTTCGTGGAGGTCGGGTCGGTGGCTAGGCTCAGCTGTGTCAGGTCGCCGAGCGGCGAGTAGCCGGCGCCCTGCAGGTAGCCGGTGGTGCCGCTCGCGGTGAGCTGGAGGCCGACGCCTTTGAAGTTGTATTCGTTGCCGACGATCTCTGAGGCGAGGCCGGCCACGGCCGGGTTGCCGGCCTGCCTTACCGAGCCGTCGAGGTTGTAGAGGGTGCTGAAGGACAGGGTCTGCGGCACACCTGCTGTCACCAGCGGGTCGTCGGCGGGCAGGGTGAGTTTGCTGCCGGTTGCCTGGTAGAGCGGGTCGTATTCGGTGATGGTGCTGGTGAAGGCTTTGCCGGTCACGCCTCCGACGTAGCGGATGGCCTTGTCGGCCTGGCCCTTGGCGAGGGTGTCGTATTCCCATGCGGCCAGTTTGGTGGTGTCGGTTTTGGTGCCGTCCCACAGGCCGGTCTTGCGGCCGAGTTGGTCGTACTCGGTCAGCAGCGTTTTGGTACGGGAGTCGGTGGTGCTGATCGCCTGGTCGAGTGGGTTGTACGCGGTGGTGGTCTTGCCCTTGTCCGGATCGGTCGCTGACGTTTGGCGGCCGAACAGGTCGTAGCCGTAGGACCACTTGGTCTGGTCCGGGCCGGTGATGGTGTCCGGCTGGCCGGCCGGGGTGTAGGTGTAGTCGGTGGTGGTGGGGGTGCCGGTTGGCTGCGGACCTGGGTACTCGCGGCGCTGGGTGGTCTGGCCGAGCGCGTTGGTCACGATTGTGGTCGCCTGGCCGCCGGCCGGGGCGGTGGTGGTGACGGTGCCGCCGGAGTAGGTGGTGTCGATGGTGTGGCGTACGACGTTGTAGTTCTTGGTGACGGCCTTGATGGGCCGGCTGGCGCCGTCGTAGGTGGTGTCGGTCTGGGTGGGTGCGGCGCCGCCCTCGGTCTGCACGAGCGTGCCGGAGGGGGCTTTGTCGTGGGCCCAGATGTCAGCCTGGGCGGAGACTGCCAGTCCGCGCTCGTCGTAGAGGGTCAGCGCGACGACCGTGCCGCCGGACGGGGACGGGGTCTGGACCTGGCGGGGGCGCAGCTGGGCGTCGTAGATCGCGTAGGTGGTGTTGTAGCCGGAGGCGTCGCCCTTGAGCGCGGCGGTGGACACCCAGGGCATGTCGGTGGCGGTGACGCTGTAGGCGTGGACGTAGTTGGGCGTCTTGCCCAGTTCCCTGTCACGGTTGGGCAGCCAGACCTTGGTGGTGCGGCCCAGCGCGTCGTATTCGGTCTCGGTGACGTTGCCGTTGGGGTCGGTCACCTTCGTCGGCGCGCCGGTGGCAAAGTTGACGAGCGTGGTGGTCTTGTGGAGGTTGGCGTTCTCCAGCGTCATGGATGTCAGCGGGCCGGTGGCCACGGGGGCGTACGTGGTCGTGGCGGTGACGGTGTCGTTGGTGTCCTTGACGGTGGTGGGGCGGCCGAGAGTGTCGTACGCGGTGGTTGACGTCTTCTGCCAGACCGGGGCGTCGGCGGTGGTGTAGGCCTGGGCGCGGCCGGTCCACTTCACTTCGCCCTTGGTGGGCTGCTGCGTCTCGGTCCAGGTGGTGGAGTCGTAGGCGATGGCCGTGTCGGAGATGACGTTGCCGGGCGTCGTGGAATTGCTCGGCAGGTCGAGGTTCGCATCCGTGATGGTGCACGGGTCGGCGACCGGCGCGGTCTTGAGGTTGGAGGTGACGCGGGTGCGGGAGACGAGGTTGTTGATGCCCACGATGTCGTTGCGGGCGTACCAGGTGCGGGTGCAGGTTTCGTCGCCGCTGATGGTGGCCTTGTCGCCGCTGTCCCAGACGGTGACCGGCATGCCGTAGTCGTCGAAGGTGGTGGTCGTGGTGCGCAGGCGCCAGGACGGGGTGCCGGTGGTGTTGAGGTTGGTGCGGGCGTTGACGGCGGAGACCCGGACGAAGTACGCCTCGGTGTCGGCGTAGGACTTGTGCTGAATAGCCGTCCGCTTGGTCCAGGCGCTGTTGACGGTGTCGGATACCGGGACGTCGCCGTTGTAGACGACGGTCTCGCGGGTGAACCCGGCGAACGGGTCGAGGTCGGTGGCTGTGCCGGCGAGGATGCCGCCGACGGTGACGGTCTTGCGCCTGTCGGGGTCGAGGGCTGTGCCGTCAGGGGTCAGGACGCGGTCGCCGTTCATGCCGCGCAGGTAGATCGTGACGGTCTTGGATCGCGGCTTGCCGTCCCGGCCGGCGCCGGTGAAGTGGGTGACGCGTCCGAAGCCGCGCCACAGGGACCAGGTGCGTTCCTTCTCCTTGGTCATCGGGTCGTTGTTGTAGTGCCAGGCGCCGCCGCCCTCGTACTGGTAGGTGTGCTCGACAGCTTCGGAGCCGCCCTTGGGGTCGGTGACCACGGCCATGACCGGGTACTTGTGGAACCAGTCGAGGATGGGGTCCGGTCCTCCGTTGGGGGACCACCAGACCGGGTAGCAGCGCCGGGTGTTCTCATCAGCCCGGGGCATCGTCTGCCCGGCGACGCAGTCCTGCGGCAAGTAGCTGATGGTCGTCTCGGCTCCGGTCTCGGATGTGACGGCGACCAGGCGCGGCTTGTAGAAGGGCAGGATGTTGTCGCTGCCGCTGTCGACGCGGTTGGCGAGGAACTCGTGGTAGAACGTGACCGGGTCGAGGGTGAGGGCGGTGCCGCGGTTGCCGGTGTGGCGGATCTCGTCCAGCCACAGGGACTGGTCGGTGGAGTCACCGGTGTCGCCCGGGTCGAGGTACGTCTGCTTGAGCGCCCAGGTGTCGACTTCCGCGTAGGCCGGGGTGGTGGCGGCCGCGTCCCAGGCATGGGTGATGACGCCGGTCATCCGCTTGCGCGTGAAGAACGACGGGCCGACGTTGCCGGTGCACTTGTCGCCGGTGTTGCACACCGCGTCCAGCGGCACGTCCGGCCAGTTGTCACGGGTGTCCTCGTTCAGAGACGAACAACCGGGAGCCGCGGCCACACACCGCTCGACGTAGCCGAAGGTGACCTTGTTCGAGGCGGCGGGGGTGGCGGAGAACAGGGCCCCGGCGCGCTGTCCGTAGCGGACTTCCTTCAGGTAGCCGCCGCGGGTGTAGGCGGTGCCGGTGGTGTCGTCGCCGAGCTTGTCGTAGTTGTTCTCCTCGGCCTCATACCAGTAGGTCATGGCGTTGTCGTGGGTATCGACGACGTAGTCGAGGTTCCACCGCCAGGCCTGCTGCTTGTCCCTGCCCGAGAAACTGGTGCCGTCCGCATAGCCCGGCTCGCCAGCGTCGTCGCCGAAGACCGGCACGGTCCATACCGACTGAGTACGGTCGGTAGCTGCTGCGCCGTCGAGTTTGTTGAGGCCGAAAACGTACTTGGTGCCGTCACCGGTGGTAACCGTCCAGTGTTCGCCGTTGTCGTCACCGTTGTCCGCTCCGGTGGAGTGGGTGACGGTAGAGGCGTCGTCGTTCTTCAGCCGCCACACACCGCTGGTGTCGTCCTTGACCAGCTCAGTCGCTTTACCGTTCAGGACCAGGGAGGCGTTCTCGTACTTCCAGCACAGGTCGAACTTGTCGTCCTGGCCGTCGTCTTCGCAGGAGCCGTACTTGCGCTCGATGTACGACGAGGTCAGGTCGAAGCCCTCGCCAATGACGGTGCCCTGGTTGTTGGTGGAGGCGGTGCGGCCGTCGACGCTGCCGGAGTCGTAGGAGATCGACAGGTCCGGCTTGGGGCCGGCCGCGGACGGCGGCACCCGCAGCGGGTAGGACCAGGTGAACGATCCGGACGAGCCACCGGCCTCCCATGTCGACGACGCGGCGAGCGGGGTCGCCTTGAAGTCACCCGAAGCCGAGCTGTCGCCGGCCGCCAGTGCCAGCACCATCGTCTGCCCGGCCGGGCCGGCCGCCTTCGCACCCGCCGGGGCTCCTGCCGTGGCGGGGGTGCGGGCGGCGGTGGTGAACGCCACGGGCGCGGTCAGGCGTTCGTCGCGCCGGTGGTTAATGAAGTCAAGCGGCGTACGGGTACGGCACTTCGCCGCACCGGGGTTGCTCAACGCACAGTTGGGCAGGCGCTGGAGCTTCAGGCGGCCGGCCCAGTCACCGCCGTAGGCGGAGGCGAAAGCCGAGTAGTCGACGCCGATTTCGGCGGAACCACCCCTGGCCGGGCCGGTCACCGTCAGGACCAGGCCCTTGACCCCGAGCTTGGCGGCCTGCTCCTGGTCCAGCACCTGCACGGTGGCAGAGCCCGCAGCCGGGGCCTGCCGCTTGCCCTTGGCCACCTTGGCCCCAGGCGACAAGGTCACCGGCAGCGCGCCAGGCGTGGCCTTGGCGGTGCCGGTCGCGGGCAAGGTCAGCTGCGCCTTGCCGGCCTTGGGCCAGGTGACACTCCTGGCCTGGTCCTTCGCCGCGCGCTTGGTCGCTGCCCGGTCGGCGGCCGCCGCCTTCTTGAGCACTGCGGCGGTCTTCTTGTTCACCTTCTCCGGGAACGGCACGACTTTGTCGGCCCGGTGCGCCGGCAGTTTCGGCCGCCCCAGCGGATCGGGATCATCGGCAAACGCGACCGGAGTCAACAGACCCGGAAGCAAGGTGAAGCCGACCACGGCGGCAATCCGCCGTGTCCAGCGGAGTTGTCCCGGTCTCCGACCGCCCTTGCGTATGGCCGCCCCGAACCTGTTCATCCTGTTCCGCTCCCTGAAGTACCGCCCGAAGGCGGCACGCACCCGCCGGTCCCAGCAGGTGCTAGGAACGGAGTCCGTGATGGTGAAAGGCAATGCGTGGAACTGCGGGCCGGTGTTCCAGCCCGTCGCCGGGCGGCAGCCTCTACGCTGGCTGCCGCCCGGTATACGTGATTACACGCTTGATCCGGTGACTTGGGAGTCAATCTGATCTTTGGCCATGGCTCCAGTCCAGATACGCATCTCCTGCAGTGCGCCGGGCAGATGGTGGCCAGTGATCCCGCCTGCGGAGCCTTGGCCGGCAGCGAGAGAACCTGAGCCCTGCATCGGCGTCGTAAAGCTCGCCTTCTCCTCAGCCGTCTGCTCCGCGGCCCCGAGGTAGAGGTAGGTCTTGCCAAAGCCGTCGTCGGTGCTCTTGGCGGCCGCGTCGAAGACGCCCGTCACCTGGACATGCTCATCCAGGACTGCCGCGGCCATGGACGTCACCGATGCAGTCTCGACCATGTTGCCGACGGTATCCGTGGCGGTCCGTCCGAAGCGCCACACATATTTGGCGGTGGAAACCTTCTCCGCCCACAGTGCCCACGAGGACTCGCCGGCACCGGGGGCTGCCTGGCCGAAGATCTGGGCCCGGTAGCCGACGGGCTTGCCCGCGAGTTGCAGGCTGTCGAGCCTCACTCGGGCCGTGACAGTGAACGAGCCTGTCTCGTCGATCGCCGGGCCACTACTACTCATGTAGCTGGAGGAGCCGTTGAGCACCACCTCGTCGTTGGGCTCGTTGACGACTGCCGCCGAGAAGAGCTTCATACCGGCTGCCTGGTAGCGAGAGGCGTCAGCAAGTTCCGTCGCGTCTGCGGTAGCGGATTCCGCTTCCCAACGGCGAACCAGTTCCGTGGCCCGCACCCCTGCTTCCGTCAGTGCGCCCTCGAGGCGGATCTCCTCTTCTGACATGGCGCGCTTCCAGATCGCGACCTCGTCGATCCGGCCCATGAAGTACTGGCCATAGACGCCGGCGACCTTCGTCCGGCCGAACTCGACCGGGCCCGAAGCCGTCCACGCCTCATACGCGAATGCGACGGCGGCCAGCTTCACCGGCGCACCTTGAGGGCTGCCGTTGATGAAGAGCTGGATCGTGTCGTTCGTCCTGTCGGCGTCACCCTGGGTGTTGAACACACCGGTCAGGTGGGTCCACACCCGCAGGGGCGGACTTTCGGCGACCGCGGCAGAGCGCACCGTGACAGAAGCGCCTGCCCGGTCGTGGTCGGTGCGGCTGAACTCCCACCACTTGGCCGAAGCCGAGTAAGACAGGGCGAAAGCGGTGCCGTTGCTGCCTGGGGCGGACAGGACCGTGCGAGCCTGCGAGGCGTCGGTCAGGTAGGCCCACGCCGAAACGGTGAACGAGTTCTTGGTGTCCACCACAGGCGCCGACGTGGAGGCGTGCCCGGTCCGCTGTGCGGGGTCAGCAATCGTGTCGTTGAGCTGCAGTGAGTAGTCGCCCTCACCTCGGCGGCTCATGGCCGACCACGTCGCCGACTGTGCCACCGGTGCGTGCACGGTGATGTCGTGCTTGACGCCCTCGGTGGTGCTGTCGGCGGTGCTGGGCACAGTCGAGCCCGAAGTTGTGCCGTCTGCGGCGAAGCGCCAGCGGCCCATCGGCCCCTGCGCGGTGGCTACCTGGAAGACAAACCGGGCCTCACCACCCCACCGCGCCCGGCCCTGGCCGTCCAGGTCGCTCGCCTCGACCACGAGCGTTTGCGTGCCAGCGTGCAGTGGCGTGACATCGTTGACTGTCACGGTCGATCCCGCGACCACCTTGCCGCCGGACTGCGGGGTGGGTTCCAGGCGCCACCGGTAGCTCTTGATGTCGGCGGCGGCGTCACCCGGTGCGAACGTGAAGTCGCCCGGGATGCCGGGCCCGCCCGTCGCCTCGCAGTCGGTGCAGTCGCTGTACGGAAGCCCACTGGTGATCTTCGGGGGGACCGGAACGGTCGTATCGATCCTGAAGTGGCACGGCGCCGAGAACGCGCCGGACAGCCTCGACGTGACTCCGCCTGTGGTCCAGTAGGACTGCGTGAGGGTCTTCAGCCGGTACACCCCGTTCTCCACCAGCGCTGCGGTATTGAGCGACTCCTCCATTCCGTCCATGACGAACCCGGATGCCGGAGACGTAGCAGTCCAGGCACCCACCCAGGTGCCGTCGGGTTTCTGCTTCTCGACGGCGAAGTAGGCGCGCAGCGAGCCGCGGAACTCGCCCTCATTCGTCTTCGGCTGCACCAGTGTCTGCACCGTGGCTCTTACGCTCGGGTTCACCACGGTGACGACCGCGGCGTCGGCGACTGTCTTCGCGCAGCTGTACGTCGTGCCTGTGCCGGTGGCGACACCGACGCCTGTGGTCATGCCGGGCTTGGGGACGTAGATGACCTGCAGTTCGGCGTTCTCGTTGAACCGCTTCACGCCCGCGGGTCCGTCTCATCCTTCGCCTTCAGCATCAGCGTCAACCGGGCGATGCCGCCATCAGCGAAGGTCTGCACCGT
Organism: Streptomyces sp. NPDC051219; assembly: GCF_040682335.1. Classification (NCBI taxonomy): domain Bacteria; kingdom Bacillati; phylum Actinomycetota; class Actinomycetes; order Kitasatosporales; family Streptomycetaceae; genus Streptomyces; species Streptomyces sp. NPDC051219. The sequence continues at coordinate 34,739 of NZ_JBFBAS010000048.1, forward strand.
CGAGGAGAGATTCTCGTCCGTTTCGGCGGAGCTGTCGTTGAACTCCACCCACGAATCGGGCTGCGACGGGCTGCAGTTGTCCCCGCGGCCGGCCGAAATGTTCGTGTCGCCGATGTGGTCCAGCACCGACGGCCCCGGCCAGCGGGTGCCCTCGGAGATGTTGTTGGTCCGCTTCAAATCCACCCAGTGCGCAGTGCAGTTAAACGACCACGTCTCATACGCACGGAACGTCGCATCGATGATCTTCTTGCCGGTCAGCTTGGTCGGCGCGAACTCGAACAGGATGCGGTTCACATAGCCGTTGCCGCAGTAGTAGCCATCGGCGCTGCCGCACTTACCGAGACCGTAATCACCGTCGAAAGCCCAGAACCGGTCCCCATCCGAAGACAGGACCGTGCGCTCCGAGTGACCCGCCCCCATCGGCGGGTCGATGAAGACCGGGTAGACCGTCTCCTCGCCGCGCAGCAGCTCCAGGTCGGGCTCGACCGTGACCGCACCTTCTTCCACCTTCACCGGAAGGATGGAGCTGGCGTCGCCGTCGCCGGGCCGTGCGCTCTCATCGACCGGCGGCTCCTCCGCGGTCTGCGCCTGGGCCGGGGGAAGGGACCTCAGGGTCCGAGACGCTCGCTCGCCGGATGCCGTGGAGCCGGCGGAGTCCCACATCAGCCCGGCCGGACCCTTGAAGACAGTGTTGCCGTCCCCGTCGACCGCCCGGATACCGCCGCCCGCACCCGGCTCGATCCGCAGACCATCGCCCGCCGCGGCCAGCTTGATCTCCTCCAGGGCCGGATTTGCCGCCGCCGCAGCCGACTTGACCACCAGCACTTCCCTGAAGCCCTCGGCCGTCGCCGTCAGCTTCAGGTCCACACCCTCCAGTACCTCGGGATAGGTAGCCGTGTCCCCGTTCAGCTGCGGCTGCGGCAGCTGGCCGGGCCAGCCCAGCGTGAGCGCGCCACGGTCATTGCTCAGCCGGATGAGGTCCTTACCGCTGCCGCCACCGGAGAACGCGAGATGGACCACCGCGGCCTTCGGGCCTACCGTGCCGTCCACCCGCCGCTCCAGCGTCGCATCCACACTTTCCCACGACCCGTCATCCGCTCTCACCCGCTGCGGGGTTGTCGACTGCGTTAGCGTGAACGTGCCATCCGGGTTCGCCATCGTCTGCGTGTACTCGGTGCGCTCCGCCACCACCTCGACCGGCTCACCCGAAGCCGCAGCCAGCGCCGACGGAGACTCCCCCGCACCCGAGGACGAGGCCGCCTGCTGTGCCGTGTCGGCGCTCAACGCGACCGCCGGCGAACCACCCGCTACCAGCGCCATCCCCAGCACAGTTCCCATGACACGGCCCAACAGCCGTCGTCTGCCCGCAGGCATAGCCCACCCCACCCCTTCGGGGCCTCCCCAGACCCACATACAGAAAAGCGGTCTCGTGAAAGACCGCGAAGGGAACTGTAAACAGTCTTGGGGAACACGATCAATAGACTTCCGGGACAGAAACATGCACGTCAGGAAGCTGCACGCTCCGCGAACCAGCCCTAAGCGGCGATCACCAGGACGCACCAACAACCCGAACACCCCCGGCCAAGGCACCACGCAGCGCCTTGCGCTGGGCCGGCAGACAAGAACGGCATCACGGCCAGCGAGAGCGTGGCGATGCCGATGGGTGCTGGTCCCGGCGTCCGGACCAAGGCCACCTGCATACGCGAAGGGGCCCGGGGGCAATCCCCCGGGCCCCCGACCACGTAGATCCGTACGACGGCTACGGCTGCGCGCCGTGCGGCTCTGAAACGGTGGGCACAGCGCTGACCCTTCTTAACGCGCGGCTTCGGTGAGCTTGGTCAGTTGTTTGTTCACGACGTCGCTTGGTACGACAGCGTGGCCGTCACGTTTGATGTTTGCGGCCTGGAATGTTGCGACGGTTGTGCCCGCGCGCACCACGATGACCGTCATCGGCACCTTCAGCGGCTTTACGCCTTCCGATGAGACCACTTGAAGCAGCCGGAAGGACACGGACTCGTCGCCGAGTTCCGGATCCGGCAGAGGTGTGACGGCCTCATAAGCGAAGCCGAACGCCTGCGTGAAGGCCTTGCAGGAGCGTACTGCGGTCTGCACCTGCTGAATCATCCCCGCGGCCTCCGTGGGCGTGTGCGAGGCCAACGCCATTGAACCCCCGTGGTCGCCTTCCGCGGAGCCGATCACCTGCTTGACACGGGCCTTGGGCAGGATCCAGCTCGCCAGACCGGCCGAGTCCGCGACCGCTTGGCAGGGAGCGGGGTCCACCGCTGACCGTTCGGTCGAGATCGGATCCAGCAACGCATCAAATGCACGCTTGGGAAGATCTTCTCTGGAGACGGCAGCCTGCTCCAGCTCGCGCTGCCCCAGCACTTTCCCGCTTACCGCAATCGGTGTGTCAGGCCGTTGAGACCTCTCGGCCACCTCCGTCTTCCCTGCGGCACCCCCGCATCCGGCCGTGAACGCCGTTGCAGCCAAACAGCCCGCAAGCACACGCTGCGGTATCCCGAATCTCAAGCCCACCCCACCCATCAACAAAATCGATACCCGGCCGGCTGCATCACCTGGAGGTCGTCTGCGACAACAAGCCCCACCACACAGCAGCCCGAGCCGCCCGGCACCGGATGTGCCGGGCTCGTCAAGCAGCGTCATCACTTCTAAGCAGCGGGACGCTGGCGCAGGCCAGCGTGACAGTATGCCTCTCCGCACAGGCACCGCCCCTGATCACTCCGCAGCATGGGCCTGTCTGGTGCCTTGATTGCAATCCCGGAACGCGCCGGATCTGGCACTTCACTACGAAAAGACGGCAGGAACAGCGCGCCTCACCCTGAGAGGCAGCGGCGAGTTGGTTCGCTACGGCCGTCCGGCGCCTGCCCGGCCAGCCCGGCGTCACAGCCCGCCTGTATGCAGACCTCCGACGAACCGATCCCCCCTGACCCGGCGGGGCATGCGCTGACCGCGCCAGCAAGGCAGGAGGGACGACTCAGGCCGGCTTCCGACGAAGGCCACCAGTCCAAGCCCAGTGCGGTGCGATTCGTCGAGCAGTCGCGCCAGGGGGCCGAGGTGACTCTCTGAGCTGAACAGGACCGGCCTGCCGGACAATCGGCGTCAGGTCGGGCGGCCATTCCCCAGCCTGCCCGCCGATCCGCCCGTAGCATCGCGGAGCGGTCGCCGAGAGTATTCACCTTGCACGGTGGGCAGTTCTGCCAGGTCGGACCATGGCCGAGGGGGGAGCATGGCGCGGAAGAAGTCACTCGCGGCCCAGCTGATGCAGGCATACCGCGATGCGCAGAAGGCGAAGTCTGCCGAGCTGAAACGCCAGCAGCAGGAGCAGGACCGGCTGGTTCGCGCCGCTGAGCAAGAACGGCTTCGACGTGAGCGCGAGAAGGCCAAGCAGGAGCGTGAGCAGGCGCAGGCGTGGGCCCGCGCGCATAAGGAGAAGAAGCGTCTGGACACCGAGGAGGCCCGTCGGGCGCAGCAGGTGGTGCTGGATCTGGAAAAGCGGCAGGCGGCTCGGGAACGGGAGGCGGAGCAGCGAAAGAGGGACTCAGCGCTGCAAGCGGCGGAGGCAGCGCGCATAGCCAAGCAGCGTGCGAGTGAACAGCTGCGCGGGGAGGCGGTGGAGCGCACCGCGGCCGTGCAGGAACAGGTGGAGCAGCTGCAGTCGGCCCTTCTGCGGCGACCGCAGGGGCTGCACGTCCACCGCATTGCGGTGGAAGAGGCTCTGCTGCAGGACGGGCCGGACGGCTTGATGAACGCCGTCGATGGTGCACTTGCCCAGGTGGTCTATCCGGCGGGGCTGCGCGGCGTGTGGCGATCGGCGTTCGCTCCCGAGACGCGGCAGCTGCTTCTTGAGATCGACCTACCCGGCCAGGACGTCGTGCCGACGGTGGCGCAGTACCGCTACAAGGCCTCGGCGCCGCCGGCTGTTGTGCCGCAGCCGCGCAAGGAAGCCGAGGTCAAAGAGTTGTACCGGACTCTGGTGGCACGGCTTGCACTGCGGGCGATCGATGAGGCCTTCGCCGTCACTCCCCCGTCGTTGGTGGACGTGGTGGCATTCAACGGGCATGCGCATTCCAAAGACCGCGCCACGGGCAAGGCGATCAGGCCCTGCCTGGTCAGCGTCCGCTCCAGCCGTGAGACGTTCGAGGACCTGGTGCTGGACGAGCCCGAACTCGACCCGGTGCAGTGCCTTCGGCACCTCAACGCGGTGGTCTCCCAGCACCCTTACGATCTCGAGCCGGTACGCCCTGTGGTCACCTTCGACCTCAAGAAGTACAAGCTCGCGCCGGAGGTCGACGTCGTCGCCGGCCTCGACAGCCGTCCCGACCTCGTCGTCCTGGACCCCATCGAGTTCGAGCACCTGATCCGGCGCCTGTTCGAAGAGATCGGCCTCAAGGCCTGGGTCACCCAGGCATCCCGCGACGATGGCGTGGACGCAGTCGCCACCAACGAGGACCCCATCATAGGCGGCCTGTGCATCATCCAGGCCAAACGCACGAAGAACACAGTCCCCGCCGAAGCGGTCCGCGCGCTGGCCGGCGTCATGCACGACAAAGCCGCCGCCAAGGGCATCCTCGTCACCACCGCCTGGTACGGCAAAGCCAGTCACGACTTCGCCCAACGCACCGGCCGTATGGAACTCATCGACGGCCGCGGCCTCAAAGCCCTCCTCCTCGAACACCTCGGCATCGACGCCCTTATCGGCCTGCCCAAACTCCCACCAGGCTGGGACACCCGCGACCTCAGCTGAGATCGGGCACGCGGAGGCCAAGCGTCGACCTTCGCCACGTACGGGACTGTAAGAAGCCGTATCTCAACCGATCATGGAACGTGCAAGTCGAACGGGTTTCCCGCCGGGGTGATCTTCTGGCGGTCGGCGCATGAAGGCAGGGCCCCTTGGTAGTCATCCCGGGCCCTGTCGGTCCCGCCCCGTGGCCGGGAAAATCGGGGCTGGTGCCCGTCCGGAGGACGTCGATAGAGCTTGGTGCCGA